>JAZNJU010000117.1:0-6972 GCA_045578205.1 Clostridia bacterium | reverse complement strand
TTTCTTTGCTCTTTGTGTTAAAATATTCATAGAAAATCAAAATTCCTTTCTGTGCTATGTTTTCCGCAAAAAACATTATATCACATTGAATTTTGATTTTCTATTTTTTATGGTCCACATGTATTATATCAATACATTTTTAAAAAATTGTGTCAAAAGTACACTTTTCAAAAAAAATTAAACTAATTAGCAAAAAGTGTTGCCATTGAAACACTTGTGTGATATAATGCCAAAATCCCACTTTAATTTTAAGGAGATATGCCCACATGAGTACCAGCCGAACTATAAGAGGATACATATTTGTGATAACAAGTTCCATTATATACGGATTTATGCCGCTTATGGCAAAACTCATTTATGAAAACGGAGTTAATCCCCTGACACTTGTTTTACTTAGAAATCTCCTATCACTTCCTGCCATAGCAGTAATAGCAGGTATTAAAAAGGAAACACTTTCCATTAAAAAAAATCATATACTCCCACTTACAATCACAACCTTTTTTGGTGCATGCCTTACATCTGTGCTCCTCTTTACATCGTACCAGCACATAGACACGGGAACTGCCACTGTTTTTCATTTTGTTTATCCGGCATTTGTTATGCTTCTGGAGGCTTTCGTACTGAAAAAAGTTGTAACAAGGAATAACCTTGTAGGGCTCATGCTTTGCATTATTGGCATTTGCTTGTTTTACACACCCGGCAAAGAAATCAACTTTACCGGTAGTGCTATTGCCCTGCTTTCGGGCGTTACATATGCGATATACATTATGTTTCTTACCATCCTGCGAAAGAAAGAAGTACCGGAAATTGCGGTAAACTTTTATCTGTCACTCTTTTGCTCGGTGATAATGCTTACGTTATGCTGTCTGTCCGGCAAACTTTCCCTTCCCCACGATTTAACGGGGTGGATATACACTTTTTTATTTGCAACAATTATAAATGCAGGCGCGGTAACACTTTTCCAACACGGAACATTTGTAATAGGCGGTCAGCGTTCCTCTATCTTAAGCACCTTTGAGCCTGCGGTAAGTGTTTTGGTTGGCTATGCAATATTGAACGAAAAATTAACCATGGCGTCACTTGCTGGCGTGTTGTTTGTGCTTACCAGTGTGTTTGTGATATTAAAAAATAAGAACTAAAACAAGTTACAATTGTGATACTATTGACGGAGGTTATGTTATGAAACCAAAAATCCTTGTAATTGCCTCGGAGGGTTACGCAAAAAACATCCCCCACTTTATGATTAATACCGACTACGGAAAAATGGTAGCCGAAGCAGGAGGACTTCCTCTTGTAGCACTTGGCACAAAACTTGCCCGTGAATACGCTGAACTTGCAGACGGCCTTTTACTTACGGACGGTCCTGCAATCCACCGCGGAAAATACGGCAAGATTTATCATCCAGACGAAACCGTTCCTCCCTTAAGCCGCGAACGCGAGGCTATGGAATTTATGCTTTGCGAACTTTTCACATCCATGGGCAAACCCATTTTTGGTATCGGCAGAGGTATGCAACTTCTGAATGTATTTTTCGGCGGAAGTCTGAAAGAACATGAAACTCTCCCCATGCACAGTGCATATTCCAAGGAGGGCAAAACGGAATTTGTGTATCACATCATAAACACAAACTCAAAAAATCCCATACCCGACAGTCAATTCAAAGTAAGCAGTGCCCATACTGCCACTGTGGATAAACTTGGAAAAAATATGATTGCCACGGCTTTTGCAGAAGATAACACAATAGAAGCAATAGCGCACTCTTCTCTTCCTATGCTTGGTGTCCAGTGGCATCCGGAACACAAAGAAACCGATGATGTCATAGGTCAGACAATGCTTCATAACTTCATTTGCAAGTGCAAGGAGGTTTCAAAATGAAAAAACCAATAATCCTCATAACAGGCGGTCCTGCGATTGATCCCGTTTTTCACAAGGAAAGCAGGATGCTCAACAAAACATACTCTTCTGCAATAATCGCAGCAGGCGGAATACCCATAATGGACCTTGACAATACTTCACCCGACGAATATTTAGAACTTGCTGACGGTTGCGTATTTACAGGAACGCATGAGTTCAAACCCGACAACACATACAATATGCAACCTTTTCAGTTAGAAAGAATAAACCGCGAACACGAAATGATGCGTACCTTTGCAAAGAGCAACAAACCCATCTTGGGAATATGTCAGGGTATGCAACAGGTAAACCGTGCTTTTGGCGGTGATTTACATATTAATTTCAAGGTTGAATCCGGAGTTGAACACAACCTCACATCACACAAGGTTGAAACGGTTGAGGGTACACTTATAAATCGCCTTTTCGGAAAGAATTTTCTTGTTAATAGCCTGCACAATGTAAAAGTTAGAACACTCGCGCCCGGATTTAAGGTTTCCGCCCTATCCCACGACGGTGTTATTGAGGCATATGAGCACGAAAGTCTGCCGATTTACTGTTTCCAGTGGCATCCGGAACGTATGAGAGGAGATTTTCCCGATATGCCATACGGACCTGACACGGACATACTTTTTGAAACATTTATTGATATGTGTAAATAAGAATCATGAAACCTCCGCACACGCGGAGGTTTTAATTCAGGAACAACTCTTTTTTTGAATACTTATATTGAGACGGCGAAACACCTGTAATTTTTTTGAACTCTACCGAAAAATGTTTGTAATCATCATAACCGCACATTGATGATACCTCTTTTAAGGTATGATAACCTGCAATTATAAGTGAAGCCGCCTTTTTTATTCTGTAATTTATTACATATTTCTTTGGCGACATTCCGAATTCCTGCTTGAAAAGTCTGCGAAAATGCGTCTCGCTCATATAGGACTTTTCGGCTGCTTTGTCAAGTTCAAAATCCTTGTCAAGGCAGTTGTTCTCTATATATTCAACGGAATTTGCAATTTTCAACTGATGTATATTGTTTTTCTTGTTGTCCATATAAAGTTGGGCAAATATCCGATTCACAACGGATGAAGTTTCGTGCTTGTACGAGACGGATTTTTCCTGCCATATTTTCAGCGCTTCTTCGAATAATTTGCGATACTTTTCATAATCACGCGGAACAAACTTCTCTATGTCTCCGGTTCTGTAATCAAAGGTTTTGAAATGAATTACAATCATTTTGTCTCCGGTGGAAGTTCTTTTGTAATTGAGATTTGCAGGAAAAAAACCGATGGTGTTATCTTTAAACTCTATGGTTTTTCCGTTGTATTCAATCACGCTGTCGGCTTTATACCTTAAGGAAATCGCCTCGAAATTTCTTCCGTAATTATCAGTTTTTATAGCGCCTTGACTAATATATAGTACATCAAGAATTCGGAAAGATATACTCTCTTGTTCAAAAAACACGACAAAACGCCTCCTTTTCCATTAATTATATTAAAAAATGGTCGAAAAGTCAACCTTTTTGACCGTATTTTAAGTTTTAACAGTACATAGCATATGATAAACTGAAATCAGTAAAATATATTTTAAAATTGAGGTGTATATTAATGAAAACATCCATTAAGGAAATGATTTCAGAAAACACAAATTTGTGCTCAAATCCGTCGGAACTCAAGATAACGGATATAAGAGTTGCAAACATCAACGGCGCTCCCAAGCACTGTCCCCTTATTAAGATTTATACCAATCAGGGATTGGTGGGATACGGTGAGGTACGCGATGCGTCAAGCGCTACATATGCACTTATGTTAAAATCCCGCCTTATCGGCGAAAACCCCTGCAATGTTGACAAACTGTTCAGAAGAATAAAGCAGTTTGGCGGTCACTCCCGTCAGGGCGGCGGTGTTTCCGGAATAGAGATTGCACTCTGGGATTTGGCAGGTAAAGCATGGGGCGTTCCGCTTTGGCAGATGCTTGGCGGCAAGTTCCGTGACAAGGTGAGAATGTACTGCGACACAGATGTGGACGGAAAACATACCGGTACCGATATGGGTCACGCTCTTAAAAAGAGAATGGAACAAGGATTTACATTTTTGAAAATGGACCTTGGTATTGAACTCATGCTCGATGAACCCGGATGTCTCAACGCGCCTATCGGTTTTCTGGAAGACATCAAAAAATACTCAATGAAAGCCATAAACCATCAGAAAGGCTCCATAGATATGGACATGATGCTGGGCAAAAACTACGAAATATTCACTATCCCCCATCATGCAACAGGAATACACCTTACTCAAAAAGGTATGGACTATCTTGAAGATTATGTACGTCAGGTAAGAGACGTAATCGGCTACGAAGTTCCTCTTGCGATAGACCACTTCGGCCATGTTGCCATTGAAGACTGCATAATGTTTGCAAAAAGGCTTGAAAAATACAACATTGCGTGGATTGAAGATATCGCTCCCTGGCACTACACAAAGCATTATGAAAAGATTGCAAAATCCTGCAATGTTCCGATTTGTACAGGAGAAGACATATACCTTGCAGAAAACTTTGAACCTCTTATGGCTTGCGGTGGAGTTTCCGTTATACACCCCGACATGCTCACAGTAGGCGGTGCTCTCGAAATGAAGAAACTTGGCAATATGTGCGACAAATACGGTGTTGCTCTTGCAATACATATGGCAGAAAGCCCCATAGCATGTATGGCGGCAATTCACGCAGCGGCTGCTATGCAAAATGTCCTTGCCGTGGAATTCCACTCTGTGGATATCCCCTGGTGGAATGACCTTGCAATCGGAATTGAAAATCCCCTCTTCAAAGACGGCTTCGTGAATGTTCCAAACAAACCCGGTCTGGGCATAGACAGTCTCAACGAGGAACTCATTGCAGAGCATATGCACGAAAAATATCCCGAAATCTGGGCACCCACAACCCAGTGGGATAATGAATGGGCAAATGACAGAGAGTGGAGTTAATATGAATAACCTCAATATCAAATGGTTGGGACAGAGCGGGTATATCATAGGAGACGGAGAAACCGAAATATGTATCGACCCGTATCTGTCGGATCTGGTAGAAAAAATCACCGGAAACCGAAGAATGATTGCTCCCGTTATTAACCCCAGAGAAATATCAAGTGATGTTCTCATTTGCACACACAACCACCTGGACCATCTGGACACCGACACAATAAAGGAAACAAATTTAAACAGCATTTGTTTCCTTTGTCCGTCTGACGGAATAGAAACACTAAGAGAGTGCGGTGCGAAAAAATGCAAATCCTTCGATGAGGGTACAACTCTGAGTTTTGGCAAATTCACATTGACTGCCCTGTTTGCTGACCACACAGTGCCTGCAGTCGGAGTGCTGGTTGAACACGGCAAAACAAAACTGTATTTTTCAGGCGATACATACTACCACAAGAAACTTGATGAACTCAAATCCAGAAATATAGACATAAGTTTCATATGTATAAACGGCAAACTCGGAAACATGGACGTAAATGATGCTGTGAAACTCACCGCCATAATAAACCCGAAAGTTGCCGTACCAAACCATTACGGTATGTTTCAGAACAATACCGAAGACCCCAAAAAATACATTTCAAATGTCAAGAACGGTTTTGAAATGCAAGTCGGCAGAGAATATAGTGTGAAAGAGGTATTGGAAAATGTTTGATTTAAAAGGAAAGACCGCCCTTGTTACCGGCTCTACCCAGGGGATTGGTTTTGAAATTGCAAAATTGCTTTCGCAAAGAGGTGCAAAAGTATTTGTAAGCGGCTCGCAGAATATGGAAAAATGTATAGCCGCTTCAAAAGAAATCCCGGGCTCCGTGCCCACAAAAGCAAATCTTCTTAATCCCAAAGAAATAGACGAACTCTACAACAAGACAGGTGATGTGGATATACTCGTTCTCAACGCTTCCATTCAGTACAAGCGAAACTGGGATGAATTCACTTTGGAAGAATTTGATATACAAATGGATTGCAACGTAAAAAGTTCTTATCTTCTTATCAAAAAGTACGCTCCGGGAATGATAGAAAAAAATTGGGGACGCATAGTAACAGTAGGAAGTGTCAACCAGTACAATCAGCATCCTGAACTCAGCATATACGCAGTGACAAAGGCCGCTCAGAAAAAGATGGCAGAAAACTTTGCTCCCATGCTGGCTCCCCACGGTGTTACAATAAACAACGTTGCACCAGGCGCCATAGCCACACCGAGAAACGAAAGTGTGCTTGAAGACCCCGTGTTAAAAGATAAAGTGGTTTCCAAAATCCCCTGCGGATATGTGGGCACGCCAAAGGATATAGCACCCACCATACTTTTGCTCTGTTCGGACGAAGGACGCTACATAACAGGTACAGACATAATAATAGATGGCGGTATGCATCTTAATTAAAAAATATATTTCAAAGGAGAAACAAAAATGAATTTCAATGTTAAAGAAGATATCATTGCCCTTACACCCCAATGGAAAGGTGAAAGATTTGAAGACGGACGCCCCAAGGTTGATGAAAAGTATTTAAAGGCTCTTAAAACTCTGACACTCGAGGAGGTCTGGAAACCCATATTTGTAAAAGGCTACGAAAGTCAGTTTGAGGGCAGACTTCACACCCTGCACGATGACGGCAGAAAACTTATAGGAAGAGCGGTTACTGCTACATACTGCCCCTATCGTCCCGACTATGACGAAGTGGTAAAAAACATAGGCAGAAGCGAAATGAGAACAGGCACATACAACCAGTGGGTTATAGACAGTCTTCAGGAATATGACGTACCCGTAATAGATATGTACGACAAGATATATAAGGGTACATTCCTTGGCGGAAACCTCACCACAGCCATCAAAAACAAAACCAAAAATGAAAACGGCGGTGCTGTTATCTGGGGCGGTGTAAGAGATACCGAACAGATGAAAAAAATTGAAGATACACAGGTTTACTACAGAGGTATTGACCCCACTCCCATAAGAGACTTTATAATGACAGGATTCAACACTGTAACAAGAATCGGAAATGCTGTTTGCCTCCCCGGTGATGTGGTATTCGGTGCAGGCGGCGGAGTTCTCTTTAT
>JAZNJU010000116.1:0-6117 GCA_045578205.1 Clostridia bacterium | reverse complement strand
ATGCCTGCTCAGTAACTATTTTACAGGCAGAGACGCAAATCTTGGTGCCTGCACCCATCCATGCCGTTGGAAGTATTATCTCATGGAAGAAAAGCGCCCGGGGGAATATATGCCCGTTTTTGAAAACGAAAGAGGCACCTTCATATTCAATTCCAAAGATTTGTGTATGATAGAGCACATACCTGAACTTATCCGTGCAGGCGTTTCAAGTTTCAAGATAGAGGGAAGAGTGAAAAACGAACTCTATGTAGCCACAGTAGTGAAAGCATACAGAGATGCAATAGATGCGTATTTTGAATGTGGGGGCGATTACAAGGTGGACGATGCTATTCTTGAGGAACTTAGCAAGGTTAGCCACCGAGAGTACACCAACGGATTTTACTTTGGGAAGCCCACTGAAAAGCACCAACTCTATACAAGCAATACCTACATTCAGGAATACACAATAGCCGCGGTGGCTATGGACTGTAAGGACGGTACGGCAATTTTTGAGCAGCGCAACAAGTTTGAAAAAGGCGATATTCTGGAAGTAATCAATCCCCTTGGAGATAATTTCAGTTTCACCGTTGAGGATATGTACGATGAGTGGGATAATCCTATACAAAGTGCACCCCACGCACAGATGACCGTAAAAATCAAACTGAACAGGGAAGTTAAACCCTATGCTATTGTGAGAATGTTAAATAAGAACTACAAACCTGAGGACATGTAATTTTCGAGGTGATGTTATGTATTATGCAGTTATATCTGTTCTGGAAATTCTCGGAACTGTGTCTTTTGCGATTTCAGGGTCACTGGTTGCAATAAGCCGAAAACTGGATTTGTTCGGAGTACTGGTTTTGGGTTGTATTACGGCAACCGGAGGAGGAATGCTCCGCGATGTACTCATTGGAAGAGTTCCACCCACGGTATTTTCAAATTCCATCATAATAGTACTCGCCGCACTTACTTCTGTTCTGGTATTCATAGTTTCCTACATAAACAGAAAGCACTTTAGCGGATTTTCCACCAAAATAGAAACCATAAACAATATATTCGATGCACTTGGTCTTTCGGTTTTCTCCGTACTCGGAACACAGACCGTTTGCAATGCAGGCTTTGAAAGTCAGGCACTCTTTTGCATACTTATGGGGATGATAACAGGTGTAGGAGGCGGAATATTCCGTGATATTCTGGCAGACAAAACCCCCTATGTTCTGAAAAAACACGTCTACGCAATGGCTTCTCTTTGCGGAAGCACGCTGTACTATTTCCTGAGAATCCTTGTTGAAGACAACATCCTGGTTTCAACAGTGTCCATGATTTTGATTTTTGCCATACGTATGCTTGCCACCAGGTATTTGTGGAAACTTCCGAAGATAGAACTTGAAAATAATTAAAACGGAGGAATATTATGCGTGATATAAAACTGAAAAACATCATTATGCTGACAATAGCGGGACTTATCAATGCCTTTGGTGTAACGGTGTTTCTTTCTCCCGTGAAATTGTATGACAGCGGAATTTCAGGAACAGCGATGCTTCTTTCCCAGATTACTCCTGACTGGTGCTCGCTGTCTATGTTTTTGGTTCTTGTCAATTTTCCGCTTTTTGTTTTTGGTTACAAAAAGCAGGGAAGTTTGTTCACCGTATATTCTTTGTACACAATCCTGGTGTATTCATTCGGAGCCTGGCTTATAACAGATATTTTGCCCATAGATGTATCTTTGGCTTCTCCGCTTGCAGGCACGGATTTGCTGTTGTGCGCTCTGTTCGGCGGATTGATTTCGGGTGTGGGCAGCGGTATTACCATAAGGTATGGCGGTGCCATTGACGGAATAGAAGTTATGTCCGTTATATTTGCAAAAAAAATCGGCATCACGGTTGGTACATTCGTGATGATGTATAATGTATGCCTTTATATTATTTGCGGAATTGTTATAAACAGTTGGATACTGCCTCTGTATTCCATAGTAACCTACGTTGCGGGACTTAAAACCATCGACTTTATAGTTGAGGGTATTGACCGTTCAAAAGCAGCAATGATTATAACCGTAAAGCCCAAAGAAATATGTGAGGTTCTTATGGCGGAATTTGAATGCGGAACAACAAAGATACCCGTAAAAGGCGGTTATTCAAATTCGGATATGACAATGGTGTATTTCATACTCGATAGATTTCAGATATCCAAAATGCGTGAAATTGTCCACTCCATCGACAAAAAAGCCTACATAACAATAACTGAAGTTGCAGATGTTTTCAAAGTGAATATGTAAATATAAATACGAAAACAGGTTGTTTCCGCAATGGTGCAGAAACAACCTGTTTTTAATTCATAAGATAAATCATAAAATTGAGATATCCTGCAAATGTAACCCATAGAAGATATGGAATTTGCAGGTATGCCGCAAGGGGAGAGATTTTGTAGAAACGCAAAATCATAATTACAATAAGCACCCACAGGAGTATAAGCCACAAAAAGGAGAACAGAAATGCTCTCATATTAAAAAATATTACAGACCAGAAGAAGTTTACGACAAGTTGGAGGGCATATATCCCAAGACCTGTTTTGTACACCGTTTTTCTGTTTTTTGTTTTGGTATATACTATTGCAGAACTTATACCCATAAGCACAAAGAGCACACCCCAAACAATGGGAAACAAAAATCCCGGAGGGGCAAGGGCAGGTTTTTCAATTTCACTGTAAATATCCATACTGCCTCTTGTTACAAGTGCGGAAAGACCGCCCACACCAAGGGCAATCAGTATTGATATGACATATGGTTTAATTCTTTTCCACATACAAAATCACCTCGGTATATTGTATGTGGATTTTTAAAATTAATTCATTTGTTATCAGTGCACAAAAAGTGTAGTGTAAAGGGAATACTCACAAGTCCGGTAATTATGTCGCCTATAGGCTGAGAAATCTGTATTCCCGTAAGTCCCAGAAATTTTGTTGTAATGATCAGAACGGGTATAAAGGAAAGACCCGAACGCATAAGCGACAGAAATGATGAAACTTTCACGTTCCTTATGCTCTGATACAGCATATTTACGGGAACCGACAGAGGAAGAAAGAGAGCACCTATAGTTGCCCATTTCATTGCATATGTGCCGATTCGTATAACGTCGGCATTTTTTTGAAACGCTGTAACAATTTCTTTTGAGAATATAAATCCCGGAACGGCAAGGAAACTTACAAGGATGAACCCGAGAGCCATTGTGACCAAAAGACCTTTTTTTACTCTTCCGTACTTTTTTGCCTGATAGTTAAAGGAAGCCACAGGCTGATATCCCTGACCTACTCCAAGCCCCACGCAGAGAATGAACATTGTAAATCTGTTTACAACACTCATTGCGGCAATGGCGGCATCGCCAAAGGGTTTTGTGAGGTTGTTGAGAAGCCCCTGTGATATGGAACTTAATCCCTGACGTATCATAGCGGGAAATCCTACCTTGCATATGTCGAAGTACACATTAAATGCGTGGCTTATGTACTTGGGGTGTATGGAACTTTGCGCCATTTTTATGTAGAATGTAAGAAGTATTGAAAAACTTATAATCTGTGATACTGCGGTAGAAAGACCTGCACCGTACACACCAAGCACAGGCACAAGGAAATAGTCTCCGAAAATATTGAGTATTCCGCCTGTGGTAAGACCAATCATAGAGTAAAAAGCCTTTCCCTCGTAGCGTAGACAGTTGTTGAGAATAAGAGAGCCAATCATGAACGGACAGGATATAAGTACCCACATTCCGTAGTCGCACGCGTAGGGCAGGATAGTTTCCGTGCTTCCCAGAACACGCATAAAAGGTTTTATAAAAATAAATCCGAAAATACTCAGTATAAGTCCCATGCTGCATCCCAGAAAGAAAGCGGATGAAACGTACGTCGATGCTTCGTCCTTATCTTTGTCTGCAAGTGCTTTGGATACCATCGTCCCGGAGCCTTGTCCAAGCATAAATGCAATGGCCTGGATAATTGCCTGAAGTGTAAACAGAATACCGGTTGCAGCCTGTGCGCTTTTTCCGAGTGTACCCACAAAGTATGTATCCGCCATGTTGTATATGCTTGTTATAAGCATAGATATGGTTGTGGGGATTCCGAGAGTTATTATGAGTTTTGCCACAGGAGTTTTTGTCATTTTTTCATAGTACAGATCCGTATCTTTCATTTGTTTCACCTTCATATGTATTTCAGTATCACTTCACACAGAAGTACCGAAAGGCAGGAAAATGCCGCAACGGTAACAAGGCTTCTGTTTTTGTATGCCAGTATGAACGCAACCACAAATCCGATTGTAGATGCCAGTGTGTGATTCGATGCAGAAAAAATTGCTGGAATTGTCATTACCGCCAGAACTGCATAGGGTATGTAATATAGAAAAGATATGAGAAATTGATTTTTTATCTTCTTTTTTACAAGTACCAGAGGAAGCATTCGTATAAGGTAGGTAACACCTGCCGAAACAAGAAGATAGGCAAAAAAGTTTTTAGTCATTTTCTTCCGCCTCCTCTATTATGTCTATGGGGTGAAGCAGTGCAAAAACAGCACTTGCGGAAATGGCACATATTATAATGACAAATCCTGCGGGGATGCCTTTAAACATCGGAACGAAATTGAACAGGCAACTTAATATGACGGCAAAAAGTACACACAGTGCTGTGTTTACATTCGTCCTTGCTTCGGGTACCACTATGGCAACAAACATTGCATATATTGAAACTCCGAGGGATGTTACTACAACAGATGGAAGAATGTTTCCTGCAGCGGCACCTATGAGAGTTCCCAACGCCCAACCAAGATAGGGAGGGATTATAAGACCGTACATATAACCTTTTTTCACTTTTCCGCTTTTTGAAGATGCAACTGCGAACACTTCATCTGTGTTTATAAATGAAACAAGGAGCCTGTCCAAAAGAGTGAACTTGTTGTGAAGTTTCTGTGAAAGGGACACCGACATAAGGGCGTATCGGAGATTGATTATAAACTGTGTTGCCGCAAGTTCTGCAAAAGCACCGCCGCCTGCGATTATGGGCACTGCGGCAAGTTGTCCTGCAGAAGTTACGTTTGTCATGGAGATAAGAAGTGCCTCCAATACACCAAGTCCGCTTTCCACCGTGAAGATTCCAAAGGCAAAGGATACCGAGAGGTATCCCAGAAAGATAGGTATGGAATCGAGTATTCCTTTTAAAAATGTGTTGTTTTCCGCTTTCATTTTGTCACCGTTATTTCCAGTAGTCTGTATCGTGAGGCAGGTCTATGTTTTTTGCCAGGAATACAGGCTCTTTATTTTGCTTTCGTTGTCTGTCAAAATCTTTTAGTGCCCTTACGGCATATTTTCCGAGGAAAAGTATAACGGGCATATTTATGATTGTCATACCGCCCATAGTTACATCAGCAATACCCCACAGAAGGTCTGCACTCAAGATAGAACCTAAGAATATTACCGCAGATGCAATTATGTGTGATGCGGTTTCCACCCGTCTGGATGGCTTGCGTTTCAAGATGTAATGCAAACTTCTGTCCACATAGTACAGATTACCCAAAAGAGTGGTAAATGCAAAGAGAACCATTGCCGCTGTGATGAACACAGGGCCGAATTCTCCAAGGGTTTTCAAAAGAGACTCCTGAACATAGGGAGCGCCCGAAATTTCGGCTGTGGGTTCAACGCCCGAGCACATGCACATAAATGCGGTTGCCGTGCACACGAGTATCGTGTCTATGAATACAGAAAGTACCTGAACCAGACCCTGATTTACGGGATGTTTAACGTCGGCAGAGGCAGAAGCGTTCGGAGCAGAGCCGACACCGGCTTCGTTGGAAAACAGTCCGCGCTTTATTCCGTACATAACGCATGAACCGCTGAAACCTCCGAAAATTGCTTTCAGGTCAAATGCGCCCTCGAAAATCTTTGCAAATATCCCGGGGAGCATTTTAAAGTTTATAAGTGTTATAAATATTGCAATTAAGATATATGCCACGCCCATTATGGGGACCAAAAAGGAGGTAACACCTATTATTCGTTTCCCTCCGCCTATCAGGCAGTAGCAAACAATCGCTCCAAGGATAAGACCTATAATCCACGGTGAGGACTCCGAATTGTAGAAAGGATATACTGAAAAAGTGGATTGA
>JAZNJU010000115.1:0-37086 GCA_045578205.1 Clostridia bacterium | reverse complement strand
TGCTCCATGACGTTGTGGAAGACACACAATATTCACTGGAAGATATTAAAAACATGTTTGGCGAGCAGGTTGCTTTGCTTGTTGACGGTGTAACAAAACTTGATAAAATTGAGTTTTCCAACAAAGAAGAACGGGATATGGAAAACTTGAGAAAGATGTTTCTGGCTATGGCAAGCGACATCAGAGTTATTATAATAAAATTTGCAGACCGTATGCACAACATGAGCACTCTCATAAGCATGAGTGAAGAAAAGCAGCGCGAAAAAGCAAGAGAAACCCTCACCGTATTTGCTCCTCTTGCTCACAGGCTCGGTATGTACAAAATAAAATGGGAACTTGAGGATTTATCTCTCAAATATTTAGACCCAATTGCCTATTTTGAAATCGTAAAGGGTATCAACCAAAAAAGGCAGGAAAGAGAACAGTACATCGACCATATTAAACTCGAACTCAGACACAAATTGTCCGAATTAAATATCGAATGCAGCATCGACGGCAGACCAAAGCATTTTTACAGCATATACCGGAAAATGTACACACAGAACAAAACTCTGGATCAGATATATGACCTTTTTGCAGTAAGAATTGTTACAAACACCGTGAGTGACTGCTATGCTGCACTGGGTGCCGCTCATGAACTGTACAAACCGATGCCGGGAAGATTCAAAGATTATATTGCGATGCCAAAGCCTAATATGTATCAGTCTCTCCACACAACGGTAATCGGTAACGACGGCAGACCTTTTGAAATACAAATTCGTACAAAGGAAATGCACGAGATTGCCGAAAACGGAATTGCCGCACACTGGAAATACAAGGAAGGTTCAAGGAAAAACGATGCAGATGTTGAACAGAAATTCCAATGGGTACGTCAGATTCTTGATGTTCAAAACGATGCAAAGAGCGAAGAAGAATTTCTACAGACACTGCGCATTGATCTCTTCACTGACCAGGTTTTTGTATTCTCTCCAAAAGGTGATGTTCTCTCCTTTCCTGCAGGTTCTACACCGATAGACTTCGCATTCAGCATACATTCTGCTATAGGATACAAAATGCAGGGAGCCAAAGCCAACGGTAAAATAGTTCCGCTTGAATATCAAATGAAAAACGGAGATATTATCGAAATAATAACCTCTCCCAATGTACACGGACCCAGTATGGATTGGCTTAAAATCATAAAAACAAGTCAGGCAAGAAACAAAATCAATGCCTGGTTTAAAAAGGAAAACCGTGAAGAAAACATTATCCTGGGCCGTGAAATGATAGAAAAGGAACTCAAGCGTCAGGGACTTTCCCAACTGAAACTTGATTCTTCCGAATACATTGCAAAATTGGTAAAAAGATACGGTTACGCCAATGAGGATGACCTGTATGCCAATCTGGGATACGGCGGTCTTGTCCTTGCAAATGTTATTGCGAAACTGAAAGATGAATACAAAAAAACTCACGAAAAGGACGAACTTCCTCTTTCTCTTGCCACAGAATCGCAGTCAAAGCCGGGTAAGAAAACTTCTGCTTCCGACGGTATAATTGTCAAGGGAATACAAAACTGTCTTATCCGTTATTCACAATGTTGCAGTCCGGTACCGGGAGATAAAATTATTGGCTATATCACCCGCGGACGCGGTGTGTCCATACACAGACAAGACTGCATAAACATCGCAGCCATGCACAAGGATGAATCCGAAAGAGCAAGACTTATTGATGTATCCTGGGAAGAAAACGCAAAGACTTCCTACCTTTCCAAGATTAAGATTGTTTGTGCAGACAGAAACGGTCTTGTTCTTGAAGTTGCAAATATCGTAAGCGATACCAAGGTATCATTACGAAGTCTGAATGCACGTTCTACAAAAGACGGTCTTGGAATTGTGGAAATTGCAGTGGAGGTTTCCAACACTGAACAACTGAATGTTCTTATTAAGAAACTCGGCAAGTTAAAAGACATTGTTGAGGTTTCCAGAAATAATTAACGGAGGGTGTATATGATTATAAAAACAGCACCTCTTGGAAATTTGTCTGCAAATTTCTATCTCATTGCAGATGAAAATTCCAAAGAAATGATTGCAGTTGACCCGGGAGATATGCCGGAACTCGCAATTGAATTGACGAAAAAGGCAGATGCCAAACTAAAATACATCGTCCTGACCCATGCCCACGCAGATCACATTGGTGCTCTGGATGCCTTAAAGAAAGAGTTTGGTGCATCGGTTGTTATACACAAAGAAGATTCAAAAGCACTTAATGATTCATTTTTGAATCTTTCGGATATTCTCAATACTGTCTCTCCCGACACCAAAGCCGACATTTTGGTTTCTGACGGCGACACTCTTACGCTTGGTGACAAAACTGTTAAGTTCATTCATACCCCGGGACATACACGCGGAAGTATGTGTATGTTAGCAGATAACTACCTTTTCAGCGGAGATACAATTTTCTTCACTTCCATAGGCAGAACTGATTTTCCGGGAGGAAGTTTTGACGGGATTTGCGCTTCGATAAAAGAAAAAATCTACACTTTACCCCCGGATACAAGAATATATCCGGGACATGGTAATCCCACAACAGTTGAATACGAAATAAATAACAATCCTTTTGTGAGAGGAAAGTAAAATGTACCTTATACTAAAAAATCATCAGGAAGAATATGCCGCAAGAGAAATGATTTCATCGCATATTTGCAAAACAAAAATAGAACTTACAGATGTAATCCCCGAAAACGGGGATTATGTTGTATCTGAACTTACAGAAGATTCAGACAGTTGTACATACACCTGCATATTGTCACTTGATTCCAGGAAATACAGTGCATCTGTTACCGTGAAAGAGGCAAACAAGATTTATGTTAAAAAGACCATAAACGAGGCGCTGAATAAGGCATTGGGCACAAATCTCCCATGGGGACTTATCACCGGAATACGTCCGAGTAAAATTGTGCGCGAAATGTCAGATGACGGTTTCTCCGACGATAATATCCGCCAACATTTCAAAAATTTTTATTTGTGCAGCGACGAAAAAACAGAACTTGCAATCAAAGTCAACAGTTGCGAAAAGAAGATCATAACTTCTATGCCGAAAAACTCTGTAAGTTTGTATGTTGGGATACCGTTTTGCCCTACTCGCTGTCTGTACTGTTCTTTCACCTCGCAATCCATCAAACTTTCAAACACTCTCACCGAGCCCTATATGGATGCTCTGGAAAAGGAAATGATTGCAACCGCACAGATATTAAAACACAACAATCTTTCCGTAGACACCGTGTACATTGGCGGAGGAACTCCAACTGCACTTTCGGAAACCCAAATGGACAGACTTCTTAAAAACCTGTACACACACTTTGACCTGTCAAAAGTAAGGGAATTTACCCTTGAGGCTGGAAGACCCGACACAATAACCGAAGAAAAACTGCGCATAATTCGAAATTACGGAATTTCAAGAATTAGCATAAATCCTCAGACTATGAATCAAAAAACACTGGACATCATAGGTCGACGCCACACTCCGGAAGATGTAATACGCACCTATGAATTGGCACTTAAAAACGATTTTAACCACATAAACATGGATTTAATCGCAGGACTTCCCGAAGAAAATGAATCTCACTTTGAACACACCTTGTGCTCCATTGAGAAACTGAATCCTCAAAGTCTCACGGTTCATACAATGTCCATTAAACGAGGCTCCTTTTTGGATGAACGATACAGCACATATACAATGTCTGCATCAAACACAGTCAATAATATGCTTCGTATGGCGTCGCAATCCATGACGAAACTCAACAAAATCCCATACTATATGTACAGACAAAAAAATATGCTTGGCAATTTGGAAAACGTGGGATACTGCAATCCCGGTCACGAATGTATTTACAACATCTACATAATGGAGGAAGTACAAAGTATATATGCCATAGGTGCAGGCGCTTCAACGAAGATTGTCTGCGGTGATAAGATAGACCGTGTTTTCAATGTCAAGGAAGTATCTGAATACATAGGAAGAATAGATGAAATGATTGAAAGAAAATCCGTATTAAAAAACATGATGAAACTTTGAATAGTTTCAGTAAAAACGAACAATAGAAAAAAGCACCCCTATGGTAAAATAAAACCATAGGGGAAATTTTTATGCCAAGGGAGTACATATTTATACTTTTTATTCCATATTTTCCAAAAATTCTTTGAGTTTTGAAATAGCAGCACTTCGGTGGCTGACCTCATTTTTAGCATCATCGCTTATTTCTGCGAATGTTTTATCAAATGGCGGATAATAGAATATGGGGTCGAATCCAAAACCGTTTTCGCCCTTTATGATATTGGTAATATAACCCGAGCACTCTCCCTCAAAACTATACTCACTGCCATCGGGCAATATAAGTGTAATTACGCTTACAAACTTTGCTCCCCTATCCTCAAACGGAACACCCTCCATGTTTTTGAGAAGTTTTTCAATTCCCTGCATTGGCGTGGTGTTTTCTCCGGCATACCTTGCAGTAAACACTCCGGGGTCGCCGTTTAAGTAATCAACCATAAGTCCGCTGTCATCTGCAATTATTGCACATTGGGTATAAGGCTTTAACGCTCTGGCTTTCAAAAAAGCATTTTCTTCAAAGGTTGTTCCCGTTTCCTCAACATCGATATCGACGCCTATTTCAATCTGGCTCATGACATTATGAGGATACAGTATATTTTTGATTTCCTTAACCTTCCCCTGATTGTTGGTCGCTACAATAATATCCATTATCTTACCTCCGTATAATCATTCTTCGGGCTTTCTGAAAACATAAAAAATACGTTCTTCGGTTTCTCCCGGGTCTGCAAAATCTTTATCCGCATATCTTTTTTCAAAAATTAAATTTGCATTTTTGGCACACTCTTTCAAAAAAGCATCATCATAATAACGTTGACTGTGCTGTTCGGAAAACCTTTCGTACAAACCGTTTTTTTCTTTCACAAAAAAATTCAGGTAAAAATCCAGTTGCTCATCTTCATAACAATTTTCCCATGTATAAAAAATATCATCCGTTTCAAAAACCAAAGTATTGTCTCCCAATATATTCTCGAACTTATACTGTGAGTTTACATCGAAAATGAAAATTCCGCCCGGATTCAAGTAATTATGCACCAACGAGAACAAATGTTCAACATCTTTTTCGTCGGTAATATAATTAAGTGTGTCCAACAGGGACAAAAAGACATCAACCGTTCCATAGAGTTCAAAGTCGCATATATCCTGATTCAAAAAAAGTATCTTTCCGTCGGTATTTTTCTTAGAAGCAACATTGAGCATATCGGGTGAATTGTCGATACCAATCATATCATACCCCTTTTTGCTCATCAGAGAACAGATAGTACCTGTACCGCAACCCAAATCACACACAAGTTCAGGATGTTTACCCAAATGCTTTTTTATGAGTTCTTCCAGATATTTTTCCCGCGCGTCATACTCAACATCATCGGTAAGTTTATCGTATATATAGGCAAAATCACCGTAACAATTTTCTTTTTGCATAATGTTACTCCCGGCTTTCGTTATCACTAAGTTTGGCCAGAACTGTCCTGTAACCGTCCTCACCATATGTAAGAGCGTTGTTTACACGGCTAATCGTTGCGGTGCTGGCTCCTGTTTTTGCGACAATATCATTGTAGACTTTCTTATCATTGAGCATAGTGGCAACTTCAAGACGCTGTGCCATAGCCTTTACCTCCGATACGGTACAAAGATCCGCAAGAAAGTTAAGGCAGTCCTCGGTATTATCAATGCTGACAAATGCTTCTGCCAGAGCGTGTATGTTCTTTGAATCAAATTTTTTAATCATTTCAGATTCCTGCCTTTCATACTTTGGTAAGTTTTGCAATGGAAGCCATGAGTTTCTTTGTTCCTACGTTATCGAAAAGTATTTCCACCATATAATCCCCGCTCGACGGTGTCACAGAAATTATCATACCCTCACCGAATTTTCTGTGTTTTACCCTGTCACCTTTTTTCATATCAAAATCTGTCGCAGGTTTTACAAGGGATGAAGCGGAAAACATTCCGTACTTATCCATTATGGTTTTGGTGTTCTCTCCACCGTTTTTTACATATGAAAAATTGTCCGAGAAAGAAGCATTTCTCTCCCGTGAATAACCATTATTGTATTCGCTGGTGTAATTTTTAGCAATGAAGTTTCTTTTTTCGCCTGCATTGCTAAAGAGTTCGTCCGGGATTTCATCCACAAAAGGTGAAAGGAGTTGCGGTGCAGTCTGACCGTATATAGTACGGTATCTGGCTGCTGTCATATAGAGTTTTTTCTTCGCTCTGGTAATTCCGACATAGCACAGACGTCTTTCTTCCTCCATACCACCCTCTTCGGCTTCGGACATAGCACTGGGGAACAGACCTTTTTCCATTCCGCACATAAATACTACAGGAAATTCCAACCCTTTGGCAGAATGTAATGTCATAAGAACAACTGCATCCTGAGTTGAATCCAGATTATCAACATCCGAAACAAGGGAAATATTGTCCAGAAATCCCGCAAAACTCGGGTTTTCAACAGTGTTCTGATACTCATATGCTTTGGAGCGGAACTCCTCAATATTTTCAATTCTGGAACGTGCCTCCTGTGGTTCTTCCAAAAGCAGTGACTGAGTGTAACCGGTCTTTTCAAGCATCAGGTCTATAAGACTTGTAACAGGTATTGTATCCTTCACTTCCATAAGTTCCGTTATGATGTTTGCAAAGGACTTTATCTTTGAGGCTGAGCGCCCCAAAGCCTCTTCGTATTCGGATGAAATTATTATGTCGAACATGCTTTTTCCAAGACTGCGAGCCAAGGCAGAAATCTTTGACACCGTTGCTTCTCCGATACCTCTTTTGGGAACATTTATAATTCTCATAAGGTTGATATCGTCAGTTGGATTGTAAACAACCCTCAAATAGGACAAAATATCTTTGATTTCTTTTCTGTCATAGAACCTTAGTCCTGCCAGTATTCTGTACGGACAGGTGAGATTTTCTTCAAATGCACGTGTCTGTGCATTTGTACGGTACAATATCGCAAAATCGCTGTATTTATATGTTCCGTCAAAAACCATTTTTTCAATACAAGAATTTATGTACGAAGCCTCGGCAATCTGGTCGTCGGAAACATTGAGTGTGATTTTATCGCCTTTTCCCGCATCTGTCCACAGTTTTTTCTGCTTCCTGTCTCGATTGTTTTTGATTACATCATTTGCAGCATCAAGTATATTTTGTGTGGAGCGATAATTCTGTTCAAGTTTTACTGTTTTTGTTTCTTTGAACTGTTTTTCAAAATCAAGAATATTTGTAATATCCGCACCACGGAACTTGTAGATGCTCTGGTCATCGTCACCAACAACACAAAGGTTGTGATGCTTTGCTGCCAGCATCGCCACAAGTTTGTACTGAATATGATTGGTATCCTGATATTCATCTACCAAAATGTATTTGAATTTGTTTTGATAGTATTCCAGAACATCGGGGCATTTTTCAAAAAGTTCTACAGTCTTAAGAAGCAAGTCGTCAAAGTCAAGTGAATTGTTATCCATAAGTTTTTGCTGATATGCCGCATAAACTCGTGCGATATTCTTTTGCTTGAAATCATAGACACCTTTTTCAAACTCTTCGGGGGTAATCCCTTTGTTTTTCATGTCGGATATTCTTGAAACAAGCATTCTTACCGGATACATATCTTCGCTGAAGTTGAGTTCTTTCAAAACATCTTTGACAGCCTTTTTTTGGTCGTTTGTATCGTAGACATTGAACTCATGTGTGTATTTCTGTCCGAGTTTTTCAATGTCACAACGCAGAATTCTTAGGCATGAACTGTGAAATGTTTTTATCCACATATCTGAGCAACCCTCGGGAACGAGGTTTGCGATTCTGGTAAGCATCTCTGCGGCTGCTTTGTTCGTGAACGTTATTGCAAGTATTTGCCAAGGTCTTGCCAGACCTTTTTCAACTATGTGAGCAATTCGCTTTGTAAGAACGGTAGTTTTACCGCTTCCTGCACCTGCCAGGACAAGAAGCGGTCCTTCTGTTGTGAGAACAGCCTCTTGCTGTCTGTCATTGAGTCCATCCAAAATGTTCATTTATTCTTCCTCATCCAATACAATCTGATTAATATAGTCCCAAAACATATCCGCACCCTCACCGCTAACGGCAGAAAACGGGATTATGATGTCATCTCCATGCAGTCGCAAATCGGTTATAATCCGTCTTAGCGCTGGGTCAACCTCGCTTTTTTTGAGTTTGTCAATTTTTGATGCAACAACTACGGCGCGTTCGCATACCGCCCTTATGAAGCCAAGCATTACCTTGTCATCTTCCGTGGGTGCATGCCGGCTGTCCACAATCAGTATTACCTGTGCCAAGGACTGTCTTGTGTTTAGGTATGTTTCTATCATAGAAGCCCACTTTTTCTTTTCTTCCTTAGAAACCCTCGCAAATCCGTAACCCGGCAGATCAACAAAATTAATGCAGTTGTCTATGTTAAAGAAATTTATTGTTGCAGTTTTTCCGGGTTTGGAACTTGTTCTTGCCAGAGATTTTCTGTTTAACACCTTGTTTATAAAAGATGATTTACCCACATTTGACCTGCCGGCAAATGCAACTTCCGGAACACTTTCCGGAGGATATTGCTTTGGCAAAACAGCCGATATTGTTAGTGATGCGTTGTGTATATTCATAGATTTTGCTTAACTGCGCAGTGCGGTGGACAAAACCGTGTCCATGCTGTCCGCAACAACGAAGTTAATATCCTTTCTAATTTCTTCAGGCAAATCCATAGTATCCTGCATATTTTCCCTCGGTATGAGTATTGTCTTGATACCGCTTCGGTATGCAGCAAGAGTTTTTTCTTTGAGTCCGCCTATAGGGAGAATTCTTCCTGTTATTGTAATTTCCCCTGTCATGGCAACTTTTTTACTTACTTTCTTTCCTGTCAAAGCAGAAATCATTGCTGTAGCCATGGTAATGCCTGCACTGGGCCCGTCCTTGGGAACTGCCCCTTCGGGAATGTGTACGTGCAGGTCTTTCTTTTCATGGAATTTTTCCGACACACCAAGTCTGCGCGCGTTGGAACGTATATAGGTTATGGCGGCTTTCGCAGATTCTTTCATAACATCGCCCAGTTGACCTGTAAGTTCAAGTTCACCGTTTCCGTCCATTACATTAACCTCTATGGAAAGCGTATCACCACCGTACTGTGTCCAGGCAAGTCCGGTTGCAACACCGACTTCATCCTTTTTGACTGCATCGGGTTCGTCGTATATTCTCTTTCCAAGGAGTTTTGTAAGTGAATTTTGGGTTGCAGAAACGGTTTTTTTGTTACCGGTTACAATCTCACTTGCAGCCTTACGCATAACCGCAGAAATCTTTCTTTCCAGTTCACGGACACCGGACTCCTTGGTATAATATCTTATGATGTCAAGGATTGCGGAATCTGTGAATTTCATCTGAGATTTTTTAAGACCGTTTTCCGTAAGTTGCTTTGGAATTATGAATTCATTTGCAATTTTTAATTTTTCGTCATCTGTATAGCCGTTGATTTCGATAACTTCCATTCTGTCAAGAAGAGGTCTGTCCACATTTTCCAGTGAATTGGCTGTTGTGAAGAAAAGGACATCGCTTAAGTCTAAAGCACATTCCATATAGTGGTCGTGAAAAGCAAAATTTTGTTCAGTATCCAATACTTCAAGAAGTGCAGCACTTACATTGCCTTTGTAATCCTGACCCACTTTGTCGATTTCATCGAGTAAAATAAGCGGATTCATGGTTCCGGCCTGTTTCACGGCATTTACAATTCTGCCCGGCATAGAGCCGATATAGGTTTTTCTGTGACCGCGGATTTCCGCTTCATCGTGAACACCGCCCAGTGACATACGGACATATTCTCTGCCAAGTGCCTTGGCAACAGCCCTTGCAACACTGGTTTTGCCGACTCCGGGAGGTCCGACAAGGCATATTACGGGAGATTTCTTCCCCTGCGAAAGTTTTCTTACTGACAAGAACTCGATTATTCTTTCTTTCACGTTTTTAAGTCCGTAGTGGCTGTCGTCCAAAATTTGCTTCGAAAGAGCCATGTCTGTGATTTCTTCACTCTTTTTGCCCCACGGGATTTCAAGCAGGCTATCAAGATAATTACGGATTACCACAGCCTCCGGTGATGATGACTGCATCTTGGCAAATCTGTCGAGTTCTTTAGCAAATTTTTCTCTTACTTCATCGGGAAAATTGGCATCAACCGCCTTGGATTTGTAGACATCGCACTCATCCTCCGATGTATCCCCCAATTCTTCCCGTATAACCTTTAGTTGTTCCCTCAGGTAAAAGTCTTTCTGGCTGTCATCTATACGGACTTTTACCTTTCCGGAAATTTCTTTTTCTATCTTGAGTACTGCTATTTCGTGATGTATCATTCCAAGAAGAAGTGTTAATCTCTTGATAACGTCAAACTCACTCAAAATTTCCTGCTTCTGTTCAACATCGAGAAGCATGGAAGATGCAAGTTTGTCAGAAAACACAAACGGGTCGGTTTCTTTAGCAAATGAAATATTGACTTCATCGGGAAGTCTGCCCACAAGGGGGAAATACTCCGAAGATGCTTTTTTCAGTTCGCGCACATAGGCATCGGCAAGTATTTCGTCATCCATAGTGAGAATATGACTGCTTTCTATGATGCGTGCTGTGCATTCTATGCAGCAGTCAAAAGAAGTAAACTCCTCGATTACTACCCTGCTTTCACCGTTTATGAGTATGCGCAGATTGTCTTCTGCGATGCGTAAAACCTGCTTGATGGTACAGAGCGTACCCACAGTGTACAAATCCTCACTTTGAGGCTGGTCAACGTCAGGGTCAATCTGTGCTGCAATAATAATCTTTTTATCGCCGGCCATGGCTTTTTCGATGGCGTTTACAGATATCTCTCTGCCTACATCAAAATGAACCACAGCGTGGGGGAAAATGGGAAGTCCGCGCAATGCCAAAACCGGATATGATATTATATTTTCTTTAGTTTCTTTGCTGTACATAATTCATTTCCTCTTATAAAATTCCAAATTAAAATCATTCTGCTTTATTATACTAAAAAATTAAAGCGTTTTCAATAGATAAATATTGTAATTTGTTAAAATATTAGTTTTTGATTGACATTTTGAAGTTTTTTGTGCTATATTCACTATCGGGGTGATGATATGACAAACTACAAATGTGCAATTTTTGATTTGGACGGCACTTTGGCGGATTCCATGGGAATCTGGGATGAAATAGATATAGAATTTCTTGCAAAAAGAGGGATTAGCGTGCCCCGTGACTACATGGCAGAAATTGCACATCTTGGTGCATATGAAACTGCCCTGTACACAATAAAACGTTTTAATCTGACCGATACACCTGAAGAACTCATAGAAGAATGGACACTTATGGCAAACGACAGATACGCACGTGTACAACTGAAACCGGGTGCACTTGAGTTCTTGAAACATCTTAAGAACAAAGGCATTAAAACTGCTGTTGCAACCGCAACCGAGAAAAAACTTGTTGTGACCGCATTGCATTCCGCCGGAATTTCGGATTATATTGACACCGTAGTAACACTGGCAGATGTAAATCGCGGAAAAGAGTTTCCCGACATATACTTAAAATGCTCTGAAAGACTTGGCGTAAATGCTGAAGAATGTATTGTTTTTGAAGATTTGCTCCTTGCCTTAAAGGGTGCTAAATCCGGAGGTTTCACTGCTATTGCCATGTATGACGAATACAGCAAAGATAATATCCCAAAAATCAGAGAAGTGTGCGACAAATTAATATATGACTTCAGAGAGATGATTTAAAAAACAGATGGATATATGGCATTCAAAAAGCCATACTTCCATCTGTTTTCGCTTTACTTACATTCTGCCACTTCTCCGGAGTCAAGAAGAAACAAATAGGTTTTGGAAACTTTCTTTCTAAGAGATTTTTCCAAAGCAATTCTGTAATACATAAGTTGAGGTGCATATCTTGCTTTTATCTCATCAACATTACCTATAATCTTATCGGTTTTATAGTCAACGATTATTATATTGCCGTCGTCATCCTGAAAATAGGCATCAATCATACCCTGAATTACTACTTTTTCTCCGAAATCTGCATCACCGTTCAGTTTGGAAGCATCCATAAGGTATTTGAAACCGAACTCACGGTTTACGGTATGGTTGTTTTTCTTCATGAGCATTCCGACATCGGTTGAAAAAATACGATGGATTTTTTCTGCGTTTACAAACTCCGCCTGGTTCTTGGTAAGAAAACCGTCTCTCACAAGATTTGAAATTTGCTCCCTTATGTCACATACCGAATCGGTGCAGGTCAAATCAAGTTTTTCCATAACAAGATGGGTAAATGTGCCGATTTCTGCAGGAGTTGGCTCTCCCATTCCGTCATAGAATTTCGGTGCAGACAGTTTAGTCGTCTGATAATAATTGAAAATGTCATCATCCCTGTTCTGCATACGCTTAAGTTCGGTAACAGACATATTCGACGGAACTTGCCAAAGCGCCTTGCAAGGATACTCATATGAGAGAATTTCACTTGCATAGTCTCCCGGAATTTTTAACATATCAAATTCCGAAAACTCCCGTTTTCTGCGGTTATCGGGTATTTTCAGTGAAAGAATATCTTTTTGCATAATGGTTATTCCAAAACATCCGCTGGTGAAGGTTTCGGCACTGTTACCCAAAACATCTGCAATCGTAAAACCTTTGCTATCTTTCAGGACCGCCATCAGAATCCATTCCATAAATGAACCTGATTTCGAAACAACATCCGCGGGTATAACATCCGTGCAGTTTTTAACATTTTTGCATATTCTGTCAACAGTTTTTAAAATATTTCTTGCTGAACCTACTATGAAAAGTTTCTCTTTGGGTCTTGTGAGTGCAACATAGAGCACCCTCATTTCCTCGGAAAGCAATCCGCGGTAGAGCATATCTTTAACAAGTTTTTTCTGCGGAAGTTCATAGTGGTATCTGTTTTCTCTGTCATAGTAATTTAATCCGAATCCGCCCTGACGTTCCAAAAGAACTTTGTTTCTCGTGATGTCACTGTCATTGAACCCTTTGAAAGCATCGCAAAGAAACACCACGGGAAATTCCAGACCTTTGCTTTTGTGAATTGTCATTATACGTACGACGTCTTCATCATCACTGAGTATTTTTGCGCCCTCAATGTCTTTGTTGTTCTTCTTTAAGGAGTCAATGTATCTTATAAAATCAAACACGCCTTTGTATGAGGTTTTCTCAAAGTCGTGTGCTCTGGACATAAGGGCGTTCACGTTGGCTTTTTTGAGTTCGCTGTTTGGCAAAAAAGACAAATACGACATATAGTCGGTATCGCGTATTACTTCCCACAAAAGTTTATCGGTGGGCAGATATTTTGATTTTTCATACAACATCTTTAATGTTTCCAGGAAATTCTTCAACTTTAGTGAAAGTTCGTCAGTTTCCAAGGAAACATATTTATTCAGGGAATTATAGAAATACCCTCTCGGGCTACCCAGTCGGATACTTACGAAATCATCTTCATTGAACGAGAAAACAGGATGTCTCATTACAGTAAGAAGCGCCACATCATCCAGAGGATTATCAATAATTTTCAAAAACGAAGTGAGAAAAACTATCTCAGGAGTATCATAGTAGTTCTCTCCCATTTCACAATACACGGGTATTGATACAGAAGTCAGAATATGATTGAATGTCTCTGCTTTTTCCTTTCCGGAACGAAGCAAAATTACAATATCCGAGTATTTTGCTTTTCTGTATCTGCCCTCTTTTTTGTCATAGAGCATATAATCCGAATTCACTATTTCTGTTATTTTGTTGGCAACATAAATAGCCTCTGCTTCCGTGCCTTTGAGTTCTTCGATGTATTCATGTGTATTCTGGCTTCGAGAGGTTTCTATGAGAACAACATCTGTTTTTTGGGTATCGGGATTAATATCCTCATAAGACCCCTCATTGTAGTACAGGTATTCGTTTTCGGTGTATTCAAGTTGTCCGCAGGATTCGGACATAATAGCGGAAAATATGAGGTTTACTGCATCTATTATGGTTTTTCTGCTTCTGAAGTTTTTGCTTAAAACAATCTTGTTGTAGTTTCCGCCGGGCAAATATTCTCCATAGGTATCTGCTTTGCGTTTAAAAAGTTCAGGTTCGGAACCGCGAAATCCGTAGATGCTCTGCTTCATATCACCAACCATAAACATATTGGGGCGCGATTCATTTGCACGGGATATCAGCGAAAAAAGTTTTTCCTGAACGCTGTTGCAATCCTGATATTCATCCACATATATCTCTTCGTATTTTTGCATAAGTTGACGTGCAAGGGTGCTCGGTCTGCCCTCTTCATCCATAAGCAGTTTCAGTGTCATATGCTCAACATCGGTGAAATCCACAATTCCCGCATTTAACTTTTCAATAGCAAAGTTACGGGCAAATTCTTTTGTGATTTCCACTATTTTTTCAAGAGATACAAGTGCTTTTTTACAATCTTCACAAAGTTCATCGTACCGTGATGAAAAAATCTCCGCAAGTTCCTTTCGTATAGCCTTACCCATTTCACGCGGTTCTTTAATGAGGTTTTTATCTTCCTCGACAGTGCCCTTTGGAAAAATCAATTTTCCAAACTCAAAGTTTGAAACAAGTTTACACATCCGATCCCAATCTCGTGCTTTACTTGCGAGAACAAAATTATTTTTTTCATCCAACAAAAGCAAGCGCACATTTTCAAGTTCGGTTGAAAAGGAGCACTTTGAGATGGCGTCGTCATAAAATTTAATTGCCCTATGGCAAAGAGCGCGTCCCTTATTCAGAAAATAATCATGCCATATGCAGTTATCAGCAAATTTTCGAACAAGCATGTCCAATCCATCGACACCGTCGGGCATGGAATTGGTAAATGAAAAAATCTTCTGTATTAGTTCAAGGAGGTCATCATCTTTCTTTTTGGTATAACAATCAACCAATTCGAGAAATTGCTCATCTCCCTCTTCATAGTATTTCTCAAAAATTTTTGTAAGAACATCGGATTTGATAAGTTCCAGTTCCGCATTATCTGCTATTTTAAAATCGGGAGCAAGATTCAGTCTGAAAAAATTATTCCTCAAAACATTAAGACAAAAACTGTCTATGGTGCAGATTGATGCGTTGTTTATAAGCACTAACTGACGGTTCAGGCTGTCTGGATTATCGGCATTTTCAAGGCTGTCCATTATCTTGTTCATAAGACGGCTTTTGAGTTCGGACGCGGCAGCATTTGTAAAGGTAACAACAAGGATTTTGTCAATATCCACACTTCCGGATACAACACGGTTTACAATACGCTCAACCATCACCGCAGTCTTGCCGGAACCTGCTGCAGCAGAAACGAGATTGTCAGCACAATGAGCATCAATTGCTGTCTGTTGGCTTTTCGTCCACATTCAAAATCGCCTCCATTTCTTCAATAATTTTCTCATAATCAGAAACAGACGGATAATATCTGTATCTGCAATCGCTGTCTGAAGAATCAAAACGGCATATGGAAGAATAATCGCAATATTCACAGGGCGAAAAATCATTTTTCTTATATGGATTAATCTCAAAATCACCGGACAGCATGTCTGAGCATATGTCTCCCAATTTCTTTTTCAAATACATATCTATTGTCTCGAATCCGGAAATAGTAACGCGTTTGGATTTTGAGGCACCTTTCTTAAGTGCATCACCGTACAAAGATTCATACGCCGAAAGAACATTGTCATCAAAGGGTATTATACCTTTTAATTTCAGGTCAGCCTCAACTGCCTTTTGCGCTTGTTCTGCAGTCATTTTCTTGTCGGACTTGACAGAAACATCCGAAACAGGAAAATAAAGCGCTCCGCCGTAATTACCCGCAGGATTTTCGGATACCAACTTTCCAAGGTATACCATCAATTGGACATTGAGGCCGTAGAACACCTCGTCAAGTTTCATTTCCTTTGTACCGGTCTTGTAATCTATTACACGGACATATTCTACATCATCTTTCCTATAGATATCGGCACGGTCTATTTTACCGGTAAGTTTTACTTTTGTTCCCAAAGACGTTTCAAGTTCTATCGGACCCAATTCGGAATTATCGCTGAACTCGATTTCATATCCCAGGGGTTCAAATTTTGAATTCAGTATCTGCCCTTTTATAGCATTGAAACAGAGAAAAATGGAGTTTTTCAGTCTCTTTATTGTATAACTGTCACGCGGAGAAACCTCATCAGTTATAGAGGCGAATTCCGCAAAACTTTCCTCCACAAGTTCATCTATACGATTATACACCGTATCCTCCGACGATTCCAAAAGTGTTTTTCTGTCTCTTGCAAACTCAAGAGATATTTTCTCAAGGACCAGATGGGTAATATTACCGATATCCAGAGCATCAACAGTATTGTCCTTTATCCTTTCGATACGCATTATATAGTCAATAAAATATGCGTATTTGCACGCCATATAACGCTCAAATTTTGACACAGAAGTATATGAAAGCATAGGGATAAGTTCTTTAAGATTTTTATCGCTGATTGAATGAAAAAAATTATTGCTGTTAATGAAAGAAACTAACTTTTCAGAAAAATCGCTGTCAGTCTTATAGAATTCATATACACCTCTCCAAATATCATCCACATCTTCCCCTTTGAGATATGCAGAAATTTTCTCACAAAGATGCTCTTTGGCAGGTCCGGAAGAGTGCGCAAGCGCCAGTTCGTCGCCATCCAGTTCGGACTTTTCTTTTAGAGAAAACATTTTAATTATGCGGTCAACAATATATGATTTTCGCAAGGATTTGAAGTCATTTCCGGACTTTGAATAAGAAAGATACAGTTTTTCAGACGGCATAGTAAAAGCCTTGTAGGCACTGTACTGTGAATAATATGCCGCAACCGTTGAGGTGACGGAAAACTCCTTTCCCGACCTCTTCATAGACTCTTTGTCGTCATCGGACAGAACACCTTCGGGTTTTGGTGCCAAAGGAAATAAACCTTCGTTTACACCAAGGACGAACAAAACTTTTATATTACCGAAGCGGGTTCTTTCTGTGTTTCCGACAATCACTCCGTCTATTGCAGATGGAATAAATCCAACCTTATGCTGTGAAAATCCGGTAACCAAGAGTTCATAGAACCCTGCAGGGCTTATATTTTCATTTCCGGCAAAAAGAACAATTTCATCCAGAGTATCGGTTATGATTTCCCAAATTTTTTCATATTCTTTTGCCAGACGTACTTCTCCCGTGTCTGTAAATTTTTCTATATAGCCTGCTATTGTTTCCGGCATTTTAAGAGACGAAATAAATTCATAAAGGACTCTTGCGACATAAGTGACACTGTTTCGTCCTTTTATTGTTTCGTGCATCATTGCAAGAGGGAGTATATAGTTATTTCTTATGCTGCCGAGAATCCTTCGGGATTTCTCATCATCACTGAAATGAGCCCTAAGCATGCTTTCCCATTTTTCTTCGGAAAGCCAGGTTGAACGGCGAAGATTTGCCCTTTTTACAAAACGCTCCAGCAAGGCTATATCCTTTGACTGAGCATCTATAAAACAAGTCTTGAGATAATTGAAAATCGATTCATAACTGTAATTGTTCAAATATGTTTCGAATATTCCGAGCACAAAACGTATAAGGTGATGGTTAATGATGGAATTTTTGTCATCGATAAAATATTCAATTTCGGAATAATCGAATATACGTTCAATGTGCTGTTTATACATATTGACATCTGAACAAACCACTCCGATATCCCTGAACATATATCCCTGCTGTCTTACAAGGTTCTTTATTTCAGAAGCACAGTATTTGACCTCGCTCAAGGGATTGAAAAGCCCGTGAACGGTTATATCATCCGTATTCTTGTTGAATTTCCCTCCTCGGAATGTGTAGAGAGTTTTTTCCAGATATCCAATAGCCTCCGACGAAAATCCTGCTCCGTCCAGATGGGTGTGCTTCACCTGTGAGCCGAATTTTCTTTCCAACATTCCTGCCGTATTTACAGTAGGCATAAAGAGTGTGGTGTTTTCTTCGCTTTTATCAAAACATAAACTTATGCACACGCTTTTTGCCTGTGAACACAGGGTATATATTATTTCAAGTTCTTGCGGAACAAAGGAATCAAATTCATCTATGAAAATATGCTTATTGCTGTAAATATTATTTTCATTCAATCGCTTTGCAAGAATTGTCAGAACATCATCCGTATCCGCATAAAGTTCTGAGATCTCTTCTTCGTATTTACTATATATTCCAACCAAGTCATTAAGTTTCAATCTCAGAATTTCACTGTCGGTATTCTGACACAAATCCTGTAAATCATCAGGGGAAATCATATACTTTTTGAATTCCGATATAACTCCTGCAATCAGATCTACAAAACCGTCTTTACTTCCGGCGTTTCCATAGAAATCCAATTTGTTTTTCAGAAGTATTTGTTTTATAACAAGCGCCTTTGAGACAGAGTTGATTTTCCGGTAGTCAGCATACCCCATCCTCTTCTCGGTAGCATTTGCCAGGTGCGCAAAAGAAAATACTTCAACTTCATTATCCCGTATGGCATTAATATGATTTAAGAGCCTTTTTTCTGCCGCATGGCTGTACTGTTCAGGCACGATAAGGAGAACTTCTTCCCCAAGAGAAACAAGTTCTGAAATCCTTTTGCAGATATATTCACTTTTTCCGCTTTTACTTCTGCCTGAAACAATTTCTATGGGCATAAAACTCACTCCGTTATATCTTCTTTATTTGTTTTTCATAGGAAAATGCACCTGCACCGTTAACCGTAAAACTGAATTCTCGCTTTCCATCCGCACACTGCATATTTTCGGGTAAGGAAATCACGTAACTACCCCTGCAATTAAAGGGGTTGTTACCTCTTACAGTCACCGAATATTCACTCTGAGTGATTTCGACCTCTCCGCCCATCGAGAAGTGCATATCGCTAAGTATTACCTCGGGCTTATTTGTCTTGGCAATTTTTACAATTTCGCAGGAATTCGGTTTAATGCTGCCGAGACGTATTATGTCGTTGAATTTTGCATCCTGTACACTGTTACGCCCAAAATAGGAAGATACGTTATACACTCCCGCTCTGTCTACATAGCCTCCGCACGAGTTTGAATCCAGACGGAATGTAAGGTCAACCTCCGAAAAAGAATTATTAAAAAAGCACAGCGTGTGGTACGACTCATTGACTTCCACATCCACTACATTCACAAAAGCATTTTCGCAAAAAGCATCCCTCGGGTAAACATTCGTTCTGACGCCGGGATAGATGTACTTCAGAACTTTCAGTTGCTCGTTATTTTCAATATCCGTAACTCTTGTTGCAGAGTTTGTAATATAGTGGCAAGCAAGTATGTATTTGATTTCTCCCTGGGAATACTTCTTTGTTAACTCACCGTCAATGCCTGTCGGACAAACATTTTGCCACCAGTTTGACATATAGGAACGGTATGTGCACTGATTTATAAGTCTCGGGAAAACATTTGCACCCTCTTTGTTTTTCATGGTTTCAATGTCAGAGCAAACCTGCACAGCGTGAGAGATACCGTCAATAAGCGGCATAAAGCCATTGGTAACATACAGATAACCCGCCTCGCCGATTGCGCTTGCGATGGTTTTCATGGCCTTCTTGTACGCCATGGCTACGGTAAGTTTTGGATCGTGAAGAATGATATCTTTTTGTATCACGAAAGCCACGGTATGGTCAACGTGGTGCATATAGAAGCCCTGTGCAGACAGTCTTTTGTATGTCATTTCAAGCCATTCAAGAAAATCTGCCGAGGATACATCCAAAACAGCATAGGTTTTGCCGTTCATAACATATGTACAGGCTGAACCGTCTGCGTGACGCAATACCCAATTTTTTTGTGTTTCATAAAGTTCAGACTCGCGTTCCACAAGGAAAGGCGAAGTCCACAATCCCGCCTTGTAACCGGATTTATTTATAGCAGATGCAAGATGAACCGAATTTATGTCGTCACGATCCTCCCAATCCCCTATGTTTGACTGCCAGCCGTTTCCGAGTTCAACATATGTAAAAGGTGCTTTTAAACTCCTTAAAAATGCCAGTCTTTCAGATATCACATCAGAATTGAGTTTATCTTCGAAAGCATAAACCATTGTCTTTTGTGTAACAGCACCATCAAGAGGACACATTGCCTTTCTGTCCAGGGCATAATCTTCGAGCAGGCGTAAAAGATTTCCGCCCACACTTATTCTCACCCAGTCTGTATACAGAACTTCGCCGTCATCCATAAGACAGTTGAATTCTCCGCCAAGCCGTATAGCCTTAACGTCACCATTGCAATCTGAAGATATACTTATGTCGGTAAGTTGGTTGTCATTCGTCATTACTTCCAGAGCAACATGGGTTTTTCCGGATTTAATCACAGTTATTCCGTCGCCGTACAGGACGGTATCCCCCGAGGTATAATCACGTCTCATTACGCCCTCTTCTGACAAACGATTTACCGCTTCGCCAAAGGAACTGTCTTTTTCGCCCAGAACACAGGTTGCAGGAACATCATTCTGCTGTCGTGAGCCATTGTAAACATGCCAGTTTCTCGACACACTTTCGCCAATTTCCATGTCGTCGGTCATTATGGGATATGCCACAATCAGTTTAAGCATAGTACCTGAAGTGTTAGTCAGTTTAAGTCTTGTCATAAACGCATCGGAAGAAATACAAATCTGCTCTCTCTCAACGTCAAGACTTGCTGTCCCGTAATCTATTGCCGTTTTTTTGCTCTCTCCCAAAACGCAATACGAAACAGCAAAATGAATTGTTGCATTTACATTTCCAACTGAAAATTTTTCCATAATAACACCGCCTACTGATTAGTCTCTTGGAGATTGTCTTTCGATTTTTTCCTGCGAATGAATGTATTTATAACAAATGCGGAAAATACTCCCAAAACCGTTTGGAGTACCCTCATGGTTGCATAGAGATATCTGTCTGTATCTGAGTGAGAAACTATACAAACAACGGCTATAATCGCCGCTATTCCACAAAAATTATCGCACTTTGTAACCTCTGCAATAGTCAAAGAAACTATTGTGGCAATGAGCACCAAAACAAAATCAATATAAACATGGTGCCATTGTGTTTCGGTGAGTGAGCAAAGTTTTATGGAAACAGATACAAATAAAAGTCCGACTATAAGTCCTACAAAAGTTGATTTTATTCTGAGCAATCCGAATTTTTTGGTTTTAACGGGCGTGTCCCTCATTTCAATAATTGCATAAATGTAAGCAAAAACCGGGTGTGTTTCCATATTTGGTATAAAATGTCTTATTATCTGCCAGATTACAAAAGAAACTGCAACAGCCAGAATACTTTTGAATTTTCGCATTCCTATGTGCGGGATGATTTGTGTATTCATAGTTCCTCCACATCAATATATTTTTCACCAAATATATTATATCGCATTTTGGCGGATTTTGCAACGAAAAAACACGAAACTTATCAAAAGTTTCGTGTTTCAACGGTTTAATTAACCAAGATTATTCACTGTTCTGGGATAAGGAAGTACATCGCGGATATTTGAAATGCCGGTAAGATACATTACCGCTCTTTCAAATCCCAATCCAAAACCTGCATGTTTTGTTCCGCCGTATCTTCTGAGGTCGAGGTAATGTGCGTAGTCTTCTTTGTTAAGACCCAGTTCATCCATTCTTGCTTCAAGAATATCCATTCTTTCTTCTCTCTGGCTGCCGCCTATAATTTCTCCGATTCCGGGAACAAGACAATCCATTGCAGCAACAGTTTTGCCGTCGTCGTTAAGACGCATATAGAATGCCTTGATTTCCTTGGGATAATCCGTAACAAACAAAGGCTTTTTGTAAACTTCCTCCGTGAGATATCTTTCGTGTTCTGTCTGAAGATCCATACCCCACTTAACGGGATACTCAAACTTCTTGCCGCTTTTTTCAAGAATTTCAATGGCTTCGGTATAGGTGACATGGCCAAACTCACTGTTCAATATACCGTTGAGACGTTCAAGAAGACCCTTATCCATGAATTTGTTGAAAAATTCCATTTCTTCGGGTGCGTTTTCCAGAACATAAGCAATAACGAATTTAAGCATATCTTCAGCAAGATTCATGTCATCCTGCAAATCAGCAAATGCAATCTCGGGCTCAATCATCCAGAATTCCGCAGCGTGTCTTGCTGTATTGGAGTTTTCCGCTCTGAAAGTGGGACCGAATGTGTAGATGTCGCCAAATGCCATTGCAAAAGTTTCACCCTCAAGTTGTCCCGAAACTGTAAGAGATGTTTCTTTTTTGAAGAAATCTTCTGTGTAGTCAACTTTGCCGTCGGCTGTTTTGGGGATTTCATTTAAATCCATGGTAGTAACCCTGAACATTTCTCCGGCGCCCTCGCAGTCAGACCCTGTAATTATGGGTGTGTGAACATACACAAAGCCTCTCTCGTTAAAGAATTTGTGTATGGCATATGCAACGAGAGAACGCACGCGGAACACCGCAGAAAAAGTGTTTGTTCTTGCTCTTAAATGCGGTATGGTTCTTAAAAACTCAAATGAATGTCTCTTTGGCTGGAGAGGATAATCGGGAGTGCTTTCACCCTCAACTTCAACAGAGGTTGCCTTTATCTCAAAAGGCTGCTTTGCATCGGGAGTAACAACAAGTGTTCCATTAACTCTCACGGCAGCACCTATATTTAGTTTACAAATCTTTGCAAAATTTGAAATCTTCTCTTCCTCAAACACAACCTGCACGGGTTTGAAGAAAGAACCATCATTTAATTCAATAAATCCAAAAACCTTGGAGTCTCTTAAGTTTCTTACCCAACCGTTAACGGAAATCTCTTTGCCGTCCAGATTGGTATAGGTATTGTATAACTCTCTGATTTTCATAGTATATTGCACCTCATTAGAATTTTATAATAGGAAGATACCTGCTTCCTTACATTTTTTAATGGTATTGTCATCCCAAATACTCACCTGAACTTCTCCTATGTGAGCACAGCCAAGCATAAGCATACAAAGTCTGGATTGACCGATTCCGCCGCCGATAGTAAGCGGAAGTTCGTCGTTTAGCAGCATTTTATGAAATTCAAGGCCCCTTCTGTTGTCACAACCGGAAATTGTAAGTTGTCTATCGAGCGATTCGCTGTCTACTCTTATCCCCATAGAGGAAATTTCTATTGCACGGTCCAGCACATCATTCCAGAAGAAAATGTCACCATTGAGGCTCCAGTCATCGTAATCCGGTGCACGTCCGTCGTGCGGTTTACCTGAGCGAAGTGCCCCGCCTATCTGCATTATAAATGCTGTCTTATGCTCCTTGACATAGGCATTTTCTCTTTGTGAAGCAGTCATATCAGGATACATGTCTTCCAGTTCCTGTGTTGTTACAAAAGAAACTTCCGGACACAAAACGGATGAAAGCGACGGATAACGCACCTTAAGCCTGTCGTTCGTATCACATATAGCCTTAACAATTGCACAAACAACTTTTTTGAGATAATCAACATTTCTGGATTCTTTTGTTATTACCTTTTCCCAATCCCATTGGTCAACATATATGGAGTGGAGATTATCCAGTTCTTCGTCGCGCCTTATGGCATTCATATCTGTATACAGACCGTTCCCGACACTAAACTCATATTTCTTTAACGCAAGTCTCTTCCACTTTGCAAGAGAATGAACAATCTGAGCATCTGCGCCAACAGCGGGAACATCAAAAGAAACAGGACGTTCATAACCGTTGAGATTGTCATTAAGTCCGGAATTTTCGGTTACAAAAAGCGGTGCTGACACCCTCTTAAGATTGAGTGCCGAAGCAAATTCTTCCTGAAAGGTTTGTTTGATATATGCTATGGCTCTCTGTGTATCATATCTGTCAAGTTGCGGTTTGTATCCGTCCGGCAAATATAATTTGTTCATCGCCCTGCCTCCTTATTTATGTAAATAGATATTTAATTATACAACATTACTTAAAGCAAAGTCAACAATTTTAGTGCATAATTTGGCAAAAGTTTAATTTTGTTTGTTTTTTGTTGTTTTGCTTTGATTTTTGTTGTTTTTCTATTGACTTTTACATAAAAACATTGTAAAATTGATAGTGAATGATAAGAGGAGTTTTATGATGAAAATTATCTTTTCCGATTTAGACGGCACTTTACTTTTAAGAGGAGAAAAAGTGCTCAACAAAAACATTAAAAATTCCATATACCGAATTCTTGAATCCGGAAACATGTTCGCTGTTTCCTCAGGCAGAACTTACATAGAACTCAAAGGGTTTTTCAAGGAATTTCAAGAAGACATTTTCTTTGTCTGTAACGACGGTTCACTTACTGTTTTCAAAGAACAGACACTCTTTGACAAACCCATGGACAAATCTATGTTCAGAAACTTCAAGCAGTATACTGCCCATGGTAAGTATGTTACATACATTAAATCTCAAAATCCCGTAACACTCCGCGAAACTGCCCGGCAGTACAGAAACCACATTATCAGGATAGACGAAATTGACGAGATACCCGAAGATATATACAAGATATCGGATTTTGACAAAACTGTTTCCTGCCCTCTGCCTGTAGTGTACAGCAATCACAGCATCAACGAATACGTTGCCGAAAACTGCGACAAAAAAGATGCCGTTTCATATATCTTGAATCTTCTTAAAATTAAAAGAGAAAATTCTTTTGCTTTCGGTGACAATGTAAATGATCTTGGAATGTTTGAAGTATGCGGTACATCATATGCCGCAATAGGTGCCAAACCACGGATAAAGAAATGTGCAGATAAAATCAGCGCCACCATAGAAAAAGATTTTGCTCGCATAATCAGTATCCCCGAAAATTAATTTTTTCCTATTATATACGCGACGGAGGTTTAAAAATGGAAAATCTTTTACCCCATGATAAAATGAGAATAGTCCAGGAACTTGTACCGGGAAAACAAATCACCCTTTTACACATAATCGCAAATCCCGACGATGTTCTCTATCAAAAACTCGGTCTTGACACAACCGACGGCTACAATTACGGTGCTATAGGTATAATGACCATATCTCCGAGCGAAACAGTAATAATCGCTGCAGATATTGCCATTAAATCCTCCGGAGCAGAAATCGGTTTTGTGGACAGATTCAGCGGTACTCTCATAATAACCGGAACAGTTTCTGCGGTAACTGTCGCTTTCGATGCTCTTTCCGATTATATTAAAAACACTTTAGGATACGAAGTATGTCAGATAACAAAAACATGAAAACAAAAAAACGCCTTATGCTCATAGGCAGAAGCGAAGCGGGTAAAACCACTCTTACACAGGCTCTTGAGCACAGAAGTATTGAATACGAAAAAACCCAGGCAATCAGTATGAACAGCATGCTCATTGATACACCGGGAGAATACATCCAGACCAAAAATTTAGGAACTGCGCTTGCAATATATTCTTATGAAGCAGATGTAATAGGTCTTCTTCTGAGCGCAACCGAACCGTATTCTCTTTTCAGTCCGAACATCACCTGTATGACAACAAAAGAGGTTGTGGGAATTGTAACTAAAATAGACCACAAAAACGCAAATGTTCAAAGCGCCGAAAAATGGCTTCGCCTTGCAGGATGCAAAAAAATCTTCAAAGTAAATTCCCTCGCAAACCAAGGAATAGACGAAATCAAGGAATATATGGGTTGGATTTGACAAAACAAAGAAAAACAAAGAAAAAAGTAAAAAAAACAACATTTTTGTATTGACATAACATATTATGTATGTTATTATTACAATGATGGTATAAAAATTTTTATAAGGAGATAGATATTATGACAAACGAATTTGAAATCAAAAAACAAATTTGTGACATCGGTAAGAGAATCTACAACAGAGGAATGGTTGCTGCAAACGACGGTAACATCTCCGTTAAAATCAGCGACAACGAATTTCTTTGCACACCTACCGGTGTAAGTAAGGGCTTTATGACTCCTGACTACATATGCAAAGTTGATGCAGAAGGCAATGTAATTTCCGCAAACGGAAATTTCCGTCCTTCTTCCGAAATCAAAATGCACATGAGAGTCTACAAGCAGAGACCTGATGTAAAATCTGTTGTACACGCACATCCTATTTATGCAACAAGTTTTGCTATTGCAGGTATTCCTCTTACACAGCCCATTATGCCTGAAGCGGTTATCGCACTCGGTTGCGTTCCGATTGCAGACTACGGCACACCTTCCACAGAGGAAATTCCCGATGCAGTAGAAAAGTACCTCCAGCACTTTGATGCGGTTCTTCTCGCAAACCACGGTGCTCTTACCTACTCTGACAATCTTTTGAGTGCATACCACAAGATGGAATCTCTCGAATTCTATGCTGAACTTCTCTATCACTCAAAGACTCTCGGCGGTCCCAAGGAACTGTCCGCAAACCAGGTTAAGAGACTTTATGAAATCAGAAAGGCATTCGGCATGACCGGTAAACATCCTGCAGACATCTGCCTGAATGTTCACGGCAAGAGTTGCCACAACTGCAACATGGGCGTTGAAAAGACAAATGCTCTTGGCTCCTGTGCAGGCACAGATGCTGATCTTATTGCCGCAATTACCAAGAAAGTTATGGAAGAACTCGGTAAATAAGTATGGACGAAAAAACTTTTAATATTTTGGTTGACACCGTAACTCAAAGTGTACTTAAAACTTATGCGGATGCAAAAACCGAATATTCTAAAAGATACATCACCCTGTCCGCAGCAAAAGAACTTTGCAAAAAAGTGGAACAGGAAGCGGAAAGAATAGGCTTAAAGGTTGTTGTGGCTGTATCCAATGCTGCAGCAAGACCTGTTGTCGTAGAATGTATGGATGATTCCTATATCGCAAGTTACGACATAGCCGTAAACAAAGCCTACACTTCGGTAGCAGTTAAAATGCCTACTCTTGCTCTCAAGGCTCTCTCCCAACCCGAAAAAGACCTATACGGAATTCAGTTTACAAACCAAAACCAGATTGTAATTTTCGGTGGAGGTGTCACTCTGGAAAAGGATGGTCAGATAATCGGTGCTTTGGGCGTAAGCGGCGGAAGCGAAGAGCAAGATGTCTACCTTGCCGAATACGGCAAGAAGGTTTTTGAGGAGGAAATATCATAATTACTTTTTGCAAAGACAAATCCCCCGAAGAAAACGCAAGAAAAATTACCGAAGAATTAAACGGCTCTGTCACGGTTAAAGTTCCCGCCGATTACAAAGATGAGTTTATCTATCATTTAATAGAAAACGGTGGTTGTCTTGTATCGGACAAACAACGTGATGCAATGTTTAAACTTTCCAAATCCACCTCAAATCTGAATGCAATTCTTTGCGGTATAGGTACTGTAACAGACAGCATTCGCAAATTTATAATTTTCAACTCAAACGCAGAACTTTCCGATATACATCTTCCGTTCGGAAGCATTGGAATAGTATGCGAAAATAATACTACAAGGAGAATGGCTATGGATTTAAAACAACAGCAAATTCAGGCTATCGTTCAGCAGGTTTTGGCAGGCATGACACAGGGCGCTGCAACTACTACAGCAAGCACACCTGCTTCATCCGGCTCCATACCCAAGACATGCCGTGCGGCAATGCTCACAGCCCTTGAGAATTATGAAATCAAAGAGTTCCCCATTCCGGAACTTGGTGACGACGATATTCTCGTAAAGGTTGAAGGTTGCGGTGTGTGCGGAACTGATGCCCACGAATTCAAACGCGACCCATTCGGTCTTATTCCGGTTGTACTCGGTCACGAAGGTACCGGTGAGATTGTAAAGATGGGTAAAAACGTTAAGAAAGACAGCGCAGGCAAACCCTTAAACGTTGGTGACAAGGTTGTAACTTGCATGATATTCAAGGATAACCCTGATATCACAATGTTCGACCTCAACAAGCAAAACGTTGGAGGCGCAGATGTGTATGGTCTCATCCCCGATGATGACACACATCTTAATGGTTGGTTTGCAGACTACATAGTAGTAAGAGGCGGTTCAACGGTATTCAATGTAAGTGATCTGGATCTGGATTCCAGAATACTCATCGAACCCTGCGCAGTGCTCATTCACGCAGTTGAAAGAGCCAAAACTACAGGAATCTTAAGATTCAATTCCCGTGTTGCAGTTCAGGGCTGCGGACCTATCGGTCTTATTTGTATAGCAATACTTCGCACAATGGGTATTGAAAACATTGTTGCTATTGACGGTGAACAGAAGAGACTTGACTTTGCGAAGAAATTCGGTGCAACAGCAACCGTTAACTTCAAAGAGTTCAAGGGTCAGGAAGCGCTTGCCGAAGGCGTTAAAAATGCGCTTGGCGGCTACTATGCAGATTTTGCTTTCCAGTGCACAGGTTCACCTATCGCTCACAGCAACATCTACAAGTTCATCCGCAGCGGCGGTGGTCTTTGCGAACTCGGATTCTTTATCAACGGCGGAGATGCTACAATCAATCCCCACTTTGATATATGCTCCAAAGAAATCACAACAGTTGGTTCATGGGTATATACATTCCGTGACTATGCTACAACATTTAATTTCTTAAAGCGTGCTAAGGGAATTGGTCTTCCCCTGGAAGAACTTATCACTCACAGATTCCCGCTTTCACAAATCAATGAAGCCCACAAGGTAAACCTTGAAATGAAGGGTCTCAAAATAGCAATCATTAATGAATAATTTTTAGGAGGATAAAAAAATGGCTAAAGAAGCATTAGGAATGATCGTAACAAGAGGTTTAACAGCAGCAGTTGAGGCAGCAGACGCAATGGTAAAGGCAGCAGAGGTAGCACTCGTTGGTACAGAAAAGATCGGTTCCGGTCTTGTAACTGTAATGGTTAGAGGTGATGTTGGCGCTGTTAAGGCTGCTACAGAAGCAGGCGCTACAACAGCAGCAAGACTTGGTGAACTTATCGCAGTTCATGTAATCCCCAGACCCCACGAAGATGTTGAAAAGATTCTCCCCAAGTTCTAATCGGAAGGAGTAATCAAAATGGCTGCATCTAATTCAAAAGCCCCCAAGGCAGCAGTCAAGGCTGCTTCCAAAGTGGCAGAAAAAGAAGTTGAAAAAGTAGTTGTAGAAAAAAAAGAACCCGTTAAGGAGGAAAAGAAAATGTCATTAGAAGCATTAGGTATTATCGAAACAAGAGGTTTAGTAGCAGCAATCGAGGCTGCTGATGCTATGCTTAAGGCTGCAAACGTACAACTCGTTGGCACAGAAAAGATCGGTTCCGGTCTCGTATCCGTTATGGTTAGAGGAGATGTAGGTGCTGTTAAGTCTTCTGTTGAAGCAGGTCAGGCTAACGCTGCAAAACTCGGCGAAATCATTGCTACACACGTAATTCCCAGACCTCACGGTGACGTTGAAAAAATTATTCCTACACTTAAATAATCTCTTTTCACTAAGTTTCTAAATGAGGTGATATAAGTGATTATTGGCAAGGTTATTGGAAGTATTGTTTCAACAAGAAAAAATGATAATCTGGTCGGAAGTAAATTCATGGTGATTGAGCCATGCCAAGGTATGGCTCAATCCAAGTTTGTTGCTGTAGACAACGTAGGCGCAGGTATCGGTGAAATGGTTCTTGTTGCTACAGGTAGCAGTGCCAGAGTTGGATGTAACCTTGAAAATTCCCCTATCGATGCCGCAATTGTCGGTATAGTAGATTCCGGCTCAGAATTGGAGTTTTGATTAAATGGAAATTAACATTCTAAAGGATATACTTCAAAAGGCAGGTGTAACCGGTGCCGGAGGTGCCGGTTTCCCCTCCTATGCAAAACTTAATACAAATGCAGATACTGTTATCTTAAACTGCGCAGAATGTGAGCCTCTTTTGAAATTACACAGACAACTTTTGGAAACCAAAACTTCCGAAATTCTCACAGCACTTTCTGCTGTTTGCGAATGTCTTGGAGTTAAGGAATTTGTTGTGGGAATCAAAAAATCCTACAAATCCACTCTTTCTGCTCTTCAGGTGGAAATTGACGATTTCAAAAACGGAAGAATTCACATTCTGGACGAAATATACCCCTCCGGTGACGAGGTTGTACTTACATATAATGTAACAAAACGTATTGTTCCGGCAGGTGGCATCCCTATTGATGTTGGGGTAATTGTTTTCAATGTAGAGACTATGTACAATATCTACAATGCAGTTGAAAACTCATTGAATGTTACACACAAGTATGTAACCGTGGCGGGCGAAGTTAAATCTCCTGCTACGTTCAGAGTTCCTCTCGGAACAAGATTTTCACATCTGATTGAACTTTGCGGAGGCAAGACAACCGAGGACATTGCCTTGATACAGGGCGGTCCGATGACAGGAAGACTTTGCAGAGAATCAGATACTGTTTCAAAAACTACAAACGCTATACTGGTATTGCCCAAAGAGCACTATCTTATAAGCAACCGAAACCAAAAAACATCCATAAGTGTAAAAAGAGCAATGAGCGCGTGCTGTCAGTGCAAGACATGCACTGAACTTTGTCCCCGTAACCTTTTGGGACATCCCATAAGCCCCAGCGATTTTATGCGTTCCATTACTTCTATGCAAGCAGATACAAATGCACTTCTCAATACTATGTACTGTTCACAGTGCGGTGTGTGTGAAGCCTATGCATGCCCTCAGGGCCTCAACCCTGCTACACTTATTGGTGAATATAAACTCGGGCTTCGTAAGAATTCCATCAAACCCGAAAAACTTGAACCACCGAAAAGAGTGCGTGAAGAACGCAAATACAGACAAATCCCCATGCAAAGACTTATCCGAAGACTTGATATCACACAATATGATATCCCGTCTCCTATAAGCGAGACCGAAATCAAACCAAGCAAGGTCAAGATTTCACTGGCACAGTGTATCGGAGCACCCTCTCAACCTGTAGTCAAGGTTGGGGACAATGTTAAAATCGGTGATTTAATAGCAAAACCTTGCGACAACGCATTGTCTATTGCACTCCACAGTTCAATAGACGGAAAAGTTTCCGACGTTACTGACAAGCATATTGTCATAACTTCAAAATAAGCCCAGGAAAGGATACTTACCATGGCAAAAGCAATTGGAATGGTTGAATATTTTAATGTAACAACCGGCGTTCAGGCAGCCGATATTATGGCAAAGACTTCTGATGTGGAGATACTATCTGCTATGACAATATGCCCCGGTAAATACATTGTTATAATCGCAGGCGATTTAAGCGCGGTTAAAGCATCTGTTGATGCCTCAAAAACCAAATTCCCAAACAAACTGGTAGACAGTTTTGTACTGGGTAATCCGCACGAAGACATATTCCCTGCCATATACGGCGCTACGGATCCGGGTGAAGTTTCTGCTCTTGGTGTAATAGAAACATTCACAGCCGCATCTGCAATTGTTGCCGCAGATGTTGCAGCGAAAACCGCTATTGTCAAACTCATTGAACTGCGTTTGGCAAAAGGAATGAGCGGAAAATCCTATCTCTTTATCACAGGCGAAGTTGCAGCAGTAACCGCAGCCATTGATAAAGCAAAAGATGCCATTAAAGATGATGGCACATACCTCGACAGCGCGGTTATTCCCCGCCCTGATAAAAACCTTTGGAAATCTATTCTTTAAAATACATAAAAGTGAGGCTGGTCGATTATGAATAACGAAAAGTACATTAGTGAAATTGTTGCAAACGTAATCAAATCCATGAACGGTGCAAACGGCGTCGTAGTTACCGGTACACACCAAAAAGGTGTATTTACCTCCATGACTGATGCTCTGCAGGCTGTTAACAAAGCCTACAATGAACTTAAAAAGTACTCTGTTGCACAAAGAGAGGAAATGATTAAGAACATTAGAAGACTTACCCTTGAGGAAGCCGAAATCATGGCTAAACTCGGTGTCGAAGAAACCGGTATGGGTAATGTTCCCCACAAAATTATAAAGCATCAACTTGTTGCCAAGAAGACACCCGGCACAGAAGACTTAAGACCTTCTGCAATAACCGGTGATGACGGTATGACATTGATCGAGATGGCTCCCTACGGTGTAATCGGAAGTATTACTCCCTCCACCAACCCATCCGAAACAGTCCTCTGCAACTCTATGGGTATGATTGCAGGCGGTAACGGTGTTGTATTCAACCCACACCCCAATGCAAAGAAAACAGCCAACTATGCAGTTGACCTTGTTAACCGTGCAGTACTTGAAGCAGGCGGTCCCGAAAACATCGTTGTTTCTGTTGAAAACCCCACAAAGGAATCATCTGATGAAATGATGCAGTCTCCTATCGTAAGAATGCTCGTTGCTACAGGCGGACCCGGTGTTGTTAAGGCTCTCCTTTCTTCCGGCAAAAAGGCTATTGGTGCAGGTGCAGGTAACCCCCCTGTTATTGTTGATGATACAGCAGACGTTCTTAAGGCTGCCAAAGACATTGTTGACGGTGCAAGTTTTGATAACAACCTCCCCTGTATTGCAGAAAAAGAATGTTTTGCTTTCTCCAACATTGCAGACACTCTCATAGGTGAAATGCAGAAACACGGTGCTTACCTCATTAAAGGTAACGATATCCAGAAACTTATGGATCTTTGTCTTGTTAACAAAGACGGCAAATATGACATAAACAAAAAATGGGTTGGTAAAGATGCTTGCAAGTTCCTTGAAGCAATCGGCATTTCCGCTCCTGCAGGTACAAAACTTATTATCTGCGAAACCGAGGAAATGCACCCCTTCGTTCAGGTTGAACTTATGATGCCCATACTCGCTATTGTTCGTGTATCTAATATCGACGAAGCAATCGCAATGGCTTGCAAGGCTGAACATGGAAACAGACACTCCGCACACATCCACTCCAAAAACATTGACCATCTTACCAGATTTGCAAGAGCAGTTGAAACAACAATATTTGTTAAGAATGCGCCCTCCTACGCAGGTATAGGTGCGGGCGGTGAAGGTTACACAACCTTTACCATAGCAGGTCCTACCGGTGAAGGTCTCACAGCAGCACATTCATTCACAAGAAGCAGAAGATGTGTTCTTGTTGATGGGTTCCATATTGTTTAATACATAAAAATTGTGATTAGCACAGGAAAGACGGTAAACTTATGAATGCATTAGGCTTAATAGAAGTATATAGTTTTACAACTGCATTATGTGCGGCGGACGTTATGGCAAAAGCCGCTGATGTTAAAGTAATTGCTTTTGACAGAAACAGACCGTTTGGAAAGAATATACCTGTTCCGCTTATTATGGTTGTAAAAATTGAAGGCAGCGTTGCCGCTGTTAAGGCTGCAATTGAAGCCGGAAGTGAATATGCTAAAAGCAAAGGCAAGTACATTGTTTCACATATTATCCCACGCCCCGACGAGGATGCTGAAAAGATGGCTTATCTTATGGATATGAACAAAGATAAGTTCAACAAAAAGTTCCCAAAAACCATGAAAGGTGTTGAGGCTCCCGATACTCCTTTCGGAAAAGCGATAGGTATGCTGGAAATATCCGGTTTTACTTCTGCTGTTGTGGGGCTTGATGCTATGTGCAAAGCCGCAGACGTTAAACTTCTCCACAAAGAAGAGCGTCTTGGCGGTATGCTCGTAACTCTTGTTGTTGCAGGAACCGTATCTGCCGTTAAAGCATCTCTTGAACACGGTGACAAAGTTTGCAGCACCATAACAAAGGTTTACGGAAACGAATGTATCCCTTCCCCTCACCCCGAAATTCTCAAGTTTTTTGATTTGGATATCATAAACGATTGATATTTTAGGAAACATTTAAGGAGAGTTATTTATGTACGATATTCAGACTATTGAACAAGCAGTAGCAAAAATTTTCAAAGAATACAATCAGGATAAAAACGGCGAAATAAAAATCGGTGTTTCCCAAAGACACGTGCACCTTTCCCGAGAGGACCTCGATACTCTCTTTGGCAAAGGATACGAACTCACCAAGAAGAAAACCCTTATGGGCAGAGAATATGCCGCAGAGGAATGTGTTACACTGGTGGGACCTTCACTCAAAGCCATAGAAAAGGTTCGTGTTTTAGGTCCTGTTAGAAATCAGACACAGGTTGAGATTTCCAAAACAGATACTTTCATATTGAAAGTAAGCCCTCCGGTTCGTCCTTCTGGCAAAGTGGAAGGCTCTGAAAAACTGGTTTTGGTGGGTCCCAAAGGCAGTGTCTATTTAAAGCAAGGTGTAATCATAGCCAACAGACATATTCATTTAACTCCCGAGTATGCCCTTCGTCACAACATAAAAGACGGCGACTATGTAGATGTTATGGTGGACAGCATTAAACCCACCAAATTCTACGACGTACAGGTAAGAGTACGCGATGACTTCAATGTGGAAATGCACATTGATACTGATGACGCTAACTCTGCAGGCATCAGAAACGGTGATATGGTTCGCATCATAAAATAATAATTTGAGGTGAACGAAATGTTTGCTGTTGAAAGGCAAAAAAAGATTATAGAATCACTTAAAAATGACGGTTCTGTACTTGTAAGTAAACTCAGTATGGAACTTGGTGTTACAGAAGAAACTGTTCGACGAGACCTGGAGAAACTTGAAAAGCAAGAGGCTCTTGTCAGAACACATGGCGGTGCGATTCCCGTTGACGAAAGTAACCACGAAATGTCATTGGAAAAACGAAAGCATCTCAATGCCAATGCCAAAGAAAAACTGGCAAAGGAAGCGGTTAAGCACATTCTCCCCGGAGACACTGTTTTCCTGGATGCTTCCACAACTACTTTCTATATGGCAAGAGAACTCAAAAATTTAAAAGACATCACCATCGTTACAAATTCCATTCGCGTTATCACTGAACTTGCAGGTCATACAAACTTAAAGGTCATTGGCGTAGGCGGATATGTAAGCAATAACCAGTCCTTCGTCGGAACACTTGCAAATAACTACATAAACGAAAACTGTTATGCAAACAAAGTGTTCTTTTCCAGCCGCGGTGTAACTTCCAAGGGAGATATTCTTGACAGCAACGAACAGGAATGGGCTGTTAAAAAGTCTATGATAAACAACTCTGACAAGAAGTTTTACCTTTGTGACAAATCCAAAATCGGCAGAATCGGCTTTGCAAAACTGGCTGAATTCAGCGATATTGATTACTTTATTTCGGAGAAAGAACTGAGTGATGAAATGATCGAACTTCTGGAAGAAAGCGAAGTTAAAGTAATAACTGTATAATGTATTTTAAAGGTGCCCTTTTTAAGGGCACCTTTTTTTGAAAAAAATGTAAATAAATCTTGTCATAACAGTTGACAATATAGTATGTTTTAGTGTAAAATATATAAGATAAAAACAACATAACCTGTTTATATTTGCAGAGGGTGGACAGTTTATGTCTTCCCTGTTTTTTTGAGTTTTTTTATACTGTTCATTTTAGGAGGAAAACACATGGATAACACACTGTATCTAATACTTGAAAACGGAAAGGTGTTCAAAGGCTACAGCATTGGTGCTGCTGGTGAATTCACCGGAGAAACCGTTTTTCAAACCGGAGTTTTAGGATATAACGAACTTTTAAACGACCAAGCATATTGCGGTCAGATTGTTGTTCAGACATTCCCTTTAATAGGAAACTACGGCATAATATCTGACGAATTGGATTCAAAGACACCTTCTATTGGTGCCTACGTGGTGAAATCCATTTGTGACTCCCCATCGAATTTCAGGTGCAACGGAAAACTCGAAGACTACCTTAAGGAAAATAACATCATAGGTCTTGCCGGCATAGACACCCGAGAACTCACAAAGACACTTCGCGACTTGGGTACTATGAACGGAAAAATCACCTCTGATATTTCCAATATTGAACAGATAATAAATGAACTTAAGAATTTCAAATCAAAAATAAATCTTGATAAAGTAAGTACAGAAAAAAACGTAACCTATGATTGCGAAAATGAAGAAGCAAAAGTTTGTATGCTTGATTTGGGATGCAATGACAGATTTGTCCAGACATTTACAAATAACGGCATAAGTGTTACCGTTGTCCCCCACAGCACCACAGCGGATGAAATCCTCCAAATGAATCCTGACGGTGTTATAATTTCCGAAGGTCCCGGAAATCCTGCGGATTACTCCGATATAACCAACGAAATAAAAAAACTTATAGAAAACAATATGCCTATATATGCCTGCGGTCTTGGGCACGAACTGTGTGCGCTGGCTTTAGGCGGAAAAATATCCAAACATACATTCGGACACCGTGGTGTAAATCAGCCTGTTAAAGATACGCAGTCCGGCAAAATATTCATTACAACTCAAAATCACGGCTACATTGTTGAGGAAAACTCCCTCCCTTCATCTGCACGGATTAGTTTTTTAAATGTCAACGATAAAACGGTCGAAGGTTTCAGCACAGAAAATTTAATCTCCACGCAGTTTACACCCAATCTGTTCAAAGGACCTCACAACACTAAGTTTATCATCGACAGTTTCAAAAATCTAATGAAAGGAGATAAATAATCATGCCTCTTAATAAAAACCTCAAAAAAGTTATGGTAATCGGCTCAGGTCCCATCGTTATTGGACAAGCCGCAGAATTTGACTATGCAGGCACCCAGGCTTGTCGCGCTCTTAAGCAGGCTGGTCTTGAAGTTGTACTTGTAAACTCCAACCCCGCCACAATAATGACAGATAATGCCATGGCAGATGAGATTTATCTTGAACCGCTTAACTTACCCACTATTAAACGCATAATAGAAAAAGAAAAACCCGACAGTCTCCTTTCGACTCTCGGAGGTCAGACCGGTCTTACTCTTTCCATGCAACTTGCAAAAGAAGGATTCTTGGAAAAACACGGTGTTACACTTCTCGGTGCAAAACCCGAGACAATAGACAAAGCAGAAGACCGTCAGATGTTTAAGGATACAATGGAATCAATCGGTCAGCCTTGCATCCCCTCTACTGTTGTTACAACGGTGGAAGATGCTGTCTCTTTTGCAAACGAAATCGGTTATCCTCTCATAATCCGCCCTGCTTTTACACTTGGCGGTACAGGTGGTGGTATTGCGTATGACAGAAATGAGCTTGAGGAAATCTGCAGTCACGGATTGCAGGTAAGCCGTGTTGGAGAGG
>JAZNJU010000114.1:0-2723 GCA_045578205.1 Clostridia bacterium | reverse complement strand
TCGGAAGCGATACTATATTGAGTTATGAAGATAAATATGTAAGCGGAGCAAAAGGCGGTTCCAAGGGCGGTTCAAAAGGTATGGCAAGTCTTAAGCGCAAGATACCTGCCGACATAACCGATGAGCAGAGAGACACTATCCGCAAGATGGCTGTAGATGCTTTCAAGTGTTTGGGATGCAACGGTATTGTCCGCATAGATTTTATGATAGATACCAAAACACAGGAAATTTACTTAAACGAAATAAACACCATCCCCGGTTCTCTCTCTTTCTACCTTTGGGAGCCTCTGGGTGTGAAATACGGGGAACTTCTTGACCGTATGATAGAACTTGCTAAGAAGCGCCACAGAGAGCAAGGAGAAATTTCCTACGCTTTCGATACCAACGTTCTGGAGGGAATACACTTCGGAAGCGGAAGCAAAGGAAGCAAAATGTAATAATTATACTAAATCACAAAAAGTTGCAAACCGTAACAGGTTTTGCAACTTTTTTGTTTTGTAGGCGAAATAAAAAGTCAAAACGAATTAAAATATACATGAAGATGTCTATTTTTTTAAAAAGGAGGTATTGTATTTGGAATACAAGCGAACTGCACCTGCTCTGGTGGATAACACCGATGAGAATTTTGAACTCATTTTGGGATATACCGAGGATATCAAAGAGGAAACCGCGGTAAAACTCACCATTATGGAAAACACCATTGAGCAGATGAAAACAATACTTGATTCACTAAAGGAGGTTAGCACATGACAAAGGTTGAAGTACTCGAGAGTGTGGATACAACAAGACCGAACATGGTAAGTTACGACACAAAACTTGCCTGGCTTAACACCGTGGAAAAGCAGATTTTTGACCACATGACTCAATTCAAGGAAACTGAGGTCTCCCTTTCGGAAGATGAACTTTTGCTTGGCACAGAGTACAAAGATATGTACGTTTACTACGTGGTTTCCATGATTGACCTTGCCAATCAGGACATAGCCATGTACAACAACAGTTGCAGTTTCTTCAACGAGGCTTTTCTGGATTGGAAAAAGAAGTGGCGCAGAGAACATTTGCCCCTGGATACAAAGGAAAGAGGGTGAAAATATGCTTCCTTTTATGAGAGCGAGAAATTCTCTGCACACATACACCATCACGAATTTCGGAGGTATAGACCCCTCCTACTCCAACAAAGCAAACGAGCCAACCGATGCGCTGAATATGACATCACGCAACTATCCCGCGCTTTCATCGCAAAAGAGAGAGTGTGTTGTGCGCGTATCAGACAGAGAAATATGCACGGCAGGATTTTTCAACAAACTGTACACACTGGAAAAAAGCGAGGGAGAAAGCGGAGGGCTCTATCTTTGCACAGAAAATAGCGAAACCCTCATTTCCGACAATTCTATCAGCGAGGACACAGCAACTGAACACACAATGGAGTTTATGAAAGACAGTATTCTTTTTATACCCGAAAATGTGATATACCACACAAACACATCATCGGTTGAGAAATGCTGTGTATCGGAAACCACCACACGCGAAAGTGCCCAAAAAAAATTTGAAAAAGAATCACTCACTTCCGATAGCGCACCAATGCCCTACAACACCTGGTACAGCGGTTATATTACCGGGAATTCTTTTGTGTCTATGCAAGCAAATTACAGAAAATCGTCATCATACACTTTCTATCACTTCGGACTTTCAGACGAATTTGAGGCAGGAGACATAGTAACACTCAAAATGGAAGTTAAAGCAATTGAAGTTGTGCAGGACAACGCCTACATACAGTACCGCAGGAAAATGCAAAACGGCATAACAGTCAAAATCAAAGACGTGGTTAAAACAAGTCACGAAACCCCGATGGGTAAAATTTCGGAGATAACTTCTCTGATTTTTGACGACAATGCCATCGATATGGGAGGATATGACGAAGTTTTCGTGTTTGACATAACAGTGGAAAAAGGAATTCCCAATTTTTCCGACATCTGCTCTTTTGAAAACAGAATGTGGGGAATTACATCCGAAGAAATCCATGCTTCAAAACTCGGAGACCCTTCCATATGGGATGACTTTTCTGCGGACAGTTACGGCACCCTGCCCTCATCCTGTTTTCAAACGGGAGTTGAAAGCGACGGTATCTTCACTGCTATCACGTCCTACAACGGAAATGTTGTGGCATTCAAGGAAGATTGCTTCTACAAAATCTACGGAAATCAGCCCGATGAATACCGACTGTCAAGATTTAATTTTCCCGGAGTTCGCTCCGGATGCAAAAAAACCCTTGCCGTGTCCGGAGGATGCCTTTTCTATATGGGAAAAGGCGGTATATACAGATACAACGGAAGTTCCGTAAAACTTGTCAGCCATGAACTTGACTTATCCCGATTTGAAGCAAAATGTGCAGGTGCCAATGAGCGTTTCTACTACATTGTGCTATTTTCAGACACGGAAGAATTCATTTTTGTGTACGATACTCTGTACGGAATATGGCACAAGTTGAATTCGCCTCAAAATGTAAACAGCATTGTCAGTACAGACAGCGGAGTTGTCTGCTCAACAGAGAATTCCGTTCTGGAATTGGAAAAAGGCGACTACGGTGAGTGGAACTTCTGCCTTGCTTTTGCAAAAAGGGAATTTTCGTCAAAGCATATTTTCTCACTTGGCATACGCTATGACCTTGCCGAGGGTGCCAGTGTAACAATTAAAAAGTCGGAGGCCAAGCGGTCTTAGGAAGACAA
>JAZNJU010000113.1:0-3324 GCA_045578205.1 Clostridia bacterium | reverse complement strand
CTTATTTATTATTCAAACACCCAGGCAGTGGAAAGGGGTGTTATTCCGTCTCTTCTGCTTTGCCAGAACAGAATTTTGTCTCCTGCACTGATTACAAAATCCTCTGGTATATCAGCGGTCATTTTACCTGCCGCAACCGCTGTTATGTCGACGGGATAACATTCTTGTAATTTTCCGTCTTCGTAATCCGCAAAGTACATAGTGTAGTTTCCGGGAGCATTTGCAATGAGATTTACTGTGGTGTTATCTTCGCTTACGGATTCTATGTAGCACTTGTTGTCTGTAATCCACGAAGAGTCAAGAATTGTGTGGTAGAAGAATGATGAAGAGTTACCTACATATAGTGCATAAATGTCTTTTGAAACATTGGAACCTATTCCGCTTGTTCCTATGGATGTTGTTCCGAAAAGATTGTTTGCAACCCAGTTTGTCTGAACATTGGTGTTTACTACGTATCTACGGAATCCTATATTTTTACTGCCGTCGGGTTTGGAATCGGCTGCAGCAGAATAACCTGCATTTTTATGAATATAGTATGCGTATTTACTTGAGTTGGCGCGCATATAGTGAGAGCCTGTAAATACCACAAGGGAGTAGAAAGGCAGATCGTTATCCGAAGTATAGTATTTTTGCATATCTTCCCATGTGCTTATCACTATTGCTTTACTCAAATCGTATTTTGTGCTGTTGCCCGAAGATGTAACAAAGTCTTCAAATGAAGTTATTGTACTGTCCACAAGTGTAAGATATATTCTGCCCGAGTTACCTGTATAGTTAGGGTCGCCTGTCTTTATCTGTACAGTAAGTTTAAGTTTATCTCCCTTAGTAACACCATTAGGATTATATACATGGTTTGTTGCTGCGGTACCGGTTCTGGCGTACATGGATGCCTCTAAGGATAGTGCAATGGTATCATTTGTGTTTTCATCCTTGAGCATAAGCAATGGTCTGAAATCCGCGATAGTATTCGTAGCATTACTGGTTGAGCCAATGCCCACATATATACCCTCTACCTGTATATCGGTATTGAGCGGTGCATCTTTAAGACCTGATATTTTAAATGTTGTAAGTTTGGCTTCAAGTCCCGAAAGGGTTGCACTAAATGGTCCGAAATATACATCAACAGAAGTTTCGGGATAGGAGATAGTATCTTTGGACAGAGCAAAATTAGTTACTTTTCTTGTGCTTCCGTCAGACATTGTGGCTGTAACTACCATTCCTGTTGTGTCGATTTTATCTCCGCTGTCATATACGAGTTTTGTGGGAGGGGTAGTTATTTCAATCCCCGTTACGCTTACTTCAGATGAATCGGGCTTCATGGAAGGACGAAGCACAGCAAAACGGTCGTATGCTATAAGAGAAACAAGTTTATTACCTTCATATGTTCGGTAGTAGGCAGAACCTGAGGCTGTTTCATACAGATAATAACCCTCTTCGGTTGTTATGAGTGTGGCTTTCCCTTCATCATCAAGGCACACAAACTGCGAATCGCCCACATACATATATACAAGTTCACCTTTTGAATATTCAGCAAGCACAACATCGCCGATTGCAAGTTGGTCTATGGAAATGTTACTTCTGCGCTCACCGTCAAGAACTGCTTTTGAGTTGTATGTAATGTCAATACCTCCAAAAAGGTGAGGAACCAGCATGCCGGAAATCTCTGTTTGGGTATGACAGGTAAAGTTAGCACTGTCAATTACTTCTGTAAGAAGTTCATCTGCAGTTGAGTAAGAGGAAATATTTGTTCCGTCATCGGTAAAACCAAAGGCATTTGCACCTATGGAGTCCTTGTATGCAGACATAACAAGAGAAGCACCGTCACGGAAAGTCCTGCCCTCTGTGACATATTCCTTTGCTTTTGCGGCTATCTGCGCTCTTTGCTGTGCACCGTAGCCTGCTACCGTATGCTCGATAGTGTTTAAGGAAACTCCGTTTACCTCGGTGCTGCCATTTGTGATAATCTGACCTGCAGATGTGGATGTCACCTTAACTGTGTAAGAAACAGTAGCCGTAGTTTCTGCAGCGATGTCACCATTCCATGTGAGTATGCCCGAAGTGTTTGTCACATCACCGGATACAAACTGTGTACCTGCAGGTACTGCATCTGTGAGAGTAATATCGGTAAGCGCGGTAGTGCTTGTGTTGTTAAGTGTTATAGTGTATGTTATTTCGTCATTGGTATCCACACAGTTGTCGGGATGTACAGATGCGGTTTTTTCCATAGCAAGACCTTTAATTGAGAGCCTGTTTACAGATTTTTGTGTAGGAGTAACTTCTATATCCGTTCTGTCAAAAGGTCTTATAACACAAAAACGTGCCATGTTACCAAGCCATCTGGTCTGAGTGGAGTCAGTGAAAAATGGTGCTGCGGGGTCGCAAAGTACAGCACCCTTGGTATATTCTGTTACCCCTGATTTGTCATAGTATTTTGAAGGGGGATTGGGGCTGGATGTACCTGTGGAGCCTGTGCAGTGGAGAATGAGACCATCGCCTATGTACATAACGGTATGACCGCCTCCGGCTGCTTTTTCGTATACTATTACATCACCCACCTGAAGATTAGCATACACTTCATCCAATATTTCTTGTATTTCCTCGGTTGTCTTTCCTGCAAAGTCGTCTTCCTGTGTCCAGTATCCTTCATTTTCGCGTCTTGTGGGATAATCCCTTGCGGCATTTAACATATTGGCGGTTTTGATTGACCATGTGCCTGCGCCGCTTCGGATAAGGTGTATTCCGAACGCTTCGTAGTAAACACTGTCCATATACGAACTACAGTCCAGATATATTGTTCTTTGACTTGTAGCATCTTCAGGGGAAACCATGAGGTTTCTTCTGGGAGGCTTTGCAGTCTGGTCATACTGAATCTGTGTTCCTTGTCTGAAATAGGAGTATGCAACCTCTTTTATGATTTCCTGATACTGAGCCCTCTTTTCATCTGTAATAGGGTCTGCCGCATAAGAAGTAATGCAAAACTGTGAAGTAAACAAGCATATTACAAAAATAACTGTGGTAATTAACGCACAAAGTTTACTTTTTTTCATTTTATAATCTCCTTTTTTATAATGCAGACTGAGTATCGTTGGGGTCACCGTTGATTGCATAGTCGTATTCCTGTGACCAGTCAAGACCGCGATACTCTGCTGCGCGCTCGTCAGTTTCTATAAATTCCATAAGCAGGTCAAGCATATCCTTTGACCATGTGTTCTTGTCTATCTGCGCTGTTGTAAATTTGTTCAAGGTTATCATTTCAAAACCAAAGAGGTCTTTAACCTGAGTTTTCGCAGCGCCGCCTACAACCTCTTCAACAAGGTGAGAGGG
>JAZNJU010000112.1:0-2333 GCA_045578205.1 Clostridia bacterium | reverse complement strand
TTTTATTTACAAAATGTTAATCCTTTTTATTTTTCGTAGTGTTATAATGTTTTTGTTATTTTGAAAGGAGTATGTTTAAGGTATGAAAAAATGTCTATCACTCATAATTGCTCTTGTTATAACCGTTTCCGCATTTCCTGCGGTTTATGCGGAGGAAAACACAGAAAACGAGAGTATTATTACATACAATTTAAGACTTGAAGATGCCATAGAAATGGCATTTACGGACAATGAGCGTCTGGAGGCAAACAGGCACAAGCAGAGTGCCAACGAAATTGCCGTAAACAGCGCTTATCTTTCACGAAAACCTTACAAAAATATGACTGTGAATGTAACAAGTAATTTTGAACTTTACTGTCTCAAAGAGGGCTACTACATAAAAGCCGCCGAAATGGCACACCGTTTGTCAGTTATGGAAGAAGCAAAAATCAAGTCCTCCATATCCTACGATGTAACAAGTGCCTACTACAATCTGGTTCTTATGAGAAAACTTACAAATGCTGCAAAAAACGCCTACACTCTGGCTCTTGCAAATCAGGAAATTGTGGATAAACAGTTTGCTCTCGGATTTATCCCCAAACTTGACTATGAAAATGCGTCCGTTGCAACTTTGGGAGCAAAAAGTGCCTTGGATTCTTACATGCTGAATGAAGAAATTGCTTTGGAAAATTTAAAGATACTTTTGAATATAGATGCAGAGAAATGCGTAATAAATCTTACAGATGAAATAGAATGTGAGGAGTTCATATCTGAGCGCGACGCGGATATCGTCAGTGCCGTAGACACACGTTATGACCTTTGTGCTCTTAAGGAAAGCGAAGAACTTGCATGGGAGTACTTTGATTTGTCCACCGTTCTTACGGAAAATTCCGCAACATACAACAGTGCATATGCGTCATATGTGGAAGCCAGATATACATATAACTCAACGGTAAAACTTATTAAACTCTCAATAAAAAGTTCCTACAACAATATATTAACCACCAAAGAAAGTATGGATATCGCTGCTATGCAGTATGATATAAAGCGCAGAGAATATGATGCGGCAAAGATAAAATATGACCTCGGAGTAATTGCCAATATCGAACTTACCAAGGCTATAAACGATCTTTACGATGCGCAGGTTTCCTACGCCAATGCAAAACTTAATTACCGAATGGCTATTGAAAAATACAAATATGAGATTACAACAGGACTTTAATGGAGGATTACTATGATAAAGAAAATATTGTCTCTTATAATGATTTCTGCACTGATACTTACAGGCTGTTCAAAAAGCGGGGAAAATATTCCCGCAGTGAGTGCAATCAATGTAAAAACCGATGTTGTCAAAGTCGGCGATGTGGAGGCAAATGTGTCCTACACAGGAGAAGTAAAGGCTTCCGTTGGCGCAGGTGTAACCGCCAAGGTTTCGGGTACTGTAAAAACAGTCAATGCGGAACTGGGAGATTACGTTACACAGGGAACCATCCTTATGACAATAGATTCCACCCAATACTCCCTTGCATATAACCAGGCACTCGCAGCATACAACAGTGCCGTGGCTTCCTACAACAATGTTACGGGCGGAAGCGTGGAGCAAGGAAAAATCAGTATGAATCAGGCACTCTCCAATGCCCAGAGTGCCTACAACACAGCACTGGATAATTACAACAGACAAAAGGCGCTCTACGACATAGGTGCTATAAGTCTTGTTGCCCTTGAGTCTGCCAAAACAGCGTTGGACAATGCGGCTCTGGCACTGGAAACGGCAAAAGCCAATTCATCGCTCAACGACGGTGTTATCATCCCACAGACAGAGGCCAGCGCAAGCGCAGGCATCAGCCAGGCAAAAGCCGCTCTGGACATTGCCGCAAATAACCTCTCAAACTGTACCGTAACTGCACCCGTTTCGGGTTATATTACTGCAAAGAATGTAAGTGTAGGACAGATGGCATCTCCCGGGATTGAACTTTTTGCAGTAAAAGATACTAAGATGCTGGATATTGAGGTAAATGTAACAGAGGCGGTTATATCTTCTGTTTCGCAGTCTACAAAGGCAAAAATATCCGTAAAATCTGCAGGTGTTTCGGATATGGATGCGGTTGTATCAGCCGTTGCAACTGCAAAGAGCGATATGACAGGACTGTATCCTGTCAAAGTTACCGTTCCCAATGATGACGGAAAGATTAAACTCGGAATGATTGCCGATGTCTCCCTTGCGACCTCGGGAGCAAAAGGTGTTCTGATAATAAGTGCCGATGCTGTAATCTTAAGTGGCGGCAAAAACTATGTGTATGTTGCAGAAAACGACAAAGAAGTCGGAGGCCAAGCGGGCTTAGGAAGACAAACTG
>JAZNJU010000111.1:0-5308 GCA_045578205.1 Clostridia bacterium | reverse complement strand
CAGGGTCCTTCAATCGAATATCATAACTCATAAAAACTCCTCCTATCAAAACTATAACTATCGTTCTGATAAGAGGATACTATATTATAAAATATTTGTCATTGAACTCGTAGTTCAAAAATGGTTGAAAAGCCACTCTCTTGTCACAGGACCAATCGTTTTATCGTCTTCAGGGCAATTTCCTTTATCGTCATTACCCTTGAGCCTACAACTCGCCTACGACAAAAATCCGCCCACTCTTTTCGGTCACTTTTCTTTTTCTTTTCCGGACTACGCGACGGTCCGGTTTCCGTTTTCGTTCTCTTTTTCTGTCTCCAAGCCCTTTGTTTTCGGCATTTTCTTGTTGCAGGCCTTTTGTTGTTGGCTGTTGTAGGCCTTGGGTTATGGGCTGTTGTAGGCACAAAAAAAGAACCTCGGACAGGCTCGTCAGAGCCTATACAAGGTTCCCTATATGTTTTAGTTTTAGAATAAAGTTTTTTGCCCCGTGGACGCTAAATCACTTTGCCCCGCGACATATAGTTAAACCTTGTGGCTCAATTATACGTCTACAATTGACAATGCGCAAGGCCTTTATATAACTAGTAACTCACATTTTAGATATAGTTGAGAAAATACAAATTGTATGATGCAATATGGCTTCATCTTTTCCTGATGATTCTAAAAGCGGAGAAAGCGGAGGAAATTATATTGTTTGCCTACTGCTAAAGCCCTCTCTATCATTTCTTTATAAGCATACAATACCATAATGCTTAAGGCACCAACTTTTTACTATTTTCTACCTTAATGAATCTATGTAATTCTTTATTCGAACCTTAAATGAACTCGTCTCAGGTAGTTCCTCCCAAAATTGAATCAATTCATTTGGCGTTATCCATTTGTAGGCAATTGTTTCTCCCTTTTGTAATTGAATACAATCTTTTTCACATGCAGTTGTATAGAGAAAACCATAGTAAATTGACTGATACTGCTCATGGACGAAACAATATATTTCTTTAATTTCACCTTTTGCAATCCCCGTCTCTTCTCTTATTTCACGCAGAGCACCTTGTATCTTATCCTCTCCTTTTAATACACTTCCACCAGCACCAATTTCCCATTTACCCGGTAGAATTTCTTTTTCGAAGGAACGCTGCATCATTAAGTATGTTCCATCTTCATGTTTAATAACACTGTTACAAACCAGATGATAGAATCCTTCCGGTATTACCTCTCCTCTAACCAAATCAAAACCCGCTAGTGTTCCGTTAGCATAATATGCATCCCATAGTTCCATAATTCAACACATCTTCCTAATATGCGTTTGACACCATTTGAATAACAACTCAAACGCCACATCAAACTCGTAATCTCCATTCTTTTCCATTTCAAGTGCCATATTCATGATTTGTTCATCCATTCCTTCTAGATGTAAAAGCAACTCTTTCTTTGTTTTTACAAATACACCGCTTTTTAGGAAATAAATATTTTGCATTATAAAGAAAACACCTTTATATGAGCCCACTATTTTCTGTTTGTTTTTCCCAGTGTCTGAATGTAGGTATCGATGACAAATTTCATGATATAAATTATTAAGACTTAACTTGATAAAATGAACGACATCTTGTTCATTGTACGTTGGAATGAAATTGCTTAATGTTCCATAGTAATCTTCTGTGCTGTGTTCCAGATGACAAATCTCCATCGGATTCCAATTGACCATATCCCTTTTACCACAAATAAAGCCACAAGACTTGTCAGGATACTTTGTCGTCTTTACTATTTTTCTGTATTGTATCAAATCGGCAACATGTAACTCATCCAAAATCACAACGACGTCTATATCACTGTCCTCAGTCGCTTCTCCTCTCATGTAACTTCCTTGTAATCCAACATATAAAAGTCTGTCTCGAAACACTTCTTTTAGATGATTGATGAAACAATTCATATATTCTTTCACGTTGAGCATTCTAAATCACCTCCGCTTTCATCAAGTTATAAAGCGCTATTCTATCCTCTTCCTTCAATTGTTGGCCCTTCTTCAATGCATAATGATGACCGAATTCTTCATCCACATAGCAATTTCCGTTTATCTCAACCGGCCTCTTGTAACGCGGTCTTATATGTATATGCAGATGCGGATTAGGTTCTTTTTCTTTATAGAAACTATTCATCAGACAACTCCAGTTACACAACTCTGCACCTAACACTTCCTTATAACATCTTTCCATCTTTGCAGTTATCTCTTTTAGCGCAAGCCATTCTGACAAATGCAAGTCTGGAATACATCCACAATGCCTATTAAGTACTATAATGCACCTTCCTATATAATCTTGTACATCAGCCAAATAAATCGTCCATCCTCCATGTTCAAAAAGTAGCCATTGGCGTTCTCGTTCTGATAAATCACACCACTTACAGTCCATTAGTTGTCACCTCATCACATCTTTCGCGCAAGTTGCAAATCAATCGTATCGTAGATTGTAATTATTCCACCAAAGTCATTTATCACTTGCCTTATCTTATCAAAAAACTCTTTTCTTACATTAGGCTGCAATGCAATATGGTCAGAATATGTTCCTAACAATTGAACATATTCTTCTGCTGTAAATGACCGGGTTCTTTTATATAACTTATATACAATGTCAGAAAAACCATACTTTCTTGCTATTTCTGCTCTGGTGTATGCCTGCTCCTCTGTATATTCAGGCGCCATTTTACTATTTGGCAGATAAATAGCATATTGCTTTTGAATTTCTATATGTAATTCTTCTCTTTCTTTATCCTTGTACGGATGATTTGCAAACCTTGCAAACACACCGCCTGGCTTTAACAGTTCATAAACCTTTGTGTATCCAACCTCTTCCGGTATCCAGTGGAATGCACTCGCAGAATATATCAAGTCAAACGCTCCCCTTATCCCTTCATAATCTTGAAAGGCTGAATTCTGCACTTTGAAATTAGAATATTCGCTAAACTTATCTTCTACAAACGCAGCAAGTTTATCCCCCAATTCTACGGCAGTCAAAGAACAACCCGTTTTTAAAATCGGAAGGGTCGCCTGACCGGTTCCTATTCCCACTTCTAGAACATTGCTGTTTTGATTAATCTGTATGTAATTAAAAAGGTCATTATAAAGTTCATCCACATAAGTTGGTCGCATTTTGTCATAGACTTCCACAACTTCGTTAAATGTTTTCTCATTGCCTGGTTTTATATTTGCCATTTTGTTTTCCTCCTAAAACTTGTTGACACAATAATTGTAACAAGCCCACAAAAAAAGTATAGACTTGTATTAATTTTTACTGTATGATAAATAGTATCTACGTACATTTTTAGGGAGGACAATGATTGTGCATTCATTGTCCCCTTTTTTCTTTATTTTATCGCAATCATTGTACAGTTCCTTTATGTTCTAACACTTCTTCTCCTCTCTTGAATCTTCTCGCGAGTTTCAAATTTGATTATTGTCGACATAATAATTGTAGCAAGAATATAAAAAAAGAGTAGACTTGTATTAAATTTTATTGTATAGTATATAGTATCTGTGAGATAAATTAAGAAAGCCAATGGAGAAGACCCATTGGCTTTTATTCTATATTACTAAATTTTAGCAAATTACTGATTGCCAGACAAAGGGCAACAAATCTCTTTCAGTTACTTTTATAAGATTTCCACTTTTATCACTAACAATCACTTTTATGTCCGGACAATTCTCATATAGCATAATGTGCTGTTTTGATTATGTATTATCTATCTGAGAACTAATTTTTTTAATTTCCCTTGACCGCAAATTTTCTATAAACAACGAGTACTTTTCACAAAATTTATCAACTACGGAAATTAGTTCATCTATGTCTCTTTTGGCAGCCTGTGTTAAATCCCATACCACACTCATTGCTTCACCAGAAGCACTTTCTATACAACTTTCCAAATTTTCTTCATAAGCCTCCATTGCATATTCATCTTGCAATTGTTGATTAATAAATTCTTCTGAATCAAATTCTGACAATTCGATTAGCGTATCAAAACATCTTATCTTTTCAATATTTAAGTATAAGTCCAATAATTCCTCGTAAATGTCGTTTGCTTCGATAGTTTCATCTTCATCCCCTAATGTTATAGTATCAATTGCATCATAAATATCACTAGCAATATTACAGGATTCACTCGTAATTTCAAGTAATCTATCTAATGAACCAACTGTTAAAGTCGCTTCATGCTCAACATAATAATACCACTCTCCATCTACATCATCATGTAGTCTGTATACTTCTTCATACAGTTCATTCCGTGCGTTATAGACTGCTGACAGTGCCACATTTGCCTCCAATAGTAGTGCAGTGTAATCATATTCGTAATATGGAATCGCTGATGATTGTACGTCAGACAAAACTTCTGACTTAATATAGTTAATGAAGTCTCTATCTGTCGAAACAAATCCGAATTCCGTATTATCTGCACTTTCTTCAGAGTAGTTTGCCGAACCCACATAAACTATTGCATCCGTCATAATTATTTTTCCATGGTTTGAAAAATCAAAAAAGACAGATGATTTAATTCCGAGATGTTCAGGATTTAATCTGGATAAATACAAATTAATTTTTTGCCTAGCCTTTTTTCTAAATGTGTCACCGTAATAAGTTTCCCACCTACTTGGAATATTCGTGATAACATTAATTACACAATGTTCTCCAACATTTCTCAAAGCATGTACTAACGCCTGCTTCTTTTCTGATATGTTGTATGTAATAATTGTGATTTCAGAAGCAGAAGCGAAGTGTTCTAATACTTCCTGATACCCTAGTTCATTTTTAGAATACACAAACTTAGCATTCGATGTCAAAAATTCTTTTCTCACTTTAGAAATCTCCTTAGAATTGGAATTTACATATTCATTTGTTCTATGATATATTCAATATTTTCTTCAATAGACTTTGTTCCATCAATCTTGATGATGGGACATTTCAACGTTCGCACCCATTTTTCAACATAATCTTCCTCTCTGGAGTCTACCATATGGAAAAAGGCTTCCTGTTGTTCATATAAGTCTCCACCTACTAACATCCTGTTTCCGAATTTTTGAAAAGCGCGGTTGCGAACTCGCCTCGAACGGATTTCTTTGGGCACTTCTACCAGAACAACATATTTGTACATAGGAACTATTTCTTTCCCATAATCGCCTTTTACTGCTGCAAAAACAAAATTGCCATGTTGCTTTACTTCATTCATAAGAAGCCTTTCAACTGCATCACGGGGTTTGGGATTTTCATAAGGTTCATTTGCATCGGTTCTGGAAAAGTACAAATTTTCATTATCAATAAAGTGAAAA
>JAZNJU010000110.1:0-2785 GCA_045578205.1 Clostridia bacterium | reverse complement strand
CTTATCTTATTTTGGACGATGCACTCACTGCAGCACTCAAGTTTGCTGCTGCCAGAGGAGTGGATGTGAAGATTTGCATGCCTCACATTCCCGATAAGTGGTATGCTTTTGTCCTTGGCAGAAGTTACTACCCTGAACTTTTGAAATCGGGAGTAAAGATATATGAATATACCGAGGGCTTTCTACACGCAAAGAGTACGGTTTCCGATGATGTGAGAGCGTATGTGGGGTCTGCAAACTATGATTACCGCAGTTTGTATCTCCACTATGAATGCGGAGTATATTTCTACAAAAACAACGTAATAGAAAAACTTAAAAGTGACTATATCAAAACTTTGGGGCAGTGTATGCTTTTTGATATTACCAAGTACAAAAAACTCCCCTTGTGGTACAGGATTACAGGAAGAGTACTGAGGCTTTTTGCGTCTCTTATGTAGAAATTGTCACCTCAGGAGGCTCAAACCCCTTTTCGCCAATCAGTTCTTCAACGGCTTTTTTTAGATCCGATGGAGTTACGAGTTTTTCAGCCAGTGACGTAACAAAACCCGATGTATGTTCACGCGAATTAAATATATCCTTTACGGAGGCAGTTTCAATGCGAGACTCGCCTCTGTTTGTTTTGCTTCTTTTTTCTATTTCAACCCCGTAAACCACGGCAATTATGCTTGAATGGGGGATTTTAATTTCCGATTTTATCATGTAATAGTCAAGAAGAAAACTACCCATCGGATAATCTGTTGAGTCGTTGTAGACATATCTTCTTGCTAAATGGAATTTTTGCATGTATAACATCCTTTCATAACTGTGTCACCATTTAATTATAACCTCAAAAATGTTTTTTTTCCATAAAAAGCCATCGCACGAAATGATAAAAAGCGACAAATAAAATGCTATTTTTGTGCTTTTTTGCAGGATTGTGATATTATAATAAAAAAACGGTCAAAAAAAACCGATATTTTTAATAAAAAATGACATTTTGATATTGAAATTCTGTAATGTTTAGTGTATAATTAAAGGGTCGTACGGCCGGGGCAGTAGCGGCGCCCTGTACTTGCAATCCGCTATAGCAAGGGTTATATCCTTATTGAGGGTTTTTTAAAATAGCAAAGTGCCGGTTAAGTGGTGTTGAGAGTCGGTTCTTGCGCGATGAACGCGCGTGAACCTGGTCAGGTGAGGAATCAAGCAGCCATAAGCGTTTGCGGACATGTGCCGCGAGGCCAACCGATTTGAGCCAACTGACCTGTAACGGCTATTTTGACGATTCGAGATAAGGATGTACGGCTTTTTTATATGTATTTGCATTGAGGGGGATTAAAAATGGCATACCAGACTTTATATCGAAAATGGCGTCCGAAAACTTTCGACGAAGTTGTAGGGCAGGACCATATAACATCCACACTCAAAAATGAAATAGTTAACAACAAAATTGCTCACGCATATCTTTTTACCGGCACCAGAGGAACGGGAAAAACCTCCACTGCCAAGATTCTCAGCCGGGCAATAAATTGCGAAAACCCCTCGGGAGGCAATCCCTGTAACGAGTGTTCTTCCTGTCAGGGCATTATAAACGAGACAATACTGGATGTTGTGGAAATGGATGCCGCATCCAATACCGGTGTAGACAGCATAAGAGAGATTATAGACCAGGTGCGCTATTCAACGGCGAGCACTAAGTATAAAGTTTACATAATCGACGAAGTTCATATGCTTTCAATGGGTGCATTCAATGCTCTGTTAAAGACATTGGAAGAACCGCCTGCTCATGTTGTCTTTATACTTGCAACTACAGAAATTCACAAAATACCTGCCACAATACTCTCCAGATGCCAGCGTTTCGATTTCAAAAACATAGGAACTATGGACATTGCAGGAGCGGTTGCGGAAATTCTCCGCAAGGAAGAAGTTGCAATATCAAGAGATGCTGTGGAATATATAGCATATCTTGGCAACGGCTCAATGCGTGATGCTTTGAGCATTACAGAGCAGTGTCTTGCATACAAACCGACCGACATAGAGTACGGTGATGTTACGGAAATTCTTGGAACTTTTGATGAGGAGTTTTTGTACAGAGCGTCGGAGTACATTGCTTTGGGCGATGTCAAATCTCTGCTTATGCTCTTCGGAAACAGTATGGACAAGGGCAAGAACCCCACTTCCTTTGCGGAAGGAATGTTAAAAGCAGTCAGAGATATTTTGATATACAAACTTTCACCGGAAATGTGTGATTTTTCTTCCGGCAAAAAGGCCTTTGTGGAAAAGGCAAGCGATGTCTTTACCAAGGAGAAACTTGTGCGTTGTGTGGATATTCTGACATCTTCGCTAAAGGATATCCGTGTTTCATCAAACGCCTCTGTGGTTGTGGAGGCAACACTCATAAGACTGGCTTCTCCCGAATACGAGTGCGATGTCAATTCTCTTCTGGACAGAATTTCCGCTCTTGAGCAGAAGATTGCAAATGCACCCGTTGTATCTTCAAAAGTTGATGCAGCACCTGTTTTCCAAAAACAGGAACCCCGCATAGAACCTGCAAAACCTGTACACGAAGAACTCAAGAGAGAAGACAGTACAGAAAACGTCATCCGTCATTCGGATGCAGTTGTGTCGCCAAACACGGTTGTCTCATCGTGGAATGAGGTCATAAAAACTCTTGAGAGCACCGGAAAACTTATAACATTCGTGTCCTTGTACGGTGTAAATCCAAGATATGAAGACGGCACTTTGATTTTGCCTTTCGAAACAAAAGAAGCGGCTTCGAAATTTGCCAATTCTTCAGCAGTTGCAGATG
>JAZNJU010000109.1:0-26465 GCA_045578205.1 Clostridia bacterium | reverse complement strand
ACATAAAACTCGAACTTATCCAAAACCACATAGCAGAATTAGTCCAAAAAGTATTTGAAGATAATACAATAGACTATAACAACATTGCCGACACAAACGCAATTATAATACTTGAAAAAATTAAGAAAATAATAGCAGACGACTCCCTTTCTGATTTTGATGCAATAGAAGAAATTGTCTGCGTATTGGAAGAAAATAATATCGACTGTGGCACAAGGCATGATTTTTGAAACATTATATTGTATTTTTTATATTTTAATGGTATAATGTTTATATAACAGAAAAGAGGTGTTTATAATGCTAACAATAGAACAGATTTCAAACGCGGCTAAAATCATTGCTAAGGAATACCCTGTTGTAAAAATACAACTGTTTGGCTCTTATGCAGAAGGTAAAAACAGACCCGATAGTGATGTTGATATTATTCTTGAATTTAATTCTTCGGCTGTTGTTACATTATTAACACTCTGCTCAATTAAAAACAGAATGGAAGAAATCTTGAATGTTCCTGTAGATGTGGTATCTTTGCCTATTCCCGAGGATTCATTAATAGAGATAAACAAGGTGGTGTCTTTGTATGCAGCGTAGAGACCATATAACCTTAAAAAAGATAGCCGAAGAATCAAATATTGCCATTAATTTAAAAACACGCTACGGCAAAGCCGTGGCGTGTTTTTTGTGGCGTAGCCTCGGGAGAATCGAACCCCGAGGGACTGTTTTTCCGAGTCGTTATTCTCCATCAATCAAATAATCATAACTAACATCAAATATTTGTTTTAATGCCTGAAGTTCAAAATCAGTTACATATCTCTTATTAGTTTCAATTCTTGTGATGACATTTTTGTCCATATCCATTCCTATGAGTTGTAATTCTCTTGCTAAGTCTCGTTGAGACAAATTGGTGCGATTTCGCAGTTCTTTAAGTCTATCTCCTATAAGATTTTTACCATTTGCATTAGTTCTTTGCTTCATAATAATCACCACTCTGTATTTTGTCTCGTTTTTTGCACTTTACATATTGATTTTAACTCAAAACTATGTTATAATCGGTTGTAAAAACGAGACAAGAGGAAGATGTTGTAAATGAACATAAAACTCGAACTTATCCAAAACCACATAGCAGAATTAGTCCAAAAAGTATTTGAAGATAATACAATAGACTATAACAACATTGCCGACACAAACGCAATTATAATACTTGAGAAAATTAAGAAAATAATAGCAGACGAGTCCCTCTCTGATTTTGATGCAATAGAAGAAATTGTCTGCGTATTGGAAGAGAATAATATCGACTGTGGCACAAGGCATGATTTTTGAAACATTGTATTGTATTTTTTACATTTTAATGATATAATATAGAAAACAAATTAGCAAAGAGAGGTGTATTTATGTCAATTAAATGTACGGTTATTATTCAAAAAGAAGATAATTGGTATGTAGCAACAGATATAGAAAGCAGTGTTGCATCACAGGGAAAAACCATAAACGAAAGCATTGAAAATTTACGTGAAGCACTCTCCTTATACTATGAAAACAACACCCATGAAAATACACAAAGCGAAATATATGTTACAACTATGGAGGTCGCAGTATAATGGGTTCTAAATATCCTGTGCTACCACCCAAAGACATTATTGATGTCCTTAAAAAATTTGGTTTTGAATTTGTAAGCCAAAAAGGCAGTCACATGAAATATTCAAGTGGTTCAAAAGTTGTTATTATACCAAATCATGACGAAATTGCCAAAGGAACTTTAAAGAGTATTCTTAGCATGGCAGGAATAGATTTGGAGGATTTTTTAAAACTATTGTAATTTTGCGGAAGTGAAACTCTAAATGTACATTTCGTCTCCGCCACAAAAAACACGCTACGGCAAAGCCGTGGCGTGTTTTTGCTTAGAGAGAATAAAAACCCCGATTATGCAAAAAATACCTTCGGGTGATACTATGAGAACAAAAAGACTGGATTTCATTCTGGGAGTATTCGCCATATGTGCGTTGCTTCTTGTTTTTTCGTGCACGTCAATCTGCTTTATAAAAGGAGATGAATACATCCGAAATGCGGTTATGCAAAGAAAGGACAATATTGTGGTGAAAAACCACCGCGGTAAGATTTACGACAGAAACTCGATTCCCCTTGTGGAATCTCACACAGATACTATGCGCCTTGATGAGAACGGAGTTATGAACAAAAATGACGGCACCGAAATCATTCCCCTGCCTGTACGCTACAGTTATGACAGTGTTGCCCGTCACCTTGTTGGATATCTGGATTCCGAGGGCAGGGGGGTGTACGGCCTTGAAAAATGTTTTGATTCCCTGTTGACGGGCCTTGGCAAAGATAGTGTGAATGTTGTAAAAACTGCCGACGGACGTATAATCGAGGCAATGGGCATAAGTTTTATAGATGAAGAATATGAATGCAACAGCATAGTTCTCACTCTGGACAGCCACATCCAGAGGATTGCCGAAAACTCTCTTGCAAACCACGGAGTGACAGGTGCGGTTGTTATTCTGGATACGGAAACTTTCGATGTGCTGGCAATGGCAAGTTCGCCGAATTACGAACAGAACAATATCGGAAAATATCTTTCCTCAGACGGCGGAGAGTTTCTCAACAGGTGTCTTATGCCTTACAACGCAGGCAGTATATTCAAAATAATCACCTTTTCATCTGCTGTTGAAAATGCAAGGCTTCGAAGTTACTACAACTGCAGCGGTGCTCTGCATCTTGGCGATCTTACTTTCAATTGTCACAAGGCAGACGGTCACGGAACGGTTTCATGGAAAGACAGTTTTTCTCAATCCTGCAACGGAGCATTTTATACCATGGGTCTGGATTTGGGGAGCGACAAAATTCTCGATACCGCACGGAGATTCGGTTTGGGTGACACCGTACTGCATGGAGTGGACGGTCTTGGAGAAAGCAGGGGGTATATACCGCAAAGGGGTGAATCTCAAGGTGATACACTGAACCTTTCCATTGGGCAGGGAGACATTCTCCTCACGCCGCTTCAGGTTGCAAATATGGTGTGTATTATTGCAAACGACGGCCTTTGCGGCAGGGTTGACCTCGTATCGGCCACAAGAGATGTGGGCGGAAACACCAAAAATCTTTTGGAGAGAGAGCAATACCGCAGGGTAATAAGTCCTCTTGCATCTGCTTATGTAAAAGAATGTATGGCTCAAACCGTTCTGTCGGGAACGGGCAGAAGCCTTTGCAAAAATCCTGCCAATGTATCGGGAAAAACGGGAACAGCGGAGACGGGCTGGTTAAAGGACGGCAAAACCCTTGTTCACGGCTGGTTTTGCGGATTTTTCCCGGGGGAAAACCCAAAATATGCAATGGCGGTACTTGTGGAAAACGGCGGAAGCGGATCAGGAAGTGCGGCACCGATATTTGGTGAAATAGCGGAGGAAATAATTAAAATTTATCCTTTGGGGTAGAAATTGCGTGGAAATTGTGATATACTGATTTCATATGAAATGAATGTAAGCGAATACTACAGAGGTGACGCTAAATGAAAAAGTTTCTCATAGTAGACGGAAACAGCATAATAAACCGTGCATTTTACGGAATAAAACTTCTCAGTACCAAAGACGGCATGTACACAAACGGAATCTACGGGTTTCTGAACATATTACTAAAGCACACAGAGGAAATGCAACCCGAATACGTGGCAGTTGCATTTGACCTCAAGGCACCCACATTCCGCCACAAAATGTACGATAAATACAAGGCTCAGCGTAAGGGCATGCCCTCTGAACTTGCAATGCAGATGCCTGTTTTAAAGGAGATTCTCTCTGCAATGAATGTAACCATACTTGAAAAAGAGGGTTACGAGGCGGACGACATCATAGGTACAGTGAGCGCAATGTGCAAAAAGGAAGAGATAGAGTGCTTCATATTAACCGGCGACAAGGATGACCTGCAACTTGTTACGGACACAACCAAGGTACTTCTTACCGTAACCCGCGGAGGTGCTACGGAAACCAGAGAAATTGATGCTGATGATTTTGAAGATGAATACGGAATTACTCCGCTTCAGTTTATAGATGTAAAAGGTCTTATGGGAGACAGTTCCGACAACGTTCCCGGTGTCAAGGGGATAGGAGAGAAATCCGCATTTGAGTATATAAGAAAGTTCGGGTCTGTGGAAAATCTCTACGAAAACCTCCAAGACAGCATTGTAAAGCCTGCCGCAAGACAAAAACTTGAAGATGGCAGGGATATGGCATACCTTAGCAAGAGGCTGTGCACCATAGACACAAACGTGCCTCTGGAATTTTCGGTTGAGGATGCGTCGGTTAAACCCTACAATACCCAGAGACTGGCGGAACTTTACACCAACCTTGAATTTTCGGTATTTCTCAAAAAACTCGGCGGCGATGTGCAGAACAAATCAATAGAGTTTTATCCCGCTCAAATTTTAGACCATATTTCCGATTGTGAGACATTGCTTTCTGAATGCAAAGAATTCTGCTACAGACTTTTTGTAAGTGATGGGGAAATCTGCGCTCTTGCCTTTGTTCTGGATAAGAAAATATACTATGCCGAGGGCTTTGGCTCTTTTGTTGCAAATGCGGTTAAACCCGTTATGGAATCGGAAGATATCTTAAAAATTTCATCCGATGTAAAGGCGGATATTGTTCTTCTTAATAACTACGGTGTCGGCTATTGCGGTAACTATTTTGACACGGGAGTGGGTGCGTATATACTAAACCCGCTCAAAAGTTCATATGATGTCAGCAGCGTTGCAATGGACTTTCTTTCTGCAAATCTCAAAGACGAAAAAGAAATTTTCGGTACGGGAAAGAAGCAGAAAACCGTATTGGATTTAACGGAGGATGAACTCAAAAGTTATCTTTCGCAGACTCTTACGGCTCAAACTCTCATAAAAGAATACGAAGAGGAAGAAGTAAGAAAGGCGCATCAGGAAGAACTTCTCTACGGCATAGAACTTCCTCTCATAAAAGTTCTTGCATCCATGGAAATTGAAGGTTTCCTTGCAGACAGGCAAAAACTCTGTGATTTCAACGAAAAATTAAAACATAGCATAGATATTCTCGAAGATGAAATATACACTCTGGCAGGAGAGAGGTTTAACATAAATTCTCCCAAGCAACTGGGGGTAATTCTGTTCGAAAAACTTGGATTGAAATCAGGCAAAAAGACAAAAACAGGCTACTCTACCAATGCGGAAGTTCTGGAAAAACTGTCTGCGGAACATGAAATAGTTCAAAAAATTCTGGAATTCAGACAACTTGCTAAACTAAAATCCACTTACGGCGAGGGACTTTTGGCTGTAATCGATTCTGATACGGGCAGGATTTACTCAAAATTCAACCAAACTGTTACCGTTACCGGAAGAATAAGTTCCACAGAACCCAATCTGCAGAATATACCCGTGCGTACAGAACTTGGCAGAGAAATAAGAAAAATGTTCATTGCCCGTCCCGGTTGTGTCCTGGTGGATGCGGACTATTCCCAGATAGAATTGCGCGTTCTTGCACACATATCGGGAGACGAAGAACTCACCAAAGCATTTTCACAGGGTGTGGATGTACATTCCCTTACTGCTTCGGGTGTGTTTGGCGTGGATATAGACGATGTAACACCAACTATGAGAAGTCACGCAAAAACCGTCAATTTCGGAATAGTGTACGGAATGGGCGAGTTTTCTCTTGCAAAGGACCTTGGAATAAGCGTGAAAGAGGCAAGGGATTATATCCAAAATTATTTTGACAAATACAAAGGCGTTAAACGTTATATGGACACCATAATCGAAGAAGCCAAGGAAAAGGGCTATGTGGAAACTATGTTTTCAAGACGCCGTACCATAGCCGAAGTCAATTCTTCAAACTTTATGATTCGTTCGGCAGGTGAGCGTATGGTGCGAAATACGCCTATTCAGGGCAGTGCTGCAGATATCATCAAAATTGCCATGGTAAAAGTTCACGATGAACTTTGTAAAAGAGGTTTACAGGCAAAACTTATTCTGCAGGTTCACGACGAACTCATTATAGAAACTCCCGAAAGTGAAATCGGAGAAGTTACACAGATTCTCACATCGGCTATGACAAGTGCCGCAAAACTTAGCGTGCCCCTTGTGGCAGAGGCAAACAGCGGCAAAAGTTGGTATGATGCAAAATAAATACAAAGGATGTGAAAAATGTGATAATAGGTCTTACCGGCGGCTCGGGTTCGGGAAAAACCACCGCATGCAAATTTTTTAAACATAAAGGATTTTTAATAATAGATTCCGATCTGGTAGCGCGGGAAGTCTGTGCACCGGGTACATATTGCATAGGCGAAATAAAAGAGGCTTTCGGCGAAGATATAGTGGACTCAGACGGCAACCTCAAAAGAAAAGAACTGGGCAGTATTGTGTTTTCCGACAAAGAGAAACTCAGTACCCTTAACGCCATAACCCACAAGCATATTGTGCGCAGAATAAAGGAAATCGTATCTCAAAACAAGGACAGAAACATTGTGATAGATGCTCCCTTGCTGTTTGAAACGGAACTTCACAGAATATGCACTATGACTGTGTGCGTTCTCAGCATGGAGCAGAGCCGTATAGCCCGTATTGTAAAGCGAGACCGGATAAGTTACGAGGAAGCAAGAAAAAGAATAGAAAACCAGAAAGATGAGGACTATTACCTTTCGCGTTGTGACTATGCTTTTTACAACGATTTGGCTCCCGAAGACTTAAGAGAGAAATTATACGAAGTATTTGGAGGCAGTTATGACAAAGTATAATAAGAAAACGAGCCTGCTTGCCATAGTTGTTGCATCGGTTGTCATATCCGCTTGCCTGGTGCTGTGTCTGGAACCTGCCGCAAAAAGGTTATACCCCTTAAATTACAGGGATGAAATAGAGGAAATCTCACATGAGTTCAATCTTGATCCGTACCTTGTGATGGGCATAATAAGTGCAGAAAGCGGTTTCAGAGAACAAGCAAAAAGCCATAAGGATGCTCACGGACTTATGCAGATTAAGGATGAGACTGCCTTTTGGTGCATAGAAAACCTCGGAATTGAAGCCAAAAAAGAAGATGTGCGCAATCCCGAAATCAATATCCGCATAGGCTGTGCATACATGAGATATCTTGTGGATTTGTACGGAGGCAATATTCCCACAGCCATTGCTGCATACAACGCGGGGCTTGGCAATGTGAACAAGTGGCTCAGTGACAAGAGATATTCCGACGGCTCAAATGTACTGACCGATATCCCTTTCGCAGAGACAGATTCCTATGTAAAGAAAGTTCAGAAAAGGGCAGAGATTTACAGGAAAATCTACAAGAAATGAAACGTGTTTTTGCACAAAAAACACGTTTTTTTTTGTGTCAAATGTCAAAAAAGGAAAAACGGTGTTTTTTTCGCAAATAACTATTGTGTTTTGAACAGAAAAAAGATATAATAGAACATAATAGTGTGAAATTGGGAGTTTATTTGTTTTTTTAATCACGAAAGGTATGATAGAATATGAAAAAAACATTTTCAAAACTTTTTTTGGGTGCATTTGTCCTGATTGCAATCTGCACAAACACCGCTATGGCAAAGGACACGGTTTCCGTTGAGTGGAAAAAACCCGATGTCACCGTAAATGCAAGTACATTCGGTGCAAATGAGGAGACCACAATCCTCGTTGTCACGGACGGAACCACAATAAGCCAGGCATTTGACGACACCTCCAGGATACATCACATGGACCAGGTTTCCGCATCTTCCGAGGGCGTTGCCACTTTCAAATTCAAGTATTCGGGAACAGACCCTTTGGATATATACATAGGTTACGCCACAATGAGTGCAAACGATGTTCCTCTTGATGCAGTAGTGGATGAAAGCGGAAGCGGTGAAAATCCACCCACAGGAACATTCACCTACGGTGATGTTAATAATGACGGAATTGTAGATACATCGGATGCTGTAGCGGTTATAAATAATTTTCTGCACGGCACTGTTTTTACTTATACAGTGAATGATGAGAAAAAAGAATTTTTATACGGCGAGATTGCAGCAAATGTAAATGGTGATAGTATTGTAGATACATCAGATGCAGTTGCCATAATAAATAATTTTCTGCATGGTACTGAATTTTCAGTGAATAATAGATAATTGGGGAGGGTTACCGTGATGATATCTAAAAAATTAAACAAAGTAATAGCAAGTGTGATTCTTGTCGCTATGCTTTTTACAACTTTTCCGGTTGCTTTTGCAAATGTGGATAAATATCCTGCATATGAATTTGTCATAACAGCAGATAAAACCTCCGTTAAAACAGGAGATGTGCTTACAATTACTGTTACAACAAACGGGCCTTTGGCAAACGCATCAATGATTCAGTATCAGATAGTATTTAATCCGCAACAATTTAAAACAACAACGGCAAGAAAGACAGCGTTGGATTCCACTTGGTTTTCAGGAATCGAAGATGGTGAAAACTTTGGTGCTATTTCTACTAAACCTCAGTTAGGACTTAATCCTAAGACGGCAGATTTGTCTCCTAATGCTACGCAACAAATATTTTCATTGGTATTTGTAGACTCGGCTGTTTCGGGAGAAACAGATGATGGCGAAGCATATAGTCTCTTTGTTCCCGAAAGCAACACCGAAACGACGGCAGTAGCAGGAAAGATTCTTTTTACTGCATTAACAGATATAGCGGATGTATCCGATTGTTTTACGGTTATAAATGCAAAAAATGAATATGCTGATGAAACAGGAAGTCTCAAGGATAATCTAACAGGTACAATAGTTCAACTTTCCGAAACCATGGCAGTTCAAAAAGTAATCAATCTCATAGATGGTATAGGCTCACCTGTTACATATTCTTCCAAAGCAAAGATAGAAGAAGCAAGAGCGGCATACAATGCCATTACAAAAGATTCTCTCAAGGCTCAGGTTACAAACTTTGCCACACTTACTGCGGCAGAACAAGCCTTAAAGGTAATAACCGACGAAATGGACAGAGTAAAAGGTCTCATAGACGGTCTTGACAGCGCAAGCGCAACTTTCGAAGCGGATATTGCTGCTGCTGAAACTGCTTTCAATGCTCTTGACATAGATGCCCAAGCCGCACTTACAGGCTACAGCGAAAAGATACAGAGTGCAAAAGACACTCTCGCAGCAATAAAGAAAGAAGCGGAAGACAAAGCCGCCGCAAAGGTTGTTGAGGACAAAATTGAGGCGCTTTTCCCCGTAACTCTTGATTCAGGCGATGCCATAACTGGCGCAGAAGAAGCATACAAAGCACTTACCGACGACCAGAAAGCATATGTTACAAATTATGCGAAGATAAGCGAAGCAAAAGACAAATTAAATACACTCATTGCTCAGAAAGAAGCGGCAGAAGATGTTTCCGCTCTCATTGCAGACATACCCGAAGAAATCACAAAGGACAATGTGATCGAGGCAAGAAATGCAATAGATAGTGCAAAAACTTCCTACGATGCACTTGGTGAAGCAAAAGACCTTGTTCCTGCAGGTGATGTGGCAAAACTGGAGACTGCACTCGAAACAATAGTAATTGTTGAAAAAGCCGTGAAAGATGCCGAAAACATGGATAAGGCTATTGAGGCACTTTACCCTGTGACATTAAACAGCGGTAATGCAATTATAAAGGCAGAAGAAGATTTCACTGCTCTTTCTTCCCTTGCACAAAGTTATGTAACCAAGGGGCAGAAACTTGCCGAAGCAAGAGAGATTTATGATACTCTTGTGGAAGAAGAAAATGAAGTTCAGAGAATTATAGGGCTTATAGATGCCCTTGGCTCTGCAGATGACATCGACTACGGAACATATGCGGACATACTTGCCGAAGCAAAGGCAGTGGATGAAGAACTCAAAACTCTTGATTCCACTCTCGTTGACCGCTTCCGTGTAACCAACAGAAACAAACTTACTGAAATAATAGACAAATGTCTGGAAATTCAGGAAAGCCAGGAAAGAATAGATAATGTCGTTGAGAAAATAGAAAATCTTGGCGAAATAACCTTGAATTCCGCAACGGACATCGACGTTGTAAGAGGTCTCTACGAAGAATTAAGTGAGAGCGAAAAAGCAATGGTAGGCAACTACAACGTTCTGAAAGATGCCGAAGATACTCTTGCCAAGTTGGAAGCAGAAGCCGAGCAGGAAGAAATTGACCGCAACAAAGCGGCAGCGGTAGATGCGCTTATAGGAAAAATAGGCGATGTTTCATACACCTCCGAATCCTGGAAGTTGATAAGCGAAGCAAAACAGGCATACAATGCCCTCACCGAAGACCAAAAGGGATATGTTGAAAACTTTGAAGAACTCGATGCGGCGGAGAAAACCTATCTCGCGCTTGAAGCAGACTTCAAGGCTGTGGATGAAGTTATAAAGGCTATCGACAAAATAGGCTTAGTTGAATATACACAGGATTGTCTTGAAAGAATTCAGGATGCCGAAAACCTCTACAGTACTCTCGAAGAAAGATTAAAAGACCGGGTTACAAATGCGTATATGATAGATATCGCAAAAGCCAACTATGAGTCTAAAAAGAAAGATTACGAGGCTGTGCAGGAAGTAATAGGCAAGATTGACGGTATCGGAGATATTGACTATACCAAAGAAACTTTTGAACTTCTCACTGAAGTTCAGAATGCCTTTGATGCACTTTCTGAAGAGTTGCAGGAGAAAGTAACCAATAAGCAGGCTTTATCGGATGCCTGGGAAACATACAACAGTATGAAACCTGTTGTGTCTCAGAAAAACGATGTTGTCGGATATGACGGCAAGCACCTTACGGTAGTTACAAACGTGCCTGCAGATATGACCGTTTCCTTTGGAACCGCAGCCGCAACTGTTGTGGATATGGACGGTGTTATCTACCATGTTCTCATTACCGAAGAAGAAATTTCCAAGGAAGATGTTGTTGTAACAGATACAGTTCCGCAAGTGATGCAGTTGGGTAATGTTGTTGGAAATGATTCAATGATTACCGCTATGGATGCTCAGGCGGCAAATCAGGTTGCAGCAAAAAATACTGTGGATGTGTTCGAAACAGACCCCATGGCATTTATAAGAGCCGATGTAAACGGCGACGGAAAGATTTCTGTTATGGACGCACTTATGATTGCAAAATATGCGGCAGGAGATGATGTTAAATTCAGACTTGCCGTGGGTATGATGATAGTACCCGTTGAATAATCTCAGTTAAGGATATTGTGAGGAAACAACTATGAAAAAAGCATTTGGAATACTTTTGTGTTTTGCGGTTTTCTCCATGATTACCACAACTGCCTTTGCGGCAAATCTCGGATTTAGCCCAAGTGTGGCAGAAAACGGTGTTGTGACTGTGGATGTAACCATGGATGCAGTTCCGCAGGACATGGAAAGCATAGCCTCAATAACCATACACTATACCTATGACGAAACAAAACTCAAATATGTCGGCACAGTTACCGAGGGGGATGCTTTGCCGGGATTGGTAAGTAACCCCGGAAGAATTGTGTGGTATGATGCGACTTCTGATTTCTCCTCTGTTATTACAGATGAAGATTTGGTTTCGTGCAACAATGTTCTTTGCACCATAACATTTGAAAAAATCGAGGAAGCATACGGAAAAGCAGATTTTGAAATAACCTTTGCAGAGTTCGGAACTTCCGATTACAAGGTGTCGACAGATGTTACGGTTAAAGCCTCTTGTGCAGAACTTGGCGAAAAGAAACCCGATGACGGAAACGGTGACGATATAACAGGCGGGGATGATAATACCGAAAACGGTGAAAACAACGACGATAATAGCGGTGATAATAACGGCGACGGCGGTAATGATGACAACAATAGTGATAATAACACCGATAATAACACCAACAATGATAACAACGGAAATGACAATAATAATGACAACTCCGATGATGGAGAGGAAGAAGATGACGATGGCTACACTCCTCCAAGGGGAGGCGGAGGAATTCGCGGAGGGAACACTCCTGTAGTAGCGCCAAAACCCGAAGAATTCCCGGGATTTTCCGATATCCCGAAGGACAGTTGGGGTTATGAACATGCCTACGCTCTTGTTAAAAGGGGAATAATCTCCGGAGACGGTGCTAATATGCCCTCCATGAGACCAAACGACAATCTTACCCGCGCAGAGGCTGCAAAGATTGCTCTGCTTGCAATGGGTGCAGAGCCCGAGACGGGGCTGACACTTGATTTTAAGGATGCGGACACTGTGGCATCCTGGGCAGTACCATACATTGCAACGGCTGTAAAACACGGACTTATAACAGGTTATTCCGACGGAACTGTCGGTGCAAATGACAACATAAGCCGTGAACAGATGCTAACAATTCTTTCCCGTGCTATGGGATGGCAAACAGGAGGAGATGAGGTTTCATTTACTGACAGAAGCGAAATTTCACCTTGGGCAATGGATGCAATCGCCTATGCGGTGAAGTCCGGTGTAATGACGGGATATGAAGACGGCAGTGTAAAACCAAAAGCAAACATCACCAGAATAGAGGTTTTTGCTTTGGTAAACAGATGCCTTTCCAAATAGAACACAACTTGATTTAAATACAATAGGGGAGTTTGCGCATGCAGGCTGAGAGGGAACAAAACGCGTTCCGACCCATAGAAGTGCTCTGCACTTCACACCTGATTTGGATAATGCCAACGAAGGGAAAATATTTTATCACTTTCAAACGGCTTATCTTTTGTGATGAGCCGTTTTTGTGTGAGAGAGGATGATTTACTAATGAAAACAAAAAAACTCGTAATCACCGCAATGCTTCTGGCGATTGCTACCGTGCTATCGGTGATTAAACTGTTCGAACTCCCCTTTGGGGGAACGGTGACACCGGCATCAATGATGCCGATAGTGCTTATTGCATATTTATATGGAACAAAGTGGGGGATTTTCTCGGCTTTCGTTTACAGTATTATGCAACTTGTAACAGGAATTGGTACCGTATCGGCATTTTTTATGCCGGGGGATAGCCAAATGGCTCTCGGAGCGGCTGTTATGGTGTGTGTTCTGGACTACTTTGTTGCTTTTACACTTCTCGGTTTCGGAGGAGTTTTCAAAGGCAAGTTCAAAAGCGACATTGGATCAATAGCCTTAGGAAGTGTTCTGGCATGTTTATTAAGAGCATTGGCACACATTGTTTCGGGCGCTGTGTTTTTCGGAAGTTGGGCAGGATGGTTCTTTTCCGATACAACGGGACTTTCGCAAATATCCTTTTTTGAGGGTTTCTGCAAGTGGGTAATGGCAACTTTCACAGGAAACGGACTTGCTGTTTTCTATTCGGTTATATATAACATGGCATACATGCTTCCCGAAATGATAATTACAGCACTGGCTGCACCGGCTGTGTATAAGATACTCATAAGGTCAAAAATGACAGAAAATCTGTAAATTCTCTCCCGTATTTAAATCAAGTTTGTTATAGGATGTAAAAAAGTTCAGGCTTCAAAATTCCGGTTCTTTTTTTCTATCCCAAAGCAAGGGCGTAAAAAATTCAAATGGGTTTTTTACGCCCTGTTTTTATTGCATACAAAAGCATATATACTCCGAGGCACAAAAGGGGAGGATTAAAGAAGTATGCTCCCAATGCGCAAAGAAAAGGTTTCACAACAAGAGAGAAAAAATCCACCTTGAGACCTGTTACCTTTGCCGCCTTTCCGAGACTTAAGGTGAGATTGAAAATCTCGCTTATATACAGCATACATATGTAGAAGACAGGTCCGAATTTCGGCATGAAGAAGAATATGGAGCAAATTCTCAAAAGAGAATCAATGATGTTGTATTTAAGGCTTGCATTCTGGAGATTGAGACCTTTTAATATACTGTCGGCAACAGAGTCCATGTACATGGGCACTGCCAGAAACGACATCATACACAGGTAGAAAGCGACACTTCTTTCCTTAAAAAAAGATGTGGCAATGAGGCTGTGGTATTTAAAGAGCATAAGCGAAATAAAAAAGGCAAACATCGTTGTGGTGGAAAGTGAAACACCTGCAACATGGCGGACACCGTTTTTTGCATTTTTGACGTTCAGTTCGCTCATTTCTGGAACAAGCATAGAAGAAAAAGCCTGTATGAATACCATGGGGAACATAAGGATGGGCATAGCCATTGCCTTTATAATGCCGTATTCGCCCACGGGGTTTAATGTTCCGTATTTTTGAAATTGCATCGGTATCATAAGGTTTTCTATTGCCACAAGACCAGTCCTTAAGTATGACCCAAGTGCAATGGGAACACAGATTGAAAAGATGTCTTTGTATGGTACCGGCTTTGTTTTTGAAATACTTTTTCCAAACCAAACTGCACACAGGATACTGTCCATAACAAAGGCACCAAAGTTGGATACTGTGCAGCCCCACACAAGACACAGGTAACTGGGTATGGTACTGTTTTTGATAAGAAAGAGAGTTGAGATTATGCACAGTGCCTCTTCGAATATGGAACTTACGGTCAGCGTTACGGCGTGGCGTCTCGCTATGAAATAACCGCGCAGTACTGTGGATGTACCCATGCAGGGAAGAGCAAATGCAAGGATTTTAAATGCTTTTGATATGTTATCGGCATCAATGAATTTCTGCCATAGTTTTTCGGGTGCAAAAAAGAAAAATGAAAATCCTGCAAAGGACATTATAAGTGATATGGCAAGACATTTTGTGAGTATCTGTTTTTCCGAAAAAACATCTTCTGACACAAGTCTTGTGACTGCAAACCCCGTGCCCGAAGCGGCAAAGGTTATTCCAAAGGTGAAAACTGCGAAAATCATGTGATATATACCCATGGAAGAACTTCCTGCGGCGGCGGATATGTATATGTTGGAAACCATACCCATAATTCTTACAATGAGCATGGAAGAAGACATTATGAATACATTGCGTATGAACCTTTTTTTGCGCATTCGGTTAACACTCCTTCATCTATAATTTTTATGGGCAAAAAAATTAAAAATAACCGTTTTATTTTAAAACATTTTATGTTATACTTAATAATATAACTACGTTAGGAGTGTGAAGCATGAGTTCCGACAAAAAGCAAACCTTTATGAAGGGCGCACTTATACTTATGATAGCAAATATAATAGTCAAAGTTATCGGAGCGGCATTCAAGATACCAATTACATATCTTATAGGCGAGGAGGGCATGGCTCTCTTTTCCACAAGTTACAATGTGTACACATGGCTTTTTATTGTGGCAACTGCAGGAATTCCTGTTGCCATATCCAGGATGATATCCGAAACACGTGCAAGGGGAAACCACTCAGAGGTTGAAAGAATTTTCAAGGTGAGTTTTTCTCTTCTTTCATTCATAGGTGTTGCAGGGACCCTCATACTCTTTTTCGGTGCAGACCTGTTTTCGCGTCTTATGGATAATCCCGATGCAAAACTGGGTATTATGGCAATAAGTCCTGCCATACTTTTTGTGGCACTTATGAGCGCGTACAGAGGTTATTTTCAGGGACACCAGAATATGCTTCCTACAGCAATTTCCGAGGTCAGCGAAGCGCTGGGAAAACTTGTCATAGGATTTATCTTGGCTTACCTGCTTTTGAAGAAAGGCGTAATATATGCTTCATCGGGAGCGGTTTTCGGTGTTGCAATGGGCGGTCTTCTGGGATTTCTCACACTGTTTTTTGCATATATGGTCAAATCCCGAAAAAAGTCTGAAAACAGCATAGGCTTTGTAAGAACCAGGGGCACAATCCTTAAGGAACTTATAATGATTGCTCTGCCTATTACAATAGGTGCATCGGTGTTCAGTCTTACAAGCCTCATAGATGTTGCAATGATTATGCGAAATCTGCAGAATGGCGGATTTTCATATTCGGAAGCAAAGCACCTCTACGGTTCATACACAGGATATGCGGTTCCTCTTTTCAACCTGCCTCCCACACTCATTTCCGCAATAACCATAAGCCTTGTTCCTACCATTGCAAAGGCTCTTGCAGAGGGTGACAAAACCACTGCGAAATCTACAACGGCAAACAGCATTTTCATAACACTTATTTTTGCACTTCCCTGTTCTGTGGGAATGTCCATTTTGGCGCAACCCATACTGGCTCTTGTGTACAACAATACAAATGCCACAAATACCCTCACGGTTCTCTCTCTTGCAATTGTTTTTGTTTCCTTGGTTATGGTTACGAACGCAATTTTACAGTCCGCAGGCAAGGAGAGAATTCCGGTAATAAATATGCTCATCGGCGGAGTGGTAAAGATTTTTATAAATAATTACCTTGTTAAAAACCCCGATTTCAACATTCTGGGCGCTCCGATAGGAACAATTCTGTGCTATGCGGTTATACTGGTGCTCAACTTCATATGTCTTGTAAGGGTAATAAACATAAAGTTTTCTTTTGTTCAGTACATCGTAAAGCCGCTTGTTGCAGTTGCACTTATGGGATTTGGAACACTTTTTGCATACAACAGCATGGTCGGAATTCTTGGAGCCAAACTGTCTTTGATTGTGGCGATAGGTGTAGCAGTTGTTATCTATCTTGCAGCACTTCTTGTGATGCGTACACTGGATGCAAGACTTATTTGTGCTGTGCCCGGTTTGTCTAAATTTGCACCGATTCTTATTAAACTCAAACTCATCAAAGCGGAGGAAGAATAAATGAGACTGGATAAATACCTTAAGATTTCCCGGCTTATAAAAAGAAGAACAGTTGCCTGTGAGGCTTGTGAACAGGGCAAGGTCACATTGAACGGCAAGGTTGCAAAGCCCTCTGCCAATGTGGACACGGGAGATGTAATAGCAATAACTTTCGGAGAAAAAGTAATCACCGTAAGGGTGGAAAAAGTCGTGGAGCACGCATTAAAGGCTGATGCCTCCGATTTGTACACGGTTTTATAGTAATACAAGCCACACTTTTTGCATATTTATTTAGTAAATATACAAAAAGGCGGGATGGAAATGGAAGAAAAAAAGATATTGAAGCAAACAAGAAACGAAACCGTACACAATCTTATACTGGAAAACCGCAGAAAACTCAGCGTTTCCGGAATAGAAGAAGTAGAGAGTTTCAATGAGGAGGAGATAATCCTCAGAACGTCGCAACACGGAATTCTTGTCATAAAAGGATTGGACCTTCACATAAACAAACTCAATGTGGATTCGGGAGATGTAAACATTGCAGGTGATGTCTCTGCCATGGATTACATAGACCAGTCCTCAAAGTCAAAAGGGCCGGGGCTTTTTGCAAGACTTTTGAGATGATGGCGGTGGGAAAATGGACATATCTCTTTCGTATCAGGCGCTTATGTTTCTTGCAATGACAGTTTGCGGAGGAGTTTGCGGACTTGTATTCGATGTTTTCCGCGCCATAAGGCGAATCCACAAAAGCCCCGTAGGCGTTGTGGCAATTCAGGACATTATGTTCTGGATTATTGAACTCACAATTGTATATATGGTAGCGTTCAAACTCAATTATGCCAAAGTAAGGGCATATGAGGCGGTGGCGCTTATTGTGGGCTCGTTTATATATTTTATGACTGCATCGGGATATGTCATATCCTTTTTATGCGGTGTTTTTGAAGTTTTGATAAAGTGGATTGAAATTTTATCGACACCTCTTAAAAAACTTTTTTTATTTGCACAAAGAGTAAAGAAGTGGTGCAGAAAAGGTGTGTGCAAGGCAAAAAACAAAATATGCGGGTACTTTTCTTACATACCTATTGATAAGTGGCTGGAAAAAACAAAAAAAATGTTTTCAAAAAAAACAAAAAACTGCAAAAAAATTCTTTACAAGTGAAAATGAATGTTATATAATATTGGTGTGTATATTTTTGTGAGGAGGTGCGCAATGTGAAGAAAAAGAAAAGCCTTTTTCCCAAGGTTTTGTTACTTTTTGCGGTGTGTTTATTCATATTTGTATTTCTTGGTAAATACAATGAACTGAAAAGTTACCGCGAGGAAATAGATTCTCTTAATGCGCAGATATCCGAGCAGGAAGAATACGGCAAAGAACTGGATAAAACATCCAAGCAATCCGAGACAGACGAATTTGCAGAAGAGTACGCAAGAAGTCTGGGATTTGTTAAACCAAACGAAAAAATCTTCAGAAACTATAACGACAAAAAGTAGGCAGTGTTCACAATACTGCTTAGGGGAGGCAATTTTTAACAATGCAGGCAGAGGAAGGAAAAATTCTTTCAGGGAAGATCACCGGTATAACAAAGTTTGGGGCTTTTGTGGAATTGGAAGGCGGAGAAACCGGCCTTGTACATATATCTGAAATATCCCTTGATTACGTAAACGACATAAACGATCATGTAAAAATCGGAGATGTTGTTGAAGTTAAGGTATTACCTTCGGAAAAAAAGGGTAAAATAGGATTATCAATCAAACAGGCACTCAAAGAAAAATTGGGAATTGACGATAAAACGAAAAAACCCTTTAAGAAAAGAGAACCTCGCAGAGAGAGAAGCGCTCCTCCTGATTTTAGTGTTCAACCGGTTGAGTTCAGTTTCGGAAGTTCCAATGAGGACTTGTCGTTTGAAGATAAACTCAATAAATTCAAACAGGCCAGTGACGAAAGAATGCACGATATAAAGCGTTCTTTTGAATCTAAGAGGGGATCAAGTCGCAGAGGCGGCAATAATTATTGAAAAATGCAAATTGGCTATTGACAAATCGTGCCCTAAGTGTTATTATAGTAGGGCACGGTAGGTACGCCGGAGTGGCGGAACTGGCAGACGCACAGGACTTAAAATCCTGCGAGGGTTAAACTTCGTACCGGTTCGATTCCGGTCTCCGGCACCACTTGTGTACTTTCCAAAATAAATATCGCAGGGTAGAGCAGTCTGGTAGCTCGTCGGGCTCATAACCCGGAGGTCGTCGGTTCAAATCCGGCCCCTGCACCCAAAAAAATGTCTTGGACTTTTGTCCAAGACATTTTTTGTTATGCGAGAGTCGGAATTTGGCTTACCCACCTTGAAGGGTTATGAGCCCGAAGGGCGAATAATCGGAGGCATCTGAACCGAGCGCTGCCGGTGGCAGGAGGAGCGAGGTGAAGATGGCGCTGCGGTCGAAAAGAAGCGAGGAGAAGGGAAAGCCCGAAGCTTGTTTTCGGGATACCGCAAGAGCGTCGTCGGTTCAAATCCGGCCCCTGCACCCAAAAAAACGTGTTGGACTTTTGTCCAAGACATTTTTTGTTATGCGAGAGTCGGAATTTGGTTCACCCGCCTTGAAGGGTTATGAGCCCTTGGGCGAATAACTTGCTTTCGAGCCGACTGCATCCTCGTCGGAACAAGTTACGCATCTCGCAATATTTATTCTAAAATCGCTCGTGGCTACACTGTTCCTCCTCTTCGTAAAAAGGCTCGTTCCGTTCGTCTGCTCGCTTGTAAACTCGCTCGCAACACTCGCTGTCACTACCACCTTTTTACGAGTAAGTTTGTTTTGGAGGGAGGCGAGAAAGGGGCAGAGGTCAAAATGTCGATGCATCCTTTAGGGTGCATCAAGACATTTTGGGTTACCTCAAGTCGGAAGGTCGTCGCCTCATACCGGCCCCTGCACCCACAAGTAAAGGCTTAGCATTCATGGAATGCTAAGCCTTTTTTCTGTGCTTTTGTATTGGTAAGTCAGTACTATCTATTAGGAACTATTGGTATATATTCGGTCGGTTATTCATCCGAAATGAGTTATAACTTAACTCTGTTATAGTGGATTGCTTCAGACGGATGAAAGAAGAAATGAGGCTATAATTGATGTCTACAGAAGTTGGCAGGACTTTTCAAGATGTTTTTGTGTAGAAAATTGCATATTTCCGTAGAAACCTGTTTTATATAAAAAACCTATTGTCCGTGTGAATATAAGATTTTTGATGCCTTAATAAAAAGCATTTTTGTTATATCTTGTCACAAAAATATAATATATAATGAAATCAGATTGAGAAATTAAATTGGAAGGATTTGTTCGTTTACACGCAGTGGCGAAGATTTTATAATTAAATTAGTTATTATTGTCATCATGTGCTAAGGCATGTTTTATTATAAAAGAACTTAAATTTTAAAGGAGGAAAATAACTATGAGAAAGAAGTTAGCATTAATGCTTGCATTGCTTGTGCTGTTAGGGGCACTTGCCGGATGTGCAGGCAAAGGCGAAAAGGATGGCGAAATTACACTGACTTGGTATGCAAATATCAGTAAAGAGCCCGGTAGCGAAGAAGTGTTTAAAATGGTCAGCGATATAGCCAAAGAAAAAATCGGCGTTGCGGTTGACATCATCCCGCTTGAAGATTATGACGGTAAAATGCCCGTTATTCAGGCTAGCGGAGAAGATTATGACATTGTTTTTACATCAAGTGCTGTAAACAATATTTACAAAAATGTAGCAGATGAGAACCTGCTTGCTATTGATGAACTGTTGGAAAAGGAAGCACCTGCTTTGAAAGCATTGTTTAGTGAAGAGGTTTGGGATGGTGTAAGAATTAATGGTAAGATTTACGGTGTGCCCAATCAGCAGATTTTTGCTCGTGGTCCCGGTTACTTAATCCCAACACAAAACCTTGAACTTTTAGGTATTGATTTGTCTACTAATCCTTATAAAAAACTTGAAGACTACGAAAGTTATTTCAGAGCCATTAAGGAAAAAACAGGCAAATACGGTTACCTTGCACATACCTGGAGCGGAGATGGTGCCCAGGCTTATGGTTTTGAACAGGTTGTAGGTTCCGGAGTTCCCGGCGCTGTCCGTTACAAAGAAGGCAAACTCAAGGTTGTGAACCAGTATGAGTCACAGGAATACCAGGACCATATGAAACTGCGTTATCGTTGGGTACAGGAAGGCTTAACAGCACCTATGGAGGTTTCTCTTGCAGACCTTTCTAAATATGCCGCACCTGAAGATGAGATTATGCCCTGGCTCGTATTCTTAAACACATGTGCACCGGGGGCAGAAGGTGTTTATAAGAGCAACTACGGTACAGACTTTACCTTCGGTACCAAAACAGAGCCTCTCTTATCCAGCTACGGTTTAACTGCTACTATGGTGGCAATTAATGCCGATACCAGATATCCGGTTGAATCAATTAAATTCATCGAATTGTTAAATACAGATAAAGAAATTTACAGACTTTTGACCTACGGTATTGAAGGCAAGAATTATACAAAGACCGGTGAAAATAGCATTCAGCCTTCTAAGGATCATCCTTATTCACAGAATGCCTGGGCAATAGGTAATACATTCAATGGATTTGTTCTTCCTACACAGGAGCCGGATGTGTTTGAACAGGTCAAGGCACTTAATGACAGTGCAGTACGCAGTCCGATTTTAGGTTTTGCAGTTGATCAGGACCCTGTTAAAGTGCAGATTGCTAACTGTAGAGCTATAGCGCAAGAATATGTTGGCTTGGAACTTGGTTTGATGGACCCTGAAATTTATTATCCGCAATTTATTAAAAAACTCAAAGCTGCAGGTGTGGATGAATTGATTGCAACCTTAGATAAACAGCTGCAGGCATGGCTTAAGGAAAACAAATAAATGCATTCTCTTTAAAGAATGAGTGATAAAGACCTGATATCAGGAAGAAATTTCTGAAATATAAAATTGTAAAAAGAAAAAGGAGAAAAAGACATGAAAAAGTATATGTGCTTATTTCTTAGCATGCTAATGATTTTAAGCCTTGTGCCAATGACAGTTGGTGCAGCCGGGGAAAGTTGGAGCAGCTTTGTTTTTACACAAGATGGACCCGAGTTCAGCTTTGAAGCAACAGATTTTACAGGTACGGGTAGCTACACCTTTTATGCTGCGGCTTATGGTAATAATAATGAACTGATTGATGTTAAAGCAGCATCAAATCTTGAGGCTTCTGACGGAGTCCTTTCAGCTACAGTGGATTTTGAAGAAAACGGTACCAAAGAAGCAGATGTTAACATCAGTTATGTTAAAACTATGGTGTGGGGCGATGAATACAGACCAATCGTAAAATCTCATACCTTTGATATCGAAGAACAAAAGATTGATCCGGATACCGGTATATATAACAACCTGACAAATGGCTTTTATAAGCCTGTGATTGATGGCACAAATGTAACGATTGTCCAGCACAGACGCCTATTGTGGAGCGATAATTCTTCGGCGAATAGCGGTGCGTGGAATGTATCTCCCATACGTCTTTGCGACAGCAATCCTGCAACGGAAGTGGCGGATAACGGTCCTATCAATGGTGCGGTACGGGCACAGTATGTAGCAATTTTCAAGGATCAGGTGAATGCGGCAAATTCAGAGAAACAGATTGATCGTGTGGTTGCTTATTTGCGTTCTGACAATACTGCTTCCTTCTATTTGACCTCTTCGGACGATGCAGAAAAGTATAGAACTGCAGGTTATGCTCAAAATTTCAACGAAGTGGATTTGAAAACAGCAATGATAAATGTTGACTTTTTAGGCAATAAAGATACAGGTTATGTCAGCAAAACAGAAGTTACCATTGATGACGTTTCTCTTAACCGTTTGGTGTTTAATACTGATTTTGTATCCAGAGTTTTGGTTTTTGATGCAGTACCTGCAGATGGAGATTATTATGCTGTGTCTGAATTTTTACCCTATGCAAAGGTTAAAGCTACTTATGCTGTTCCCGAAGGAGAGACCGTTGCTGAATGGAGTAGTCTGAGTTATACACAGGATGGTCCTAACTTTACCCTTAATGCAGAAGATTTTGTTTTGAATAAGAATAAGGAGCTTAAGCTGGTGGTTACTGCTTATGATGGAGCAGGAAGCACAGGTAATGTTTTAGCTACTGAGAGTGAAACATTTAAAGTAACTCGTAACGAGATAGCAGACTTAAAAAAGACTGTAAACATCGAGAAACAAGGTGAACTTTCTCCCAAAGCTGCATCAATTAAGGTTGAGGTTGTCGATGAAGCCGGTCAAAATGTGATTACAGCATGGGAAAAGAATATAACAGCGCAAACTGTTGATGCAAACGGCGTGTATAATAACCTGACTAATGGTTTATATGAACAGATTATTACGCCGAGTACTTTAAATACTGCTTCAAGTATTTATAGAAGTCTTTGGTCCGATTTATCAAAAGCCGGTGTGGCACAAACCAGAAATGCAAACGACCCAAGAATACATGACAATAAAATTACAACAGATGGTTTTTCGAGTGCACAGATTCCTTCAAGTGTTTTGAAATTCCAGTACATTTCGTATTTGACCAGACCGGCGCAGGGAACGGAACTTTACCCGAATTATCAGATTGACCGAGTGGTTGCTTACCTGCCTTCTCATAATACAGCTTCGTTCTATTTGGGCAAGAATGATAACGTAGCCGGCCAAGGCACTTGTCTTGATTACAATAATGCAGGTTATGCTGAAATATTTAAAGGAAATGCTACCGACAACTACTACAAAAAGTACGTAGGAAGCACAACAGATGTGGTAAACATCGAAAAAGGTGTTCTTTGCAATGAAGTTGTTACAGGCACTAATTTACGACGTTTAGTGTTTAACACCGATTATGTGGGTAGAATGATGATTTTTGATGCTAATAGTGAAGAAAAAGGTTATTATTCCCTGAATGAATTCCAGATTTATCGTAAGGTGCAGGATTCTTATGTAGTCTCTATGGCAGTTGTTGATTGATATGGTTTGAGACGTTGTAGATAAAAGCGGCTCCGGTTTTGGTGTGCCGCACATGATATGAAATGATATGAGGTGTAGATAAGCTTAGCCTGCTACACCTCATTGTTCACTAAGCAGAAATTCCTGACTTTGTAAAAGAAAAATCAGATTTGTTTTTCAGTGTCCCGTATGGGACAGATTCCTTTGAGAAAGGATGGTTAGATTTATGAAAAAGAGGATGTTAAGCTTATGTTTAACTCTTTTAATGATTCTTTCGCTTGTGCCGTTTTCGGTTGCGGCGGAAGGCGTGGTGATGAACTTTTATGTGAGTCCAACCGGCAGTGATGACGCTGCGGGCACGCAGGACGCACCGTTTAAAACGATTCAGCGTGCGCAAGAAGAAGTTAGAAAGCACAATAGAAATATGCTGGGCGACATTGTTGTTAACCTTATGCCCGGTCGTTATGAACTCACAGAACAGTTGGATTTTAAACTGGCGGATTCGGGTTCGAACGGTTTTAGTGTTATCTGGCAGGGAACAGACCCCAATAATCTGCCTATTATCTCCGGTGCTAAGGAAGTGACCGGTACATGGGTAGAGGGTGAAAACGGCATCTGGCACACACAGGCAGAAAATCTTGATTTTGCCAGAATGCTTTTTGTAAACGGCAAAGCTGCTGTTCGTGCCAAAACTGCCAAAAAGGTTGCGGGTGGTGCATACTATACTGAAAAGATTGAGTGGCAGCACCGAACACGCGGATTGAAAACTTCAATAACAAAGGGTTTTTATGCAAGCAAGGACGAAATTGGCATTTACGAAAACCCCGAAGACATCGAAATTAACACCACTGTGGTTTTCCATACGGAAAAGCATCATGTGAAAGATATTATACAAGATCCCGATAACGAAAATCAGGTTATTGTTATAATGGGTGACTGGTTTCCGGAATTCTCTCTGTCAACTCCTGACTGGTATCCTACAGACGGATTTGTGGTAGAAAACGCTTATGAGCTTCTGGATATGCCAGGTGAATTTTACTTTAACCGCAAAACCAAGCGCCTGTCCTATATCCCATATGAGGGTGAGGATTTGAATAGTGCTGAGGTGTTGGTACCTGCCATTGAACAGCTTTTAAATATTCATGGCGGAAACAGCGATAATCTGCTCACAAATTTAAAGTTTAAAAATGTGCAGTTTTCTCATGCAATGAGTAATCAGTGGCAATGGAATGATGACAACGGCAGTCAGGGTGACTTCCACAACCAGCAGGAGGGAACAGAGGCTAACGGTAAGTTTGCTATTCATCTGGATTGGTGCAAAAATGTTTCCTTTGATTCCTGCGTGTTCTATGGTATTGAACCGCACTGTATGTATATGAAAAACGGCGTTATCGACAGCGAGGTTGTAGGATGTGTTTTTGCAGACCTGGGCGGTCACGGTATTATGGGCGGCTCCATTAAGCATGACACAAAGTATTACGCCTATGTGCCGACTGACGGCCCCAGCGATGCAGCCTATGGCGGCGCATGGTTTAGCTCATATACTACGAACACCGGCGCTGCACATAGTCACTTGAACATTAACCGTCGGCATATGGCTGATATGAATCCCGGCGGCGGATGGTATTCTGATCCGTTTATAGAGGAAGGCGAATACCAGTGGTTTGAAATCGAAATGCTTTCAAAGGTGAAATTGGAGAGCATTGAATTTAACTTTCCCGATGGTTCAACCGAAATTGAGAGAAGCAATTTTGAAATTCAGATTTCAAATGACAGATTATTCAAAACCTATGAAACGGTTGCAAGTTTTACCGATCCTGTTAGTCACAGAATGAAGGTTGATGTAGAAAGCGATAAAGAATGGCGCTACATACGCTTTATCAAAACCAAGGTCGAAGACTTTTGCATGAATGCTGTTTGGGCGTGGAGTTATGATGTGATGCCCCAGGGAAGCGACGGCATTTGTGTGAATAACAAAATCGAAAACTGCTACTTTACCCGTGTCGGTCAGGCTTACTGGGTTGGTGTGCCCATCTTTTTGATGTACACAAAAGATTGGAAGATTGTTCATAACACCATTTATGATGTGCCTTATTCCGGCATGAGTGTTGGTTGGGGTTGGCAACACACCGACAATACCTGTGCCGGCGGTAATGAAATTTTGTATAACCGTGTCGAGAATGTTACGACCTCGTCAAATGATGGAGGCTGCCTGTATATTTTTGGTAAGCAAACCAACAGCACCAAGCGCACTCAAATTCGGGGTAACTACTTTAGCCATGCAACCTCGGGTTGGGGCACGGCGCTTTATATGGACTCCGGTAACTGCGGTATAGACGCTTATGACAATGTAGCGCTTAATGTGCGTTACGCTATTTCGCAGAATAATTCCTATGGTGAAATTACCGTTAAAAATTTCTACACGGCCGATTCCACGCAGCGGAGTTTTCTTCAGCTCTCTGCGAAAGCGATGACATACAGAGATGATGTTTCGATGTATTACAGAGAAAACAAAAAACTGTTTGATATGGATGATCCCATTCAGTATGTGTATTCCAATCCGCCGGAAGAAGTGACCAGAATCATAGCAGAAGCAGGAATCGAAGACAAGTGGCTTTGGATTTTAGATCGTGTGCCGGCGAAAAACGAAGTGCAAAACACTATTTTGCTTGGCCTTGATGCTCTCGAAACTGAAACGAGCAAGGCAAGGAAGGGCATGGTTCCCGGTCATGGAGTTGAAACAGAAATTGCAATGGCGCAGCACATTATTGATAATGGCACCTTCGGCAATCTGCCCTGGAATTTCAAGCCTGAAACCAAGGTAGAACTACAAGAAGCTATTAAAGATTTTAATGAATTCCCCAGTCGTGAAGGTGACTACATGCTTGGCCACAT
>JAZNJU010000108.1:0-5167 GCA_045578205.1 Clostridia bacterium | reverse complement strand
TTATGCCTGCAGGTGCAAAAATTCTTCCCCTGCGTTCCAACATACCTGCTATATCAAAGCACTGCTTTACGGTTTGTGATGAAAACTTCCCCGAAAGAGCGGAAAATCTCGGAAAAAGCATTATTGTCGGCGGTTCCAACTACGGTCAGGGCTCATCCAGAGAACATGCTGCCCTTGCACCTTTGCATCTGGGCGTTAAAATCGTTATTACCAAGTCCTTTGCACGTATTCACCGTGCAAACCTTGTAAATGCAGGAATACTCCCCTTCACCTTCTTAAATGAAAACGACTACGACAAGATTTCAGAGGGCGATGAACTTCTGGTGGAAAACCTCATAGAAACCATCAGAGACGAGAAAAACCCTGTTGTGGTAAACAAGACCACAGGCGAAAAAATCGAGTGTGTGTGCGAACTGTCCGAAAGAGCAAAGGAAATTGTGCTTGCAGGCGGACTTTTGAACTACACAAAATTACAAGGAAAGGACTGATTATACATGGCAAAAATTCAGATGAAAACTCCACTCGTTGAGATGGACGGAGACGAAATGACCAGAATAATATGGAAGATGATAAAGGATATCCTTATTCTTCCCTATGTTGATTTAAAGAGCGAATACTACGACCTTGGACTTGTTGAAAGAAACAACACAAACGACAAGGTTACGGTAGATAGCGCAGAGGCTACAAAAAAATACGGTGTTGCGGTAAAATGTGCAACAATAACTCCCAATGCCGCAAGAATGACAGAATACAACTTAAAGGAAATGTGGAAATCCCCCAACGGTACCATAAGAGCAATCCTTGACGGTACTGTTTTCAGAACACCCATCATTGTTAAGGGTATAACACCCTACATCCCCAGTTGGACAAAACCCATTACCATTGCCCGTCATGCCTACGGCGATGTGTACAAAAACACAGAAATGAAAGTGGCAAAGGACAGTAAGGCATACCTTAGCGTTGTGGACGCAAACGGAAACGAAAAGAGAGAACTCATATACGATTTTTCCGATTCCGACGGTATAATCCAGGGTATGCACAACAAGGACAAATCCATTGCAAGTTTCGCAAGAAGTTGCTTCAACTTTGCTCTCGATTTAAAACAGGATTTGTGGTTTGCAACAAAAGATACAATAAGCAAAAAGTATGACCACACTTTCAAAGACATATTCCAGGAAATATACGACACCGAATACAAAGAAAAGTTTGAATCTCTCGGTATTGAATATTTCTACACACTCATAGACGATGCGGTTGCAAGAGTTATCCGCTCCGAGGGTGGTTACATCTGGGCATGCAAGAACTACGACGGCGACGTAATGAGCGACATGATAGCAACAGCCTACGGAAGCCTTGCTATGATGACAAGCGTTCTTGTTTCTCCCGACGGTGTGTATGAGTACGAAGCGGCTCACGGAACAGTTCAGAGACACTACTACAAACATCTGGAAGGCAAAGAAACCTCTACCAACAGTGTGGCTACAATCTTTGCTTGGACAGGGGCTCTCAAAAAGAGAGGAGAACTGGACAACACTCCCGAACTTTGCACCTTTGCGGAGAATATGGAAAAGGCTACCATACAGACCATTGAAGAGGGTGTTATGACAGGAGACCTTTACTCCATGTCTACACTTGAAAAGAAGACAAAGGTTAATACCGAAGATTTCTTAAAGGAAATAAACAAGAGACTTGAAAAACTTATGTAATTTAAAACAAAAAGGACAGAAACGAAATCTGTCCTTTTTATTTTTATATTCTTGATTTTATGTACTCTTCCACCTGCGCACAGGAACAACCCAAAGAAAACGTAAACTCTTCGTCAATGAGTTTTCCTGCCATGGCATTGAATCTGCGCAATCAAGAGTCAGAATACTGAATATATTTTTTCACTAAAATTCCAACCGAACTTATTCTTAAGCAGTCTTTCTTTTCAGTTCTTTCTTTCGTTTTCTTTTCTGGATTTTATCATCAAACATAGTGTAAACAACGGGGATTACAAGAAGTGTAAGCACAGTTCCTATTGCAAGACCGCCCACGAGTGATACTGCAAGAGGCTGCATCATCTCTCCGCCGCTTGAGCCCATAGCAAGTGCCATCGGCATAAATCCCAAAATGGATGTAAGGCTCGTCATAAGTACAGGTCTCATTCTTGTTTTGCCTGCATACACAAGAAGTTCTGTGCGGTCCATATCGGGGTTTTCCTTTTTGCCTGTGTTTACAAAGTCAATAAGCACTATGGCGTTATTTACTATTATACCCATGAGCATGAGTATTCCGAGGCAACTTACTACCGAAAGCGGCATTGCCCATACCACATGTGCCAGGACTACACCAATCAAGGCAAGAGGCAGGGTAAACATTATTATGAAAGGCTGCATGAGGCTTTCGAACTGTGCCGCCATTACCATGTACATAAGCAGTATGCCCAGAAGTATTGCCACCACAAGTGAGAGCATGGCATCTATCATTATCTCGTACTCACCGCCCGAGGTACGGCTTATTCCGTCCGGGACAGGCAGCGACTTCATACCTTCGTCAAATTTTCTTGTGACGGTTGCCATATCGGTGTCGAATATCTTTGCAGAAAGAGTAATTACCCTTTTCTGATCAACTCTTGTCAAGGTTGTGTAGCCCTCTTTTTCTGTGATGTCCGCCACATCGGAAAGGGTTATCCACTGACCTGTCATTGTCTTTATGCGCAGATTTTTAAGTTCGTCCGCCGATTTTGCATATCCGTCAGGATATACAATGTCTATGTCGTATTCCATACCGCCCTCGGTATATGTTCCTGCAGTTGTACCCGAAAGAACACTCTTTACATAATTTGCAACCGTTGCGGTACTCAGTCCGTAACGTGCCGCTTTGTCGGAGTCTATAATCATCTGAACTTCGGGTTTGGTGTCGGCAATGGAAGTGTCAACTTCCACAACGCCGTCTATGTCGGAAAGAACATCTCTTGCTTTTAAAACATAGTCGGCAAGTTCCTTATCATCGGTACCCGTAAATTCGAATTCAACACCGCCGCTTCCCATACTCATTGCGGAAGATTTCGATACTGTTATCTGTGCACCAACAATATCGGAAAGTGCGGAGCGGATTTCCTGTTCCACTTCATCTGTTGTTTTCTTTCTGTCTTCTTTGAGTGTCACGGTAATGCTCGACGCATTTGATGAGGCTTGGCCAAGCACACTCATTCCTCCCGAGCCTGCTGTTGCAAAAACATTTTCGACGTTTTCGTTATCGGAAATGATTTTTTCTATGTTGAGGGTAAGTTCGTTGGTGTCTTCCAAAGTCGTTCCGTTGGGAAGGGTTGCACTCACGGTAATTGTTCCCTCATCGGTACTCTGCATAAGTGTCATACCAATCATTCCGAGAACTACCATACATACTACAAATACAGCCATGACAGAAAACATAAATCTCTTTCTGCGCATAAGGACTTTTCTTAATAGTTTTTCATATACCCTGTACACCGCGTTCATGAACTTTTCAAACGGCACAAGCACAAAGGCGAGTTTTTTGTTTGGTTTGTCTTCGGTTATGCGGGACGAAAGCATTGGCACAAGAAGATATGTAACTATGAGTGCCGAAGCCTGGGAGAATATTATGGAAAAGGCAAGTTGTTTGAACATAACCGCCATTATGTTGTCCACAAAAAGCAATGGAACAAACACAATACAGGTTGTAATAACCGATGCAACAACTGCGCCAAAAACCTCGGAAGCACCTTTTTCGGAAGATGTAACTGCATCTTCTCCAAGTTCCTTCCTGCGGCGGAAAATATTTTCAAGTACAACTACACCGTTATCCACAAGCATTCCGACGCCCAGAGCCAGACCTCCAAGCGACACCACGTTCAAGGTCATATCCGAAAAATACATGCCGACAAATGTGGTTACAACCGATACCGGCATGGATACACCGATTACAAGTGATGTCTTGAAGTTTGCAAGGAAAAGCAACAGAATGAGGATTGCAAGCGCCGCACCCGTAACAGCATTGGAGGCAACGCTGGATATGGAATCCTTTATGTATGTACCCTGTTCCATTGTCATTTCATAGGAAAATTTGGGGTACTGTTTTTTGATGTTGTCCAAAGTTGCATACAAGGCATCGACAACCTCAACGGTGTTGGCGTCGGATTCTGCGGTAATGCTTATGGCAAGAGAATCCTTTGAATTTAATCGGGATATCGTGGAAGAATCCGAGTATGTATCGGACACAGTTCCTATGTCCCTTAAGTACACCACCTGACCCATAGGGGTAACCAGCGGAACTTCCTCTATATCCTTAACCGAAGAAAATTTACCCACTGCACGCAAAGGAAACTCTCTTCCGCTTTTGGTTATACTGCCTGCAGGCAGGTTCATATTCTGTGCGGCAATTGCTCCTGCCGCATCGGACATACTTACACCGTAACCAAAAAGTTTCTCGGGGTCTACTTCAAGTTCTATAATACGGTCATTTGCGCCCGTAACATTGACAGAGGCAACACCGTCTATCGCTTCAAACTTGTTTACCACGTTTTCTTCCATGAATTTTTTGGCCTGAATAAGATCCATTCCCTCATAGGATACACTCATCATTGCACTTGGCATCATGGACGTGTCAAGTTTCAGTATCATGGGCTCTGCAGCACCGTCGGGCAGGTAAGATTCTATGAGACCTACATTGTCCTTAAGATTCTGTATGGCGGTATCCATATCTGTGTCGGAAGAAAACTCTATCATAACCATGCTGGCGCCCTCGGAGGACTGACTGGTTATGCCCTTGGCACCCGAGACGGAACTGACCGCACTCTCCACGGTTTTTGTTACCAGATTTTCAACTTCCTGAGAGCCTACATTTGGGTATGAAGTATATACAAGTGCCATGGAAAGTTCCATTTTGGGGAGCATTTCCATAGGCAGCATTGACACGGAGTACAAGCCTATTACCACGAAAATAAGTACAATCATAGTAACGGCAATAGGCCGTTTTACGGACAAACTGCTTATATTCATTACTTTGTGCCTTCCTTTCGCGGTTTATTTTACTATTTTGATTTTATTGTTTGTTTCGGTTATGAAGTCTTTTCCGTCCACAATAACTTCCTCACCCTCCGAAAGTCCCGATATGATTTCAACTGCTTTGCCGTCAAGTCGGAGGCCAAGCGGTCTTAGGAAGA
>JAZNJU010000107.1:0-27525 GCA_045578205.1 Clostridia bacterium | reverse complement strand
GAAAACGGCACTTGTACTAATTCAGTTACCTTATACAAGTGCCGTTTAGTGAGGACAAGCAAGAAAAATTCTTGCGTCCGCAACGTTCGGTATAGAATTGGCTTTTTATTTTGCTTTCCCTGCGTATTGCACAGCGGACGGCGGGGAGTGCAGAGGGGCTCGCTGTTGAGCCTCTCTGCTGTATTATCACATATAATTAGAAATTACAACTTATTTAAGAAATGAGGAACTCATTAAAAACTAAATATACCTCTCCTTGAAACATTCCCTGCGGTGCATCCTAAAGGCTGCACCCTACAATTTTTAATTAAATTCCTTTAAAAAAGGTTTTGTTTCTTTCCCAAAAGAAAAAGACTATCTTACAATATTTCACAAATAAATTGACGCAAATTCCTCTATACTTCTTGACAAGACAGTATAATGATTATATAATAACTATAAATGGATACAAGTGCCCATAGGTGTTTTGCGCCCCAAAGGCAGTCAAGGAGTGTGTAAAGTGAGAGTTATTTCCGGCACCCTCAGAGGGCTTAAATTAAATACTCTTTCGGGCACGGACACCAGACCTACTCTGGACAGGGTGAAGGAAGCGCTTTTCTCCATGCTTTTTGACCGTGTTGCAGACAGTGTCGGACTGGACCTTTTTGCAGGGAGCGGTGCACTGGGAATTGAACTTCTCAGCCGTTACGGCAAGGAGTGCGTATTTGTGGATTCTTCTCTTGCGGCAGTTGAGGTTGTAAAGAGCAACATATCCAAAGCGCGTCTGGAAGATAAGTCCCGTGTTATATCGGGCGATGCGGTTTCGTTTGTAAAAGGAACGGACAAAAAGTTCGACATCATCTTTTTAGACCCGCCGTACAAATCGGGTCTTTATGAGCAAATCCTCGCCATCATCAAGGAGAGAAACTTGCTTAATCCCGACGGAGTTGTTGTGTGCGAATGCAGTCCGGATTGCGATTTTTCCCTGTGCGGGTTTGTCCCCGTAAAGGACAAGACCTACGGCAAGGTAAGACTTCTGGTATTGGAGGAAGAGTAATCAATGGAAAGAATAGCGGTCTATCCCGGAAGTTTCGACCCCGTTACAAACGGGCATATGGACATAATACGCCGTTCAGCCAGAACTTTTGACAAAGTCTATGTGGCAGTGCTTGTAAACAGTTCCAAAAAACCCATGTTTTCCATCGATCAGAGGATGGAGTGGATACGCAAGGCCTCAGATGGTCTTGACAACGTGGAAGTAGATACTTTCTCGGGACTTCTGGTTGACTACATGAAGGACAAGGGTGCAAGGTTTATCATAAAAGGGCTTCGCGCGGTTTCGGATTTTGAGTATGAATTTCAGATGGCTCTTATGAACCACAAGTTGTCCAAAGACATAGAGACACTTTTCATGATGACAAGTGCCAAGTATCAGTACTTAAGTTCCAGTATAGTAAAAGAGATTGCCCGTCACGGTGCAAGTCTGGACGGACTTGTTCCCGACATATTAAGTGACGAAATATTGCAAAAATCACAGCAGGTACTACATCCTGATAATAATAAATAAAACCAATAATCAAAGATTAACGGAAGGAGAAGTTAAAATGGACGTTATAGAAATGCTCAGCGAACTTGAAGAAATTATAGAAAAGGGGTTTGAAATCCCGATTATTAAAAAGACTTTTATCGATAAAGAGGCAGTTATGTCCCTTATAAACGATATAAGCCTCCAACTTCCCGATGAACTTCGTGTAGCAAAGTCTATTGCTGAAGATTCCAAGAAGATTATTGCCGATGCGCAGAAGCAGGCAGATGCCAAGATTAAAGAGGCAGAACACAAAATTATGGGTCTGGTGGATGAACACGAAATCACCAAGCAGGCAACTGCAAATGCCAACGACATTATTTCCAAGGCGCAGAAAGACGGCAGAGAAATCAAACTTGCTGCAATAAAATTTGCCGACGAACTTCTGGAAAGAGTGGAAACAGACATCAAGAGTGTCGGTGACAAGGTAAGACAGGGAAGAGAAAATCTCCGTCAGTAATTTTTGATTGAATTGAGACAAAGGCTGTGGTGGATTATGCGCAGGTTGACTTTCGCATACTTTACTGCAGCCATCTTTTTAGGAGTGATATTATGACACTTAAAGACGCAAAAAGAGTAGTTTTCAAAGTGGGAACATCCACCCTTACATATTCGGGAGGCGGCATCAATATACGCCGTGTGGAGGCACTTGTCAAAGTCCTTTCCGACCTTAAAAATCAGGGAAAACAGGTAATCCTTGTAACAAGCGGAGCAGTGGGCATCGGCATGGGTAAACTGGGCCTTACCGTGCGCCCGTCCAAAACAACGGAAAAGCAGGCTCTTGCCGCCATCGGTCAGTGTGAACTTATGGATTTCTATTCGGAACTTTTTTCTCACTACAACCACACCGTTGCCCAACTTCTTCTCACAAAGGATGTTGTGGACAACCCTCTTCGCAGACAAAACGCCCAGAATACCTTTGAAACACTTCTTGGTTTCGGAGTAATTCCCATAGTAAACGAAAACGACTCCGTCAGTGCAGAGCAGATAGAATTCGGCGACAACGACACACTCTCTGCAACCGTTGCAACCCTTATCGGTGCAGACCTTCTTGTTATTCTTTCCGACATAGACGGTCTCTACGACAAAAACCCCTCCCAAAATCCCGATGCAAAACTCATACCTCTTGTTGAGGGAGTGGACGACAGCATACGCGCTCTTGCCTCCGGTGCGGGAAGCGAGAGGGGAACAGGCGGAATGATTACAAAAATAACCGCAGCAGAAATCGCAAATGCCGGGGGAACAGATATGTTCATACTAAACGGAGCAGACCCCGACATCATATATGAACTTCTGGACGGAGCAAAGGTAGGAACTTTGTTCCGCGCAAAAAAGGAGGACTAAAAAGTGACCGCTCTGGAAAACACAGGGAAACTTTCCAAAAAGGCTTCGCTCTTTATTGCAAGCAAAGGCAGTGAGTACAAAAATTCAATGCTTACTGCTATTTCTTACGCTTTAAAGGAAAATGCGCAGTACATAGAAACGGAAAACAAAAAAGACCTGGCGAATGCACGCAGTAACGGCATTTCCGAGGCAATGTGCGACAGGCTTCTTTTTGATACAAAGAGGATTTTTGCCTGCGCCGATGCGGTAATTAAGGTTACTGAACTTTCGGACCCCGTCGGGGAAGTTATGGAGAAAGTTACAAGACCCAACGGACTTATTCTCGAAAAGGTCCGCGTGCCTATGGGTGTTGTGGGAATTATCTATGAATCCCGTCCCAACGTGACCGTGGATACGGCTGTACTTTGCCTCAAGGCATCAAACGCGGTGATTCTTCGCGGAGGAAAAGAGGCAATAAACACAAATACCGCCATAGTTAAAGTAATGAAAAAGGCTCTCTCCGATATGGGTGCCGACGAAAATCTCATAGGTTTTGTGGAAGACACGTCAAGAGAAAGCGCCAACGAAATGATGAAACTTAAAGACTACATAGATGTGTTGATACCGCGCGGAGGAGCAGGGCTCATAAATGCGGTTGTTCACAATTCCACAATACCCGTAATTGAAACAGGTGTGGGTAACTGCCACGTGTATGTGGATAAATCTGCCGATATCAAAAAAGCGGTGGATATCGTGCTGAACGCAAAACTCAGCCGTCCGTCCGTGTGTAATGCCATGGAAACTCTCCTTGTTCACAAAGACGTGGGCGATGATTTCTACAAGGCAGTGGACAAGGCGTTCTGCGAAAAGAATGTAAAGGTGTATGCAAAAGGGATTGCAAAGGAAAAACTCACCTCAGTGAGGGAAGCCACCGACGAAGATTTCATGACGGAATTTCTGGACTATGCCGTGAGTGTAAAAAGTGTAGAGAGTGTGGAAGAAGCCATAGAGCATATTGCAAAATATTCCACCAGACACTCGGAATGTATCGTTACCGAGGACAAGGAAATTGCCGAAGTTTTCACCGCACTTGTGGATGCCGCCGCAGTCTATGTGAATGCGTCCACCAGATTTACCGACGGGTTTGAGTTCGGTTTCGGTGCGGAAATAGGCATAAGCACCCAGAAACTCCACGCAAGAGGCCCCATGGGACTTAAAGAAATTACAAGTTACAAGTATGTAATAAAAGGAAACGGACAAGTGCGGTAGGCATGGGTTCTTTCGGATTAAAGAAACAAAAGCCTTCTTTGGGGGCAAAGAAGCAAAACCCAAGAGGGTATTGGGGAATACCCTCTTGACACCCGCCCCCCGCGTGGACTTTAGAACTAAAAACCCCAATTAAAAACACATATACATACCGCCGCTGCGGAAACGGAAATTTTTTCCGTACATCCTCACTAAACGGCAAACGCATAAGGGAACTGAATTATTGCGTTTGCCGTTTGCGGTGTATCTGCGTTTTTAATTGGGGTTTTCTTAACGCTCTAAAGTCCAATGCGGTATTAAAATAAGGTAGTTTTGCTTCCGCAAAACTGATTTGTGTCGCCTTCGGCGAAATCTTTAAAAACAAAATATCCTTCGACAAAATTCGTGTTGACTTTTAAATATATATATGTTAACATGAACCTACCACACAAATTGAATAATGGTACTTTTGACAACGTATACTTTTTGTTTCGGCAAAAATGCATACTCTGTTAAATATACGTTGTCTTTGTATATCAATTTGTGTGGTAACAAATAGGAGTCGTGCATTTTTCGTGCGTCGGCTCTGCGCCGGCGCATTTTTTAATTTATATCAAGTTTTTACTAATTAAAAAAGGAGAAATTCAAAATGGAAGATTACAAAAAGATGTATTATGAATTATTCAACAAAATAACAGATGTAATTGAAACACTCAAAAAAATCCAACAAGACGCAGAAGAAAGATTCATTTCTGCCAATGATGATATCTCTGCTGTCGCAGAAAAATAAAATTTTGTTTCGCGTATGCGAAACTACCTTATTTCAATGCCGCATTGTAATACGCAGGGTTTAAAAAAGCAAAAAGAGAAAAGGCAAAGTTATCGCAAACGGCACTTGTACTAATTCAGTTTCCTTATACAAGTGCCGTTTAGTGAGGACTTGCGGAAAAAATTTCTGCTTCCGCAACGGCGATAAAACTTTGCCTTTTATATTTTTGATTTTCCCTGCGTATTGCACAGCGGACGGGGAGGGGTGGTAGGGGTGACACCTGCAGGTCACCCCTACGGTCTTTCCCAAGTAATTAAAACTTATAACTTATTTAAGTGATGAGGAACTCATTAAAAACCTTTTTCCTTTGCGGTGCATCCTAAAGGCTTCACCCTACAATTTTTAACTAAAATCCTTTAAAAAGATTTTGTTTCTTTAATCCGAAAGAATCCCCTGCGTTCTCTTTCTTGCAAAAGCCAGCGTATCTTTCAGTGCACTTTCCTTATCCACCCCTGCGAGGCGGAGTTTGTGAGCGTGGGCGAGGATTTCTTTGAAGTTTTCGTTTGGCTCAATGCCGTTTTCCGTGAGGTCCTGTCCCGTCACATACGGTTTTTCCATGGTTTTTTTGAATGTCTCGTATCTTTCCAGAAGAAATTTCGTGGTTTTTTCTTCGTCGGACGGAGGAATCTTTCCTCTGCTGTCTGCCAGGGAAATGTATATAAGGTCCATCGGCTCTGTTGCATCGTCGAACATTCTGTTTGTAGTTTTCACCGAAGAATTTGCTCCCGCCACAACCCGGGGTTTCATGTGCAGAGAGCAGAGGTTCAGAACATATTTTTTGAGCGCTTTTTCGCCCGTGAGCCTTTTTAGTGCCTTTTCAACGATGGGCAGACCCTCTGTTTCGTGGTTATATGCGTGTATAACACCGTCTATTACAACTGTGCTTACTATCTTGCCCAAGTCGTGATACAGGCAGGCGAGCATAAACCAAAGAGGGTTTGAAACCTTGCCCCGTAAATTTGCTCCCTCATCCACTACCATCATTGTGTGGGTCCACACGTCTCCCTCGGAGTGATACACGGGGTTTTGCTCTATGCCGATTAACTCTTCAAGTTCGGGAAACCATTGCGACAGACTGTCTGTTTTTCTGAGGGTTTCAAAAAACACGGATGGCTTTTCCGAAAGAAGAAGCGCTTTTTTTAGTTCATCAAAAACTCTCTCGCGTGAAAGAGCGGAGAGGTCTATTTTTTTGCACAGTTCTATTGTGTCTTTGTGTGGAGTAAATCCGAACCGTGATGCAAACTGCGCCAGACGCAAAACACGCAAGGGGTCTTGGGGAAAAGTAGCGTCATTTACGTGGCGGAGAATGCCCTTTTTGAGGTCCTCTCTTCCGCCGAAGTGGTCGGTTATTTCATCTGTCAGGATATCCTGCATAAGAGAATTTACGGTGAAATCCCTGCGTTTTGATGCAAGAAGTGTGCCAAGGTGAGGGTCGGGTTTCACGTCGAAATCTCTGTGACCGCTCCCCAGAGGCCTTTCTGTTCGGGGCAGGGCGATGTCGATGTTGTAGCCTTTCAGGGAGTATATTCCGAAACTTTTGCCCATTTCCAGCGTTTTGCCCGACTTTTCGAGTATGTCCGAAAGCACCTCGGGTTCTATGCCGTGTACTTCCACATCTATATCTTCAGTTTTTTTGCCCATAAGGCGGTCACGCACAAATCCGCCCACGTAGTAGGCACGTCCGCCCTTTTGTGCAATCAGTTCGGCTATTTCGCGTGCCTTTTGCAAACTTGTCATTTTCATCATCCTTATTATCGCAACTGCTTATAGTATATCACAAAGAGATTGATTGTTCAAAATAAATTAACAAAAAGTTCAAATACCGCGATTGACACGAGGGCTTTGGATATCTTATAATGTTAAAAAGACTTGCATTTTGTCAATCGTACAAAGGAGAATTTTGCAATGAAAGAGAAAATAGACAATTTCTTTTATTACTATAAAACGCACCTGATAGTGACTGTATTTATCACCGTTCTGCTTGTTATCGGAATACGTTCCTGTGTAGACAGAAAGGATATCGACTTAAAGGTTGTGTATTTTTCCGACGCCTTGACTGCAAGCGAAACAGCCGATACCATGGAAAAATCCTTTGCAGAAAACGGACTTCTTGAAGATGTGGACGGCGACGGCGAAAAGACTTTTCATCTTGATTCCATAGTCCACGATTTCGACATCGACGGCAGTGTGGACGAAGCAACCGTAAACAAAATACAGGCAACAATGTTTGCAGGAGATCACTCTCTTATGCTCGTGCACAAGTATGCTCTTGAGGATTACGACGGCTCCTATGAAGACATATCTTCCCACGCAAAAGAGGGCGACGGAAAATTCATAAGCCCGAACAGCGGTGATGTAATCGGCATAAGTGTTGCAGGAAATCCCTATCTTGAGAAGATGGGCATACCCACAGACAATCTTTATGTGGCAATGCGTCTTCGCACAGAAAGTGAGATAAAAAAAGGAAAAAGCAAAAACCATTTTGACCATGCATACAAGGTTATGGACTACATTCTTTCCCAAAACGGGGTGAGGGATTGAAAAAGTATGTTTTTGGCGCAATTGTACTGACGGTTGTGATAATTATTGCTGTTCTGTTTTCCCAAAAGACGGTTACCGTTACAGATTATGCAATGAACACCGCAATAAGCATTACGGTAAAATCCCGAAATCCCAAACTCCACGCAAAAAAGGCAATGGACGAAATAAAAAGGCTGGATGCACTCATGAGCGCCACATCTTCGGGAAGCGATGTGTGGAAAATAAACTCTGCGCCTGCAGGGCAAAGCGTGCAAGTGTCGGATGAAGTCTACGAACTTATTGAATTTTCTCTGGATATTTCCGACAAAACCCAAGGAAACTTCGATATATCCGTAAATCCGCTCTGCGTTCTTTGGGACATCGGAGCGCAAAATCCAGAAATCCCGTCCGAAAGCGACATTCAAAAAGCAAAGTCTTCGGTGGATTACAAAAGCATAGTTTTAAACCCCGCGGATAAATCCGTGACTCTCACAAAAGACAATATGAGCATAACTCTGGGGGCGGTTGCAAAAGGCTATGCGGCAGACAGGGTGGCGGAAATTTTAAGAAAAGAAGGTATCTCCGACGGCATAATAGACATAGGAGGCAATATATATGTAATAGGCAGTGACAAGCGGATAGGAATTCAGAGACCTTTTGCCAAAAGGGGAGAATATTTCCGCGCACTTACCGTGTCGGACACATCCGTTGTCACAAGCGGACCTTACGAAAGGTATTTTGAAAAGGATTCCCGAATATATCACCACATCATAGACCCCAAAACGGGATACCCCTCACGCTCCGAACTTAAAAGCGTAACGGTAATATGCGAAAGTTCCGCTCTTGCAGATGCTCTCTCCACTGCGTTTTTTGCGGCAGGGGAGGAAAAAGCAAAAGAACTTGCAGATTCTTTTCCCCAGATTTCCGTAATCCTGCTTACACAGGATGACAGGGTTGTTACCATAGGGCTGTAAAAAAACTTTGTTTTTATAGCCCCTTATTCCATACAATTTTAAGGGGATAGCAAAAAGGTACAAAACAAAATACTTGATTTTGGCGCTCTTTAGGTATATAATTATGATATATGCGTACAAAGAGGTCTGACCAATGAATATACCAAGGGGGCGGGAAGATGTTGCCCGTCTTTTCCAAAATTCAATATCAAGAGGCAAACTGAGCCAGGCGTATATAATAAACGCTCCTTCGGGCATGGGCAAAAAGACGGTAACGCAATACATTTTGTCCCTTATTGTCTGCTCTTCCCATTCGTCCTGCGGAGTGTGTCCGTCGTGCCTGAGCCATGATGCAAAGTGCCATCCCGATGTGGTTTATCTGCGGCGTGACGAGGACAAAGCCTCTCTGGGTGTGGAAAATGTCCGCGCCATAAAGACAGAGGTGTACACAAGACCCGTCATGTCGGATTACAAGGTAATCGTGGCGGAAGAAATGCACCTTGCCACCGTGGGCGCTCAGAATGCGATGCTCAAAATCATTGAGGAGCCTCCCCAAAACGTTGTTTTCATTATGCTTTGCGACACTCTCTCGCCAATTCTTCCCACAATCCTGTCAAGGTCTGTGGTTGTGGACTTGAAGCCCCTTTCCAAAGAGGCGCTTTCATGTATCGAGGGAGCAGACGACTTCCTTGTTTCCGTCAGCGAGGGCAACCCCGGTAAACTCACAAAACTCATCGAAGATGCCGACTATACCGCCTTTCGGGACGAAGTTGCAGATGCGTTCTTCTCTCTGGAAGACAAGGACCCATACGCACCCTACAGGGCGGCACAAAGGCTGGACAAATTCAAGACAAAGTCCGACGAAGTTTTTTCTCTTATGCTTATATGCGCAAGGGATGCCTACTTTTTCAAACAAGGCATAACTGACAGAATAGTAAACAAAGACAAACTCAATTATATAAGTTCTTTCGCTTCATCCCTGAGCCCCGATAAACTGTGGAGCATAATGGATATCATCATAAAAACCATTGGCGAAAAGGGGCCGAGCGGCAATTTTACAATGGCAGTTACAATTCTGCTTTTAAAGTGCCGAAGCGTCAGAAGAAAGGAATAGAATAATGGTAAAGGTAACAGGTGTCCGTTTTAAAAAGATGGGCAAGATATATTATTTTGACCCCTGCGATTTCAACCTGGAGGCAGGAATGCACGTTGTTGTTGAAACCTCAAGGGGCATCGAATACGGTCTTGTTGCAATAGCCTCAAAAGAGGTTACAGAAGACAAAATCGTTTCGCCTTTAAAAAAGGTTATCCGTATTGCAACACCTGAAGACGACAAAACCGTGGAAAACAACAAAAAGAAAGAAGCCGAGGCTTTTGAAACCTGCCGTAAGAAGATAGAAAAGCACGGTCTGGATATGAAACTTATAGATGTGGAATACACATTCGACCACAACAAAATCCTTTTCTACTTCACCGCAGACGGAAGAATAGATTTCCGTGAACTTGTAAGGGATCTGGCGGCGGTTTTCAAAACCAGAATAGAATTGAGGCAGATAGGTGTCCGCGATGAAGCAAAATTAACAGGCGGTCTCGGTGTTTGCGGAAGAGTTCTTTGCTGTAACTCCTATCTTGGTGATTTCGAGCCTGTTTCTATCAAGATGGTAAAAGAGCAGAACCTTTCTTTAAACCCCACCAAGATTTCGGGAACCTGCGGAAGACTTATGTGCTGTCTCAAAAATGAGCAGGCAGTGTATGAAGCGCTTTCCAAAAATGTTCCATCTGTGGGTTCATATGTGGAAACCTCCGATGGCAGAGGTACCGTAACGGGTGTAAATATCTTCAAGGGTATTGTGACAGTTGCCGTGGGAGAGACCGACAAGAGTTTCAGAGACTACAAGGCAAAGGATGTCAAAGTCCTCAAAAAAGGTTCCCGCAAGGATGAGGAAAAAGTCAACATGGCAGAACTCAAACAACTTGAGGATTAAAAGTTGTCAAAAAGACTTGAAATTAGTCAAGTTTTGTAATATAATCAAAGCATATGGAGTTTGACTCCCTTAAGATTAGGAGGTGTATACTATGGCATATATTATCAATGATGATTGCATCAGTTGCGGTGCTTGTGCTTCTGAATGTCCCGTAGATGCTATCACAGAGGGTGACGGCAAGTTTGTTATCAATGCAGACGAATGCATCGAATGCGGTGCATGTGCAGGTGCTTGCCCCGTAGGCGCTCCCGTTAACGAATAATAACGATTCCGGAAAAAGGCTGTCTTCGGGCAGCCTTTTTTTGCAATATGAGGTAAATATGAGAAGAACAGACGATTTGGGAATAAACAATCTGAAACTTATTCAGGACACCGACCTTTTTTGCTTCGGCACCGACAGTGTGCTTCTTGCAAATTTTGTTCACACATTAAAGGGAAGCCGAGTTCTGGACCTTTGCACAGGCAACGGGATTATCCCTGTTCTGCTTTCGGCAAAGACACGGGCAGGAAGTATTGTGGGCATGGAGATACTGAAAGAATCATTTGACCTTGCTAAGGAAAACGCACGCATTAACGGTCTGGAGGACAGGGTGTCTTTTATAAACGATGATATTAAAAACTGGAAAAATCATTTTGAGGACGGCTCTTTTGACACCGTAACATGCAACCCTCCATACATGAAAGTCGGAGCAGGTTTTAAAAACTCCGGAGATTTAAAGGCTGCGGCACGCCACGAGATTTTTGCAACTCTGGACGACATCACCAAAAATGCCGCCTCTCTTTTGAAGTTCGGAGGACACTTCTTTATGGTGCACAGAGCCGACAGACTTTGTGATGTAATATATTCCATGAGATGTGCAAAACTTGAACCCAAGCGTCTCACTTTTGTTCATCCCTCTCCCGACAGAGCGCCGGTGCTCATTCTGGTGGAGGGTATGAAAGGTGCAAATCCATCTCTTAGGATGGAAGCGCCGATATATGTAAACTTATAAAGGAGGACAAGGTATGGCATACGGAAAATTATATCTTGTGGCAACTCCCATAGGCAATCTGGATGATATCACAATAAGAGCGCTCGACACGCTTAAATCCGTTTCTGTTATTGCCTGCGAGGACACCCGCCATTCTCTGAAACTTCTCAATCATTTTGACATACAAAAACCGCTCACGAGTTATTTTGAACACAACAAAAAGGAAAAAGGGGAGTATCTTGTTTCCGTTATGAAAAACGGAGAGGACGTGGCACTTGTTACCGATGCGGGCACTCCCGCCATATCCGACCCCGGCGAAGACCTTGTGAGAATGTGCATAGAAGAAAACATTTCCGTCGTTCCCGTGCCGGGTGCCAGCGCTCTTATAAATGCTCTTATCATATCGGGAAAAGACACGGGGAGATTTTGCTTTGAGGGCTTTTTGTCCGTGAACAAAAAAAGCAGAACAGAACATCTTGAATCAGTCAAAAACGAAAAGCGCACCATGATTTTCTACGAGGCACCGCACAAACTTTTAAGAACCCTGGAGGACTTCCAAAAAACTTTCGGAAACAGGGAGATAAGCATTGTAAGAGAAATTACCAAACTCCACGAGGAGTGTATGGTAACCACGGTCTCCGATGCTATTGCCCACTACAGAGAGGTAAGTCCAAAGGGTGAGTATGTGCTTGTCCTTTCGGGCAAAAACCCCGAGGAAGAAAAAAAGGAAAAAGAAGATATATACAAAGATATGAGCATAAAAGAACAGGTGGACCTGCTTATAGAGGGAGGTCTTTCCAAGAAAGATGCAATAAAGGAAGCGGCACTCCAAAGAGGAGTTGCAAAAAGAGATGTGTACAACGAATATGAAAGAGAGTGATAAAAATGCAAAAAGACAAATATCTCTACAGTCAAATGCAGCACTACCGCAGAAAATATCTTGTAATAAACATAGTTATAACCCTGCTTTTTGTTGCGTTTACCGTTATGAAGTTTCCCTACATCAAAACGGGATTTATGGGAAAAAGCCCTCTTGATATTGAGAGGTTTTCTTCCGAAACGGGTACAGTTGTCATAGATGAATTAATCGAACTTGGCAGAAAAGACGAAAAAAATCCGTCCAACGCCTGCTTCAGAACAGACAGTTATTGGCAAGGAAACAACTACCTTTTTGAAATAAAGGCAGACTCGGTCGAGGACACGGGCAAGGTCTTTACCCAGACAATACAAAACGGCATATCCGCAAGTGAAGTGGTGGATATGTACAGGATTTATCTTGCAGAGGCAGGAGGAAAAAAGGTTGCAGTTCTTGCTACAGCAAGAGAAAAAGTAACCGATAACATGACAGGCTATGTAACGAAGATGTCCAAACCAATTAAAGCGGCTCTTTCGGAAACTCTGAGAGCGGGTGAAAGCCTGGAGGTCTGTGAATACATTTTCGACATAAGAGGTGTGGAAATGGATGTTGCCAGAACGGACTTTGCTTCTTTCTGGCTGTACATTGCTCTTTTGGTGTTTTTGTGGGCAAAACTTATTATCCAGTACAAAGACCCCAAAAAAACTCCCACTTACCGTCAACTTATCAAATACGGCGACATAGAAACCGTGGAAGATGATGTAAATGCACAGTTTGAGAACGCACAGAGGGAAAAGAATAAACTGGTACTGGAAGACTATATACTGGAGAAAGACACCTTTAAACTGAAAGTCGTCAGAAATCATACAAACAAACATTAAAACAAAACGGATTGAAAAACATTGGCTTTTTTCAATCCGTTTTTGTGTAACCAATAAGTGATGAAAAGCATATTATGTAGCGAAAGACTTAAATTGCTATTGGGAGGAATTATAATGGGTGAAAAAGTGCTTTCAGGTTGCAATACCTCTTGCAATGCAAACTGCAACTCAAATTGCAATTCAGATTGTAACAGCGGCAAAGCCTGCATAGAAACCAAGAAAATCTATGATTCTTGCAGAGACAAAGAATGTATTGAAAACTTAAGAGTATATCTGACAGAAGCGGGACAGTGTCTTGTGGACAGAGCAATAAGCGTAAAGGCGAAAAAGGCGGAGATTATCTGGATATATTCCGATGTGGAACCTGTTCAGTTCAATCGCGGATATTATTCTGTGGATCTTAGAATTTTCTTCAAAATAACTCTGGATGTATTCACGGGAATGGGCAGACCTTGCACCGTGGAAGGTCTTGCGGTTTTCGACAAAAAGGTTATTCTCTTCGGTTCCGAGGGCAATGCAAAAACCTTCCGTTCAAAGTACAAATTCGACGGTGCCGATGTTGCACTTTGGCAGAAAAACAACCTGCCGGAGGCACACGTTGATGTATGTGCCAACTTTTCACGGTAAATTGTATGCAAGATACACAAATCCACACTTTGCGACAGTTAAAACTATTGACATATTGCCTCTTTGAGTGTACAATAAAATAGTATAATTGTTTATAGTGTATCCTTGTGACCTCAGACCTTATGTGTCTGTATAAAAGGAGAAGAAAATGGAGAAAAAGAAGATTAAAAAAATCATTATTTTTTCGGTCTTGGGCATTATTCTGGCAATACTTATTGCCCTTGGAATCCGATACAGAAATACACTTCGCCTTGTCTTCAACTGGGACAACATCGTTTCTTTTGTAAACTCAAAACGCTACACCTCAAATGAGATACAAAAGAAAATGGAAAACAACAAAAAAGAAATGGAGACTCTTGCCAAAGAGGACCCCAACATAAATATCCGCGGAGACCTTACGGCTGAAGAACTTCAGGCATTAAAGGACGGCAAGATTACCCGGGAGGAAGCGATAAGCATTGTAAAAGGCGACATCACCCTGGAGGAAATCCTCTCTGCCAAAGAGAGCACGCCCGGTGAGGAGCCGTCACAAGAGACAAGCGGAGATGCACAGGGGACAGACACACCGCAGGAGCAGCCGCAGGAGAAGCCCCAACAGCAACCGCAGCCCCCTCCCGAGGACAGACCCTCACAGATTGTTGCGGAACTGTACGTAATACAGGCGGATTTCATTTCCCGCCTTGAGCAAATGGGAGACAGGGCATACGCAGACTATGTGGCATCGGGTTATGACAGAGAAAATGTCATGACCATTGTGGACAGTTATTCCGGCGAAGTTGCAAAACTCGAACTGGAATGTGACCAGAAAGTAAGAGAACTTCTTAAGGAACTTGAATCAGAACTCAAAAAGGTCAATGGAGATTTATCCACTGTCACAAAGGTACGGCAGTATTATTACTCTGAAAAAAGTCTTAAAAAGACATATTACCTAAACAAATTGAATGATGAAGATTACAAATAAAGCAAGGAGGAGACTGCATATGAAATCTTTACGCAAAATTCTGGCAGTTGTACTGGCAATCATTATGCTGTCAGGCACTTTGTCTGTAACAGCGGGTGCCGCATCTGTCAGTGAGTTTTCAGACTTCCCTTCGGGCACTTGGTCCGAGGAAGCGCTCACCCACGCTGTAAATAACGGGTTATTACAAGGAAAGGGAGACGGTGCCATCGCCCACAAGGACTATATTACCAGGGCAGAGGTGGCAACCATCATTAACCGTGCATTCGGTGCAACGGTTAAGGCGGACATATCCAAATATACCGATATGGACCCCTCCAAGTGGTATTATGCCGAAATACAGAAAGCAGTAAATATGCAGACTGTCAATGGCGTAAGTGAAAATGAGATTAACCCGGAAGGATACATAACAAGAGAATCTGTGTTCACAATCATTGCAAGAGCCATGGTTTTAAGCAGTAAGGACACTTCATCTCTTTCCAGATTCACAGACGGCTCCAAGGTTTCTTCCTGGGCGCTTGACTCCGTGAGTGCCATGGCTGCAAGAGGCTATGTAAACGGCGACGAAAAAGGTAATCTCAACCCCCAAGCAAACATAACAAGAGAAGAGTTTGCGCAGGTAATGTACAATGTTTTCAAGACCTATCTTCCCGAGGGCGGTGTTCTTAGTGACGCTGCCTACGGCACAACCGTTGTAAGAGGAAGAGATATAGTTCTTAAAAACATCAAAGTAAACGGAGACCTTGTTGTTGCAGACGGTGTCGGAACCGGCAACATCACATTAAACAATGTTGACGTTACGGGAAGAATTCTTTTCCGAGGCGGCGAAGGCAAGGTTACTATAGACAAAAACTCCTCCGTGGGCGAATTTGTAATCGTTCATGATGTTAACGGCACAGTTAACTTCAACAACTATAAAACCGAAGCCATATTCAAAGGTGTTGTTCTGGACACTCCCGCTACTTTCCTCAAACCATCCGGCGGTGGCGGCGGCAGCGGTGGCGGTGGCGGCACTCAGACCGAAGAATACACCATAACCTATAACGGCAAGGATTACTATGTGGACGAGGGCGACAAAATCGGTGATGCCGAAGCGTCCGACGGAACAAAACTTTCCGATGCTTTGGCAGGATATACCGCACCCGCCGGCTACACTAACGACGGCTTCAAGGACAAAGCCACAGGTAAAAAGATAGATCTTACAGATTACCCCACAGATGACATGGAAATCGTGCCCAACGATATCCGCAACGAGTATGATGTCATCTACAACGCAATGGGCGGTACAATAAACGGACAGCCCACATACACAGCAGATGATGTGCTGAATGTGGAAAACGGTTATACCCTTGACAAAAACATAATACCCGAAAGGGACGGCTATACCTTTGCAGGTTGGTACATAGATACAGTAGGTCAGGCTATTGTAACTGTAGTTCCTGCAGGCATAGGCGATGTAACCGTGTATGCAAAATGGGAAGAAAATGCACAACTCACTTTCAGATTTGACAGCGCAAAATCCAACGATACAACAGTTGCGATAAATGTTGAAATTGACAAACTCCCCTATGGTGTTGATAAAATAACTTCCATAGTGCTTGAATATGAGTACTTGAAGAGCGGCACAACCGATACTGCAGAACTTACTTACAGTTCGGTAACTGCAACAAATGGCACCGCAACAGGAAACGGAACTGAAATAACATGGACAGGTAATGTAACTTCCGGCGGAACACTCTTTACCATCATATTCACAAAAGATAAGTCCGTGGGATATGATGTGGACTTTAAGTTCGGCGATGTTACAATAAAAGAAGATTCCGAAGAAATTTCCGGTTACGACAAGGTGGATAAGACCATTAACATCGGCACCGGTAAAGAAAAGTACACCGTGACATATAACGGCACCAAGTACTATGCATATGAGGATGAAAAGATTGGCGATGCAGAAGATACAAACGGAAACAAACTTTCCGACGTTCTTGCAAACTACAATGCCCCCTCGGGTTACACCAACTTCGGATTCAAAAACAAGGTTACAGGCTCTATTGTAAACCCGAATGACTATATTTCCGCCAGCATGGAAATCGTACCCAATGACATTCTCAATACATATGACGTTATATACAATGCAATGGGCGGTACAGTAAACGGCAATGCAACATACACCGCAAGTGACGTCATCAGCATAGAGGGCGGATACACTCTCGACACCTCTCTTACAATAGAGAGAGCAGGACACAGATTCCTCGGCTGGTACATGGACACTGCAACAGAGACAATCATAACATCTGTTCCTGCAGGCACAGCAGATGTAACCGTGTATGCAAAGTGGGAAGCAGTTTATGTAATAACATATGACGGTACCGAATACTACGCATACGATGGTGACAAGATAGGCGAAGCAGAAGATACAAACGGAAACAAACTTTCCGGTGTTCTTGCATCCTACAGCGCGCCCGCAGGCTACACCAACGACGGCTTCAAGAACAAGGTAACAGGAAGTTTGGTTGACCTTAATGCCGACGCAACAGAAAGCATAGAAATCGTACCCAATGATATTCTCAATACATACGACGTTATATACAACGCAATGGGCGGTACAATAAACGGCAATGCAACATACACCGCAAGCGATGTTCTTACAGTAAATGCAGGTTACACTCTCGATACTTCTTTAGTTCCTGTAAGACGCGGATACAAGTTTGAGGGTTGGTATATGGACACCGCAACAGAGACAATCATAACAGCGGTTCCTGCAGGTACAGGCGATGTAACAGTGTATGCAAAGTGGACAGCAAAAGGCACACCCGAACTTGGATTTAAGTATGAAAATGACACCGATGCAAGAAAAGTTACATTACATGTAACTCTTTCCGACATTCCATACAATATGGATGACCTTGCCGGAATTATGCTTTATTATTCACAAGCGCCCGAGGCTCTTGATTTTGAAAGTGTTGTTCCCGCTTTTGCAGGAACATTCTCGCAGAATGAACAGCACGGCACAATTTCCTGGTACAACAACACAGATCCCATAACCCCTGAGATGCTCAGCGGAAATAACAATGTACTCTTTACACTGACATTCAGTTATGATGTTTCCACTGAAGAGACAGTAGTATTCTCCTATGATGAAACAGAACTTGTTTCGTCCGACCTTAAAATTGCCGGTGCAGGAGATTACACCACATCTTCGGTAACAATAAACATCAACAAGAGCGTGTATATAGTTACATTCGACGGCAATACCTATGATATTCTTCAGGGAAGCAAACTTTCCGACAATGCCCTCCTCAAAGCGGCTATGGAAGCGGTAGTTCCTGCATTGGGTCATGAACTGACATTCAAGGGAACATACATTTTGGGCGGAGTAACAAAGGAAGAAACCGTTACATTAGATACAGTTCCCACAGCAGATATGACAATCACCACTATTGAAACACCCATAGAATATACAATCAAGTACTATTCGAACGGTGTTGAAATATTCCCGGGAGAAGCAACATACACAGTAAACGACTTGCCCTACACTCTCCCCAATCTTTCCGATACTGCGGAAGATAAATTCCTCGGCTGGTATGATAACGACGCTTTCAGCGGCAGTGTTATAACCGCCATTGCATCCGGTACCACAGGCGATTTGGAATTCTTTGCCAAGTGGGACAAAGCGCTTTACATCGTAACACTTTTTGAGGGAACAACCAAGAACAAGGGAAGTTATGAGATTCCTGCCGGTGGTAAGATTACTCAGAGCCAGATTGATGCTAAACTCGGAGCACCCGACACCTACACAATGCAGCAAGGCTACGTTGACAGCGACGGAAAAACTCACGAAATCGCTCCCGAACTCTGGTACAAGGTTGGAAGCGAGTGGGAAATCTTTGAGCCCGAAAAAGTTGTAATAAACAGAGATATAGACATACATCTCTTCACAAGGTATGCGGCATTCTATTATGATACCGATATCACAGTAAAGGGAATAAAGATACCCAGAACGGAACTTGTTATAGCCTACGATTCCAACACCGACATCATAAAGTCCTTCTTAGACACTCTCACTGCTATGGGCGGTGTTCTTGAGGGAACAATTGATGATATCGAAATGACAACAGGCACAGACCTCTTCCAGGCAGCACTGGATAAGGCGGCAAAAACAGGTCTTGTGGACACAGAGGGTAACATATTGAATCCCCAAATACCCGTTCCTCTCCACAAACTTATTACCGAAGATCTCATAATGAGAGAAATCGACCGCTATATTGACAACAATATCAATAACGAAGAATTCATTGCAGAAATCTTAAGAAATGACACAGTTGTGGATATGCTCCTTGATGACAAATCAATCCGCACAAAGGTTCTTTCTGACACTGAAATGAGAAACAAACTTCTCACCGATGCTGCTATAAAGAGAATTATCTCCAAGGACGAAGTAATTGACTGGATTATCACAAACGAAGACTTCAAGAAGTCCTTTATCGACAGCGACGCAACCTTTGACTACATCCTGGGCGACCTCAAGGCGCTTCTTGATAATGCAGAGTATCATGATATGCTCATTGACGCCTGCGTTGAATTCGTAATCGATGTTTACTTTGAGAAGACGGTGTCTGCTCCCGAACTTGTAGACTATATTGATACAGTTCTCGACAGTCAGGAATTTATTGAAGATATCGAGAAAAAGCCGGAACTTCGCTCCATATTCAAGGACGAAATCAAAGGACTTTTCAAAGATATCAACAAGCCCGAGACTTCGCAGGATACAAGAGACGATATCTATGCAAAAATCCGCGGCAACGCTACAATCAAGAATGCCATTATAGATGCCATAGTGTCTGATGAAGAAATTATGGAAATCATAATGAAGGAGGTAAGAGACGACCTTGCATCTTCGACCTCACAGTACAAGCAGGAAGTTATCGATGCTGTAAGAGATGAGTTTGCAGATCCTCTCTCCACACTCAAGTCTCAGATAAAGGCAACAGTCAAAAATGATATCGCGCTTGGCGCAGCCTCCACTTTGAGAGATGCTGTCATAGGTGCAGTAACAAATGATTTCGCTCTTGGCGCTCAGTCCTCAATCAAAGGACTTGTAACAGACTATATCGAATCGCAGATTACAGTTTCCGGCTCTGTGCTCCGTGAGTCCATACTCGATGAGGCGGCAGACAGCACAAGCCCAATAGCAGACTACGTCAAGAACTACGTAAACGGCAACGCTGCCATAGCAGATCAAATCAAGGTCGCAGTTAAAAACGATTCTTCCGTAAAGGCAGAGGCAAAAGGATGGATCAGCACAAACATTGGCACTGTAAAAGGTGACATTGAAACTGCAATCAAGACAGACCGCGCGGCACTTACCATTGCGATACAGAAGAGCGGCTACGAAGTAAGTGAATCACAGGCAAATACCCTTGCACAGGATTATATTTCAGGTTCGCTCAACAGCCTTGTTTCGAACGATATAGACAACTACATCAGCAGTTTCTTTGCAAACGATACAAATGTTCTTTCGATGGTAGATGACAACTTCGATGTATTCTATGAGGCTTCCTACGACAGCCTGTTTGATGAACTTTATGCCGACTCTGCAGTGTTTGAAACGGCATATGCAAGTTATGTATCCGACAGAACTAAACTTGCGGATGCGTTTGATGACTACATCACATATGGCACCAACCTTTCCGATGCGATAGATGCGTTCGTTGACGATCCTGACAACCTCAAAGATGCAATAGAGACTTTTGTAGACAACGCAACCGATGCGGATATTCAGACTGCAATAGACACCTACATAGCAGACGATGACAACCTTATCTCTGCAATAAATCTCTACATCGCAAATGATGACAACTTAGAGACCGTGTTTGGTATCTTTAGAGAAGATGATGCCAACTTCGAAAAGGCATTTGAGACCTACATTGCCACAGATGATAACCTCGGTAAGGCGATTGAGTCCTTTGTAGGCAACGGAACGCTGTTTGACACCTTCTACGAAACACACCTTGGTGTAAATGCGGCAGACCCCGACATCTTCAATGCACTCTTTGAGTCGTACTATCATGCACATGTTCACGATGTTGCGGACAAAGCGTGGAATAATCCAAACCTCCACGACCTCATAATGCAGTATGTACATGACTACACCGAAGAGATGGTTGTGGACTACGCAAGCGGTGCTCTCGAGACAAAGCACCCTGATCTTGTTGATACAATCGACAACCTCATGCACGATGAGTTCCCCGATATTATGAGAGAAAAGTACTACGAGCCGGGCTCAACCATCAAGGTAACTGTTGATCACCTCATCGAAGAAGAGGGAGTAAATCTCATAAAGAAGTATGCAAACGATGAGATTACCGATCCCGACACAGTACAGTTTATCAAAGATACAATAGACGAAAACATCGGAATTATTGTAGATGAGTACATTGACGGAACCCTCGATGGAGACATAGTGGCTCTTGTAGACGGCGAAATCGACTCCTACATGAACACTCTCATTGATGACTACATTGCCGACAGAGGCGATGCAAGAGAAACTCTGGGAGACCTTATTCCCACATATGCACAGGATGCGGTAGATACTCTCAAAAATACTGATGCATTCAAAAACACCATATCCGACTTTGTGTCCGGAAACGGTGTAAGAGTAAACGAAGAAAACATAATGTTCATATCCATACTCTCCGAACTTATGGGAGAATATGATTTCGACAAGATTATGGATGAGTTTGCTCCCGAAAAGGCAACAAAACTTATAAATAAGGTTGGTCACGACCTCGCAGAGAAGTATGTAAATGCACTTCTCGATACATTCATAGGCGGCATTAAGGATGCAGAAAGCAAACTTCAGGCTGACCTGGATAATGACATCGAGGGCACCGAGTATAAGTTCACCACAACACCAAGAGTAAGAGTGTACTTTATGAAAGATTTTGTTGAGAGTGCATACAACAAGGCTGTCCCCAAGATAGAGGAAAAACTTCTTTCCAAGAATGCACTGGCGCAGAACCCCTACGTGAAGAAACTTCTTGAAAAGAACTGGCTTACAGAGTTCCTGGATTATGATGCTTCCATGGACGGTGTTCAAACCAGCGGTTACAGCATAAAGAAGGGCGAGTACAACGAAATCGACGAAGTTTACGGAAGCCCGATTATAAGATACTACAACATAATTCTTGAAAACGTAATCCTTGTTCACGACGCTGTTATGTGGTACGGCACAACATACGAAGGCTCTCTGGAAGAAAAACTCGATGCAGTATCCGAACTTCTCGGCACATATGCAAACAAGGCAAATGATGTCATTATGCACTATATCCAGACAGGCGAACTTCCCAAGGGTTACACACCTTATGAAATTGCCGACAAGATTCTGAGTAAGGTTCTTGGTGTAAACGACAAGGTTGACGACGCGTACGACAAGTTTGAGGATAAGTACTACGAAAATGAAGACAGAATTCTGGAACTTGTAGCCAAGATTAAGAACTTCTACGAGGAAAAACTCAACAGAGATTACACAGGACTTATTGACCTTGCAGAACTTGACGTTTATGCGGACGGTGAGGCTTATCCTGTATATAAGATTATGCTTGAACTTTACGAAGAAAATGACGCATTTAGCATCGATACCCTTGCAACAGCAATCTTTGATTCCGACAACTATCACGGAATAAACGTAATTGAAAAGGGAATGAGCAAACTCAAGTCCAAGATTGACGGATTCAAGTATCGTCCCGGTGTATATGCAAACAAGATGGTTCGTGATGCATACAAGGCAACTCTTGATTCACGCGAAATTAAGGGCAAGGAAACAGGAAGCCATAGTTTCGAAGTTCAAAGATACTTACAGTACATTAAATAAGTGCAACCTTTTTGGAACTGAAAAAGTATTATAAGTGAAAGTATAAATATCTCTGCACCTTGTATGGTGCAGAGATATTTAGCCTGATTTGCAACAACGGAGAAAGGAAGGAATTTTATGAAAAAAGTTATATCGCTTATTGCGGTGCTGTTGGTGCTTGTGTGCAGTGTGAATTTTTGCTTTGCCGACACTTCGGTGCCTGCGGCAGATGCTTCCAAGACGGATGCCTCTGACGTGCAGACCGCCGAAGAAGTAAAGGCGTCTCCTTTTAAGGATGTGGATGCCGCTTCCGAAATCGGAAAAAGCATACAGAAACTCTATGATGCCGGCGTGGTAAACGGAATTCCGGAAAATGATGGAACATTTACATACAAAGCCGGAAATTCCATCACAAGAGCAGAATTCTGCAAAATGATAAACATCACATTTGGCTACACCATAATGGCGGACAATATTTTTACAGATGTTAACCCCTCCCAGTGGTACTACATACATGTTCTGCCTGCCATACACTATGGCTACATAAAGGGCAAGGGAGACGGGACCTTTGGGGGAACAGACAATATCACAAGAGAACAGGTCTGCGTGATTTTGGACAGAATAATAAATAAGAAAAGCGAAAAGGAAGTTGTAATCTCCGACGAGGTTTCTCCCTGGGCTGCCGATGCGGTGAAAAACATCGTAGGTCTCGGATATATGGACCTTGAAGAGGGCGGAAAATTCCGTGCAACAGCACCTATGACAAGGGGCGAATTTGCTTTTGCCATTGATGATTTTGTCGTTATAAAAACTCCTGAAACCGACAAACCCGTAACACCAAATCCCGACACAGGCAAGGAAGACGAAAATTCTTCCGGCCGTCCCGGAGGAATAAACAGTGGCAATAGCGGTAACAGTGGCAACAGCGGTAACAGCGGTAACAGTGGTAATAGCGGAAACGAAAATACAGGAGGAAACGAGAATACGGGCGGAAACGAAACCCCAACTCCCCCTACACCTTCAGAATCCTCTTACAGCATCACATACAATCTTGACGGCGGACGTGTAAGCGGACAGAAGACTTCGTATAAGGCATCCGATGCCGATTACACCCTCCCTACACCCACTAAGACCAATCATAAATTTCTTGGCTGGTACGAGTCTCAGGATGCAGACCCCATGTCTTCCGAGGCAGTAACCGTGCTTGCATCGGGTTCCACCGGTGACAAGACATATTATGCAAAATGGGGCGAATATTACACCATAAAATATGAACTGAACTTCCAGCCCTACGGTGAGGAACTTCTTCCCGAAACAGTGGGACACCTTGACGGAAGCCAGAAGTTAAAATACACACAATATGACGAGGACTATGAACTGCCAATCCCCACAAGAGAAGACGGCATACCGTTCCTTGGATGGTACGAACTTCAGGAGTTTGAAAACGGTGAAAAAGCCGTGTTCTACTTTGATGAATACTGTGTAACAAGCATTCCCAAGGGAACCGAGGGTAACAAGCACTATCAGGCGGTATGGGACGACATGGTTATGGAATCCGAAGAAATATATATCGAAATAGGCGGAAGTGACGGTATGGGCGGTGCAATAGCAGGTCTTGAGGACGCTCTGAACTATGGTAATCTTGATATGCCCGGAGATTCCATGTCGGTTCTTACCACTGCTCTGGAGGCCATGAAAGAGGTTTATACCTGGCAGGACAGAGGTGTTCTTATTCACAACAGACTTGTTCGTATGGTCTACAAATCCCAGGCAGACGATATGAGGGCAACCATAAGAGCAGTCAAAGATATGGGATTATATCAACAATTCTATGACGAAGTCACATCCAAGGTGCCGGGTTATACACTTCTTGCAATAGACACAATATTCAATATAAACGACGAATTTCTTAATCAGTAATAAAACAAAAAACACAGCGAATTTTCGTATTCGCTGTGTTTTGCTTTTGGTAATTAAAATCAATTTTCTCCTGTGAATCCGCTTATGTCTATTCGCAGAAGATAGGAAAGACGTTTAAAAACATTTTTGTATGTCGAAGGAAGATTGCGGTACACCCGTATAAATTCGTTTTTCTGGGCAGTATCCGATTCCAACAGATTGAAAGATTCTACTATGTCATCATAGAAAAGTCTTCTGGCATATTCGCTTGTGAGAAGATGTGTGTTTCTTTGCTCGTAGGCAATAGCGGCACATCCATCCATTTTGTCCAGCAGCGCGTCGATTTTGTCGTGGTTTTCAATTTCGAAATTCACGTTGTTTCTTATGTAATTCGTCGCACTTGACATGCCTTCTTTGCCGAGGATGCTTGCCAGAACATACTTTGAAATTCTCGCATTTGCCGTGCTTACCACACTTTCTGTAAGAACATTGTGGGAGAGGGTCAGAGGTTTTAAACTGCCCTTATCCCATGTGAATATTTTAATTACATCCGGCGTGGGGGGAAGTCCGTCATCGTCATATGACGTCATATTGAATTCCACGGTGCCTTTCAGAGTAGCGGCAGATATCTGCACGGGAATAACTCCGGTGAGAACACCATCGGTGTAGAACGCCGCCATAACCGCTCCGCCGTTGTGGGTCTTCGGCACAGTTACGGTTATTTCAAGAGGGCGGTCGCTGTGGTCGAAAGTTTCCTGATTATTCGGTTTCTGAAAATGCTTTATCTCGCCGACGCTTGCCGCGGATACACCGCTGTCAAGATTACTTGCAAAACAAGACAACGGACAAATCAGCAAACTGCAGCATACAAGCAAAGAAATAATTTTTTTCATATTTTTCATCCTTTAATATAGTACAACTATTATGACACATGGCAAAAACAAAGTCAATAGCATTAAACAAACTGTAAAAAATTTGTTTTATTCCATAAATTCTTCATATAATTATATGAGGTGTTTTGAATGAGATATGCCGCCTATTGCAGGGTATCCACAGGAAGCGACGAGCAACTTAATTCACTCACAAACCAGAAAAAGTTTTTTGAGGAATATGCAAAAAAGAGAGGCGATGTCCTTGTAAAAATCTATGCAGACAGGGGCATAAGCGGAAAGAGCATGGAAAACAGAACGGAGTTTAAAAAACTTCTGGACGAGAGCAAAGACGGAGCATTTGACGCGCTTCTTGTAAAGGACATAAGCCGTTTTGCGCGAAACACACTTGATTTTTTAATGGGTATAAGGACACTCAAAGCGCAGGGAGTAGATGTCATATTCATAGGCGCAAATCAGAAAGTTCTGGGGGAGTCGGAGTTTGTCCTGACTCTTTTTGCAGCCTTGGCACAGGAGGAATCCTGCGCTCTTTCCAAAAAAATTATTTTCGGCAAAAAGCAAGGCGCAAAGGAGGGGAGAGTCCCTAATGTCATATACGGCTACGACAAATTGGATACATACACTCTCAAAGTAAACAAGGAGGAAGCAAAGATTGTTTCGGATATTTTCAGTATGTATGTGACAGAGAATATGGGTTACAGAAAAATTGCAGGTTTTCTGAACGCAAAAGGTATTCCCACAAAGTTCAATAAAGAGTGGAACCCCAAGGCGATAAAGAGAATTTTGGAAAACCCTATATACGCAGGGATTCTTGTGAACAACAAAACAGAAACAAAGGACTTTCTTCTCGGAATAAGAAAAAGCGTGCCCTACGAGGAGAGATACTATCACGAAAGGAGCGAACTTGCCATAGTGAGCCAAGAGATTTTTGATAGTGCTAAAAATAAGATTAAAATGAAGTAAGGTGTTGGCACACACAGAAGTAGTGGACCCCATTGTTCTTGGTGCAAAGATAGCGGAGCCCGAAAGCGGAAACTGCTGTTGCTGCTGCGGAGAGACAGATGTCAACTCCGTTCCTGAGTGCATCTGCTCTGTGTTTGACGAGAACCTTGTGGATGGAGAAAATACAAGAAAAGTTCTTGTAACTATCGGACTTTTCACAATTGTGAGACTGGTAAGAGAAGTACAACTTCTCATCCCCGTGATAGATTTCTGCATACCTCAGGATGAATGCACAGTTTCTACCGAAAGTAATCCATGTGAACTTTTTGACAAACTTCACTTCCCGGTAGACGAGTTTTTCCCTCCTGAAAAGGGTTGTTTTTCCGATAACGGTTCCTGCCTGTAAATTTCTTTGAGTGAAAAAAGGGGATGCAAAAAATCCATTTGATTTTTTGCATCCCACAGCGTGTCGGTAAAGTCGACACGCTGGCAGACAAACGAAAATGAACGCAGACGAGGAAGCGCGAAGAAGGCGTACAAAGGTACGTCGAGAGGCGAAGTTTGCTTATAGCAAAAAGGCAAAAAAACAAAGAAAAAGGTCTCAAAAAAGACCTTTTTCTACTTATTCATTAAAACTATTAAGTTTATGACCTGTTTTTTAGTGATTAATAGTTTCATCACTGCCTTTTTGCGGTCTGGACTTTTTTTACATTTCCTTACTTTTGTTTCACTTTGCGGTGCGTTCTTTTTCGACAGTCTGGGGGATGCAAAATTTTGCATCCCCTTTTTAATATCAGAACATACCTGGTATATTAAGTCCGCCTGTTATGGAACTCATTTTGCTTGTGTTAGCCGCGTCAACCTTGCTTATTACGTCATTTACGGCAGTAAGAATAAGGTCTTCGAGCATTTCGACATCGTCAGGATCAACCGCTTCGGGTTTGATGTTCACTGAGGTGAGTTCCTTTTTGCCCGACATCTTGACAGTCACGGCACCGCCGCCTGCGCTTGCTTCAAATTCTTCTTTTTCAATTTCTTCCTGCATTTTAAGCATGTTCTGTTGCATTTTTTGGGCCTGCTTGATCATATTGTTCATATTTGCTCCGCCCATGCCCATGGGTATTCTTGGTTTTGCCATTTTCTATTCCTCCTTATAAGCAGTTGCGTTAGTATCCGAACCCGTTTTGGGTGCGTGTTTTTACGCCACTGCATCGTTAAAATACTCGCAAATGC
>JAZNJU010000106.1:0-2176 GCA_045578205.1 Clostridia bacterium | reverse complement strand
ACTGAAAAAGTGGATTGAAGATTGTAGGAAGCCAGCATATTGAAGCCAAATCCGTAGGTGAGTATGAGAAATATTGAAAATACAATGGCAAGCCCTCTTGAACCAAGGCAGGCTTCTATATAGTATGCAGGACCTCCGCATGCGCCGTCGTCCTCTTTCTTTTTGTATATCTGTGCAAGAGTGCTTTCCACAAAGGCAGTTGCACCGCCTATAAGGGCAATAACCCACATCCAGAATACCGAGCCGAAACCACCCAGACAAAGGGCTGTGGACACGCCGATGATGTTACCTGTTCCGACACGGGAAGCGGTAGATACCATGAGCGCCTGAAAAGAAGATACTCCGCCTTTTTCATCGGGCTTTTGGGTTACCGAGCGTATCTGCTGTCCAAACAGCCGGAATTGTACAAACCGTGTTTTGAAAGAGAAGTATAATCCTCCTGCTGCGAGCAGTATTATAAGTATATAACTGTACATTATGTTGTTTAAAGAAGAGATAATATATTCAATCATATTGTTGCTCCCTGAGTTTTTGTAATAAATATAATTATACCTAATTTATACACGAAAGTCAATTTTTATTTGGAAAACTCTTGACTGAAAAAGAAAGTTTTGATATAATATTCCTGTTGCATATTTCGGGATGTAGCGCAGTTTGGTAGCGCATCTGGTTTGGGACCAGAGGGCCGCAGGTTCGAATCCTGTCATCCCGACCAAAAACACAGAGGGCGTTTTGTCCTCTGTGTTTTTAAATTAAGATGAAAAGGATTCGAACCTTGAGAAGGCTTTGAGCGAAAAACAAAACAGTCCGGTGGACTGTTTTGAAGCGAAAAGTCGCGATAAACCTGCAGAGGTCATAAGTCCCTGCCTCACAATAAACACTTGAAAAATCTGTAAAAGTATGATATGATGTATGTAACATTACTATATTTCGAAAGAAGATATGAATAGATGTCATTAAGTTATGCAAAAAAGAAGCGCAGACAGAACAAGGTTTTTTATGCAATCATTACTACACTTTTAATATGTGCAGTGTTTTTTTCAATGTTTGCATCTTTTTATTCTGAGGCAAAGGAAGAAGCATATGAAATGCTTCACATACAGACAAAACAAATCAAGGATGACCTTACTTTGCAAATAAAGTCCGACAGGGAAAACCTTGTCACAATGGCGAACTTTGCGGCAAAACTGTATGCTGACGGTGAGGATTACCAACGTATGTTTGATTCTTTCAAACCAATAGGACTGTTTTCCAATATCGGCATATTAAATCCCGACAATACATTCGCTACAAAAGTGGGTACGATTGATTTAAACGGAAAAATCTCATTTGCAGACGAAGCCGCAAAAGGTGTTTACATATCGGGCAGAGTTGAGGACCTTACAGGCTACGGCAGAGAAATCATAAGAAGCGCCGTTCCGATAGTGTCAAACGGGGAAACCGTGGGCATTCTCTATGGTGTCATACATCTTAGAACCATTGGCGAGAAATACACAAAAATGGCAAAAGAACTTGATGCTCAACTTTTTGTGTACAGCAAACAAGATGCAAAATTCCTTATAGATACCATAAATAAAGAACCCGGAACAATAAAACAGTTAAAAAACAGGGAATTTGTCGAAGGTCATACATATGAAGAACTTGTAACTACCGATAAAGGATACACAGTATTCAAATCTATTTTCAAAAATGAAAATTTGTATGCGCATTATTCCACACTGGAAGATTTTCATTGGGGCATTATGCTGGCACGCTATGAGTCGCAGGTTTTTCAAAAAACATACGATATTTCAAAATCGGTGCTGTTATATTTTATTCTTGGCATAGTTATCATAGCACTTTATTTACTTTCCATTATGAGTGAAGAAAGACGCCGTTCAACCGTAGCCACACGTGCATCCGGCATAAGAAAACTTCTTTTGGAAGTCAATCAGCAGCACGGAAATGTTGCGGAAGCGTTAAAAATGATACAGGAATTCTCTTTGTCAAGAACGGCATTTTTTGTGAACACAGACGGAGACAATTACCACTATGTTTCACCTTCTTTCAAAGGAAATTCTATTCTGGGTGAAAATGTAAAGTTCTTTGTATGCGAACTTTTCAAATATGCATCAGATCTTCATAATACGAATAATTCAACATTAGGCTTTATGCGTATTACACCCAATAAACACCT
>JAZNJU010000105.1:0-14735 GCA_045578205.1 Clostridia bacterium | reverse complement strand
GCAGAAAACACCAAGAATACTCTCCCCAAGGGCAGCTACAGCCTTACCTTCAAATTAAACGGTGGAAGCGAAAGCTCCATGGGCATAATAATGGATATATTAGGCAAAACACAGGAAATTGCCGATACCGTATGTGCACTTGCAAGAAGCCGTATGCTCCATTGCGACTACGAGGGAAGAAAGTCCTCCGCAGGAAACCTTGCATTTCCGTTCTCACCGTCCGACATACATGTAGGTGCGGTATATGAATTCTCCGTGTTCCACCTTGCAAAGGTAAATAACCTTGTGGAAACATCCGTTATAAGCATTGAGGAGGTAAAATAATGAAAAAACTCATAGATTATACCAAAATACTCCGCAGTAAAAATGCAGGACCTCTCTTTATAACCTTTGACCTTATATTTGAAAGCAAAGAGGATATGGAATATGTATCAGGGAAACTCACGAAAGATCATGTAGCAAAAACATACGATGTAGCGGAGGATAAGATAGACATTATATCCTACGGCGTTGTAAATTCCATCAAGATTACTTTTCCACGCAAGAACATAAGCGGAAGTCTTGCAGATAATGACATCTACGGCTGTCAGCAGCATGTTCCCCTTGCAAATATAATAATCTGAGGAGTATGACAATGTATGCAGATAAAGAATATATAATTAACCTAAGACACAGGCTACACGAATATCCCGAACTTGACTTTGAACTTCCCAAAACAATTGAACTTGTTAAGAGCGAACTTGACAAACTAAATATACCTTATACCGAGAAATTTGGCGAGAGCAGTGTGGTTGCATATATTAATCCCGACAAGACAAATTACACAATAGGCATCCGTGCAGATATGGATGCACTTCCCATAGAGGAAAAGACCGATTTGGAATTTAAGTCCAAAGTCCCGGGTAAGATGCACGCCTGCGGTCACGATGCCCACACCGCTATGCTTCTTGGCAGCGCCAAAGCATTAAAGGCAATGGAAGATAAGATAAAATGCCGTGTTATGCTTGTGTTCCAGCCAAGCGAAGAGGGTGTGCGAAGCGGAGCAACCGAACTTGTTAAGGGAGGACTTATGAAGCATATAGATGTTATCATAGGTCTTCATATAGAAAACTGGCTCGACTCGGGCAAAATCGGCATATGCAAGGGTAACTCCATGGCATCATGCCGTAACTTCAAGGTTGAGTTTTTCGGGCATACTGCTCACGCAAGCCTGCCCCAGACAGGAAGAGACGCTTTGGCGGCGGCAGTAGGTACATACAACGGTATTCAAACAATGCTCACCCGTAAGGTAGACCCCTTTGCAAGGTACATATGCTCTGTGGGTAAGTTATCGGGCGGAACAACCCAAAATGTCATTGCCGACTATGCCGAGATGGAGGGCACAATCCGTACATATGACCTGAATCTTGACAAGATGCTAATTGACGGTATAGAAAATCTGGCAGGCAAAAATGCCGACAGTTTCGGCTGTACATACAAGGTTACAACTAATCTTATAGATGCGGTGGTATATAACGATCCCAAGATTTCTGACCTTGCTTTGGAATCTGCAAAAAAGGTTCTTGGAAAAGACGGTGTGGCAGACATGCCCGTAAAGATGAGTTCAGAGGATTTTTCCAATTATCTTTTGGAAAAACCGGGTGTGTTTGTACGACTGGGTACAAGAAACGAAGAAAAAGGCATCGTAACTCTTCCCCACAACAATGACTTTATGATAGACGAAGATGCCCTGCCCTACGGCACGGATTTTTGTGTTCAGTTTGTACTGGACAATATGAAAGGAATTGATTTAACTGATGATTAAAACCGAAGTTTACGAAAAGGTTCTTTTTGAAACCATAAAAAAAGGTGCTACGGAGATTTCCGAGGATGTGCAAATTGCATTTGAAGATGCAATAAAGCGTGAATCCAACACCGATGCAAAGAAAGGTCTCATAGCCACTCTGGACAGTATGAAGATGTCTTCCGTGCGTGAAAATCCCCTCTGTGTAGATACAGGATGGCCCATATTCTACTTTAAGGTGGGTAACAAGTGTGAACTCGAAGGCGGATTTGTGGAACTTGAAAATGCCGCAAGACGCGCCGTAGCAAAGGCTACCGAACTCGGATATTTAAGGGCTACCATGAAGCACCCCCTAACAGGCTATGACCCCGGAAATAATATAGGTATGAACATACCCGACTTTACATATCAGTTTGTAGACGGCGACTCCATAGAGATGTCCTATGCGGCAAAGGGTGGCGGAAGCGAATGTTTCGGCGGTACACGTCACAGAATAGTGGCATTTGCCGATGGTATAAAAGGCATAGAAAAGTTTGTAATAGACAGTTTTGTGGCATCTGCAAGAGCAGGTGCGGTGTGTCCACCCTCGGTACTGGGTATTGGTATAGGCGGTACAGCAAATGTTGCCGCAAACCTCGCCAAGGAAGCCGCTTGTCTCAGAACCGTAGGTTCAAGACACCCCGACCCCATGTTTGCCAAGATAGAGGAAGACCTCTACAAGGCATTAAACAGCCTCGGTATAGGTATACTCGGCTCGGGTGGTGACACATCGGTACTCGCGGTAAATGTAGAGTACGCATACACACATATAGCAGGTATAGCTTGCGCTACCAGTACAAACTGTATGGTAGCAAGAAGAGCATCAAGCAGAATTGATGCTGACAGCAAAGTTACGGTAATGCCAAGTCCAAACTGGTTTGGCGACAGGTAGGAGGTATATTCTATGAATTATGCAAAAGAACGGGAAAACGAACTTATAAAAACAGTTATTGAGCCGAATATCAAAGCGGATTTAAAAAACTTCTGGGATAATGAAGTGAAGAAGATGCGTGAGGTTCCCTTGTCTGTTGATAAAAAGAAGTTAACAACACCATATGACAAAACAGTCACAACCTACGAGGTTACCTTTAATACTCACGACGATACCGTTATAAATGCTTATTTCTCTCATCCCACCAATAAACGCAGTGAAAAACTGCCATGTGTGTGTTACTATCACGGCGGTAACGGCAGCAAAGACATCCATCTTCCCATTGTTGCAACGGGCGTATGCTGTTTTGCTATAGATGTCCGTTCACAGGGCGGTACCAGTATGGATAAAGCCAAGTACAAAATGGGCGATTTCAGAGGAAGCCTCATGACAAGAGATGTTCTATATAAAGAAAGTTTTTATATGAGAAATATTTACCTTGATGCGGTACGCACTGTTGATGTAGCCGCCTCTCTGCCCGAGGTAGACGAAACCAGGATAGTAACCTACGGTGCAAGTCAGGGCGGTGCGCTTTCTATGGTGGCATCGGCACTAAACGATAAAGTCAAAAAGAGCTACGCGGCAGTTCCAAGTTATTCCTGTCTTAAGCAGAGAGTGGAACTGGGCACAGGTATTTTCGGCCCCTTAAATCAGTTCCTTACAAAATATCCCCAGCATACAGACAAGGTTTTTGATACACTGTCATATTTCGACATGAACAATCTCGTATCGCTTCTTAAGGCACCTGCATCATTTATGGTAGGTCTCAGCGACCCGATTTGTATTCCGAGATTTGTATATTCAGTTTATACCAATACTCCCTCAGTTAAAGAAGTTATGCTGGTTCCTTTCACTCCGCATACAATCGCCGATGAATATATGAACTTTGTTTTTACAGAATTTGCAAATCTATAGAAAGGTGAGGTTAATTATGGCAGAATACCACTTAACTGCTCCTCTTAAAAACGAGGACATAGAAAATCTTGAAATAGGCGATACCGTGTATATAACGGGCGAAGTCTTTACATGCCGTTCCAGACTCCAGAAGTACATATTTGACGAGGACAATACTCTCCCCTTCTCTACCGATGACCGAAATGTTCTCATACACAACGGCCCCATAGTAGTAAAGGAGAACGGAAAATGGCGTCTTGTGTCATTCATGCCCACCTCAAGCATCCGTTTTGAGAAATGGGGCGCAAAAAGCGTTGATAACTGGAAACTCAAAATGATAGTGGGCAAGACCACAATGGGCGAAGAAACGGCAAAAATGATGAGAGAAAAAAAGTGCGTTCATGTATCGCCCCGTTCCGTAAGCCCCAACCTTTGGGTAGATTCCATAGAAGTTCAGGACGTACATTTAAAAGACGAACTTGGAAGCATAGAAGCCGCATGGTTTTTTAAAGTAAAAGACTTAGGTCCCTTTATAGTGGATATAGACTCCAAGGGTAACAACTACTTCGACAGGCTGGACGGCGAAATTGCCAAAAGGAAAGAAGAAGTTTTAAAGGAACTTGGCATTGAGTCTGATTACAAATATACAAAACTCTACTAAAAATTGTGGGGTGTAAATTCATAAGATTGATTTACACCCCCTTTTTTATTTGTCTATTTAAGATTTTCCAATGCTTTTATTCTTTCTTCTATTGGCGGATGTGTTGAAAAGAGGTTTGATACTTTTCTTCCGTTTACCGCTTTCATCGGGTTAGAAATATATAAGTTTGCTGTTGCATTGGTGGCGCGCTTGACACCTGCAGTTTCGCCTCCGAGTTTTCTTAAGGCGCTTATAAGACCATCGGGATTTCTTGTGAATTTAACAGCCGTTGCATCGGCAAGATACTCTCTGTTTCGGCTAAGTGCCAATTTCATAAGTTGTCCTGCGATTGGTGCGATAATCATAAAAACGAGACCTACAATTGCAACTATGGCGTTGGAGCCTCTGTCTTCGCTGTTTCGTGAACTTCTTCTGCCCCAGAAAATACTTCTCGACCAAAAATCGGATATAATAACTGCAATACCCACCATTACGGTAACTATTGTGGACAGAAGTATATCCCTATTTCCGATGTGGGCAAGTTCGTGAGCCAGAACGCCCTCCAATTCACGGGAATCCATCTTCTGCAAAAGTCCCGTTGTCACGCAGACAACTGCGTGCTTGGGATTTCTGCCCGTGGCAAAAGCATTGGCAACGGGGTCATCTATTATATACACCTTTGGCATCGGAAGATCTGCATCGGCACACAAAACCTCTATGGTTCCTCTGACATACGCATCTGTAACTTCGTCTGCAGGTCTTGCTCCGCTTATGGACAAAACCATTTTGTCGCAGGTGAAATATGATATGAGCGATGTTGCACAAGACAGAGTTACGGCAAGAGGCAACGCATATGCACCGTATCCCGATACATAGCAAACATAGTACACAACTGCAGCCAGAAAAGCAGTTATTATGCTCACTATAAACGCTGTCTTGATTTTATTTTTATATATGGATTGAAACATCTTTACTGTCCTTTCAAAACTAAACTTCACATTTTTATTGTATCATATAATTGTACACCATAGACACCGCTTCTGCGCGGGTTATGAAATCCTGAGGTCTCAATTTGCCTCCGTTTCCGCAAATAATACCCATACCTGTGAGTATTGCAGGATATCCTATCTTATCATAGGATATGAGATTTTCATCTTCATATTCCACCTTAAAAATACCATTTAGCCGAGCAACTTTGTCCAGACCGTCAAGTTTTACCATATATACAAAAGCATCTTCTCTGGTTACCAAAGATTCAGGAGATTTTTCGGATATATCGAATATTCCTTCGCTCTCCAGTATTCTGTACAGTTCTTCCTCGGTATAATCAAGATATGACCTGTAGCGGATACCCGCCGCAAAAAGTCTCAAAAGGTCATACTGTGTTATTGCATCGGATGGATTTAACTTTTCCCCCTCAAAACCTATTTGCACTTCTGCCAGTTTTTCGGCTTTTTCCTTTATCCAATGACCGTCGAGGTCTGTGTAGGAATAAACATTGGCAGGCACACGCATATTGCCAAGATATTCTTCTCCGCTGTAAGCATCTATCACAACTCCCTGTTTTGAAGCGGTGTAGCAAACCGTGTATGTTCCTCCAACGCTTATGTAAAGTTTTTTAAGAGGAGCGATTTCCAAAAGACAATCTGCCGCTTTTTCACTGACTATTGCATCTTCGGGGGTAGCAAATTCCTTTTGGTGTGCGTAATCCAGACTAAAGTCTGTAATGATATTTTCTTCGGTATTGAAATTTACATACATTCCGTCGCTTACATATCTTATGCCGTTTACGCATCTGTCATAATCCTGACTGACAGAAACAGAATATACATCCGTGGAAACGTGAATAAACTCACCTGAATAATCGGGAAAGACCGAAGTTAAAAACTTGTCAATTGCCTTTTTACCGTTTTCTTCTTTTGCTTTTGTTATTTCTTTTTCTTCGGTGTACGGCGCTTTGTTGTAGAGTGACAAAAGTTTTCCGCTGACACCGTCAAAAGTTGCGGATATATAACGGTTGTCCTCCTCGTTTGCAAAGGAGACAAACACATTGTACTTTTCCTCATAACGCGATATCCCGAAGTTTTCCTGAACCATATTTTTGTTAAGGTTAACATATGGAATTGTTTCCAGTATCTTTCGTGCCTCGTCTGCGGAGATGAGATTTTCGATTTCCTTTAATTCCTTTATCTCTGCTTCGGTAAGATATCCTCCGCCCGACATTGAATCGGAAGCCATTTCTTTGTTTGCACCCATATATCTGTCGAGATAACCGAAATCAAGTTCGTCCTCTTTTACTGTCTGTCCGTCCGATGCCAGAATATAACCGCTCACAGAATCCTTGTATCTGTACAAAAGAGCAGTTTTGGTATTGTTTTTCCTATCCGAAGAATACTCATCCTTGTATATTATTTCCACAGGGAATGCCTCTTTGTATTTTTCGTTGTAATCGGAAATTGTATCCGTCAAAGGCGCAAAGACAGCATCATAATCGTAAATCACATTCACATTTCTTATGAAAATCACATCGTCCGCTACAGAAAGAGTAATGCCGATACTGTTGTTATTTACTTCTATGCCGTTTTTATGACGGCGGTATGTCATGCTGTAGAGTGAGTTGTTCACACTCCACGTATCATCACAGAACACGGGTTTATCATCACTGCCAAAAACTTCAGGAAAAATTTTCTCAAGGAAGTTATCTGTGTAATCTATGATATCGGATTTGGAAAGTTTTGTAAGTTTTTTCTCGGATTTTACATTGTTATCATAGAAATTATACTGACTTATTCTGCCCTCGCTGTCGCAGGTTACTTCCATAAAACTGCTTCCGTCCTCCGACTCCCAAGTGAAGATATAAAAATTTTTGTTCTGATTTGAATTTGTACGGGTACGGGGAACAAATTTCGTTAAATTTTCGGGAACATCCAGTTTCTCTTTAACAACAATAAGCACCCTTTCCATATCCTCCGACACATCGGTGTCGGCAAATGCGCAAAAAGCGGACAAAACCACGGACAAAGCCAAAAATAAGCATAAAACTTTTTTCATTACGATACCTCCTTTTAATATGTGCAAAATGCTTCTTTATAAATAATACCATTTAAAGCAAAATAAGGTTGCACTATTATTATATTTTCAAATCAAAAACTTGTCAATCGTATTTACGCCGCAAGTAAAATTACACTCGTATTTAAGGAAATATTCCCCCTTGACTTTGCATATATAGATTGTTATAGTTGTCTTAGAATTCTATATATTCGAGGTGTATGATTTTATGGACAAAAAGAAACTCAAAATTGGTATTTTCGGTGCAAGAATGGGCGCTGCTCATGCAGGAACATTTGTTGCCATGGCAGACGATGTTGAAATAACTGCTTTTTGTGAAAAAGAAGTAGAACTTCACAGCAAGGTTCAGCAATATCTTGCTCCGGGCGGAAAGTTCTACACAGATTTTGATGAGTTTATCCATTCGGGTATTGATGCTGTTGTTCTTGCAAACTATTTTGACGAACACGCAAAATATGCCATAAAGGCTTTTGAAGCAGGTGTTGATGTTCTTTCAGAAACAACTGCAGCACCCTCGCTTGCAGAGTGTGTTGAACTTGTTGAGGCCTGCGAAAAGTACGGCAGAAAATATGCTCTCGCCCTCAACTGCCCCTACTTCAAATCCGTATATCAGATGAAAAAACTTATAGATGACGGAGTTCCCGGCAAGGTACTGTACGGCGAAGCCGAGTACATACATTCCTCCGAGCAGAGCATAGATTCCAAACTGGAAACAAAGAAGATTGAAAAAATCGACCTTGACAACCTCCACTGGAGACAGACTCTACCCTCTTGCTATTACAATATGCACACTCTCGGACCCCTTATGTACATAACAAACACTATGCCCCTTTCGGTATATTGCACTGCTATGAGAGATGATAACTTCTATGTCGGCTCAACTTCGCTCAAAGACTGCCCCGGTGCCATTGTCATTACAAAAATGGACAGCGGTGCCGTGTTTAACACAACCGGATGTGCAAGTTATCCACCAACAAGCAAGTGGTACAGATTAAACTGTGAAAACGGCTGTCTTGAAACAGAAAGATATGACTGGAGAGAAGAAAGACTCATATATGCAACCAAGGCGGCTTATCAGGAATCCACTCTCCCGAGCGGAGATGACAGCGGACTTGATAATAAAGAAATTAAAAAGATTCAGTCCAAAGCAGACACAAGCCATCACGGCGGTATTAACTTCTACACTTCCTATCACTTTGTAAAATATCTTCTCGGCGAGGAAGAAAGTGAGTTCGACGTGTACAAGGCTGCGTCACTTTCTGCAGTAGGTATTCTTTCCTGGTACAGTGCTCTTACAGGCAAGGAAATCCGAATTCCCGATTTCAAGAACCCCGAAGACAGAGAACTTGTGCGTTATGACACAAGAACTCCATTTGCAAAGTCTGTAAAGGATATTACTCTCCCCTACAAACTGGCAGACAAAGACAACTTCGACATGTATGACCCCAAATACAAATTGGGTCTTTAATAACCTAAAAGAAATGTAGACAAAACGTATACTGCTTTTCACATTTCTTAAAATGCGCTGTAAAAAGCATATTTTTACAGCGCATTTACTTTTTAAATCCTTCGCCCAAAACCTCTCTAACATCGGAAATACAGATAAATGCCTGTCCGTCACACTCTCGTACAAAATTTGTAAGTCTCGGCAATTCCCTTGGACTTATGACACACATCAGCATAAGCCTGTCTGTCCCCGAATACATTCCCCTGCAATGAATTCCCGTTACTCCCCTGCAAAATTGCGTGAGTATCCTGTCGGCTATAAATTCGCTTTTGCTTGAGAGTATTTCGATTTTTTTTGCAGAATTTCCGAATGTCAAAACAAAATCACAAACCTTTGTTGCAATAAAAAGTGAAATCAGCGAATACAGAATGACTGTTACGCTTTCAAAAACAAAGCCCGAAAAAAGTATTATGCCAAAATCCACTATTAGTATGAACGTGGAAACCGATATATGTGCATTTTTTCTGTGAATCATAATACTCAAAAAATCCGTTCCGCCCGTGGAGCCCTCTGCGCGAATTACAAGGCCCAGACCGACACCGAGCAGTATTCCGCCGGAAATTGCCGCCGCAGGCATATCTTCGGCATACTTTGGGAAAAATGTACATATTTCAAAAAAAATCGTAAGCAAAACAACACCGTACACCGTCCGAAGAAGCATTTTTTTGCCCAAAGATTTGTATCCCACAAGAAATAAAACAGCATTTAAAACGATATTTGTAACAGAAATAGGAATATTCAAAACATAGAGAAACACTGTTCCCAGTGCGCTGATCCCACCTGTTGTAATTTTCAGCGGTACGAGAAACACCGTAACAGAAAACGCTACCAAGAAAGAACCGAGTATAATCTGCAGATACTCAAAAAAGTTTTTACCGATTTTCATTGCAACAATGACACCTCCCAAATTTATTTTTTATGTTTTGGGAATAAAATATACCGCTTAATATTACAATAAAAAACATAAAAATATTTATTTCCGTCCTGAAAATTTTATAAAATTTTTATATATTGGAAAAATATCTTCAATTTTCTATTGAAAAAGCGACAAAAAAGTGATAGAATTGTTTGGTGGAAAACATTCCCATGTTTACAGGGAAAATTTTTTAAAGTTAGTGAGTGGAATTTATGGCAAACAATGAAAGAAAAATCGGTACTGTATCCCGCGGTATACGTTGTCCTATAATACGTGAAGGCGATGACCTGGTTAAATTGGTATCCCAGAGCGTTCTTGAGGCTTCCGAGTCCGCCGACGGTTTTGAAATACGCGACCGTGATGTTATAACTATTACAGAATCCATTGTGGCTCGTTCACAAGGCAACTATGTTTCCGTGGACAATATTGCGCAGGATGTAAAAACTAAACTTGGCGGAGAAACCGTTGGTGTTATATTCCCCATCCTCTCCCGCAACAGATTTGCCATTTGCCTCCGCGGTATAGCAAGAGGTTGCAAAAAAGTTGTTCTTATGCTCAGTTATCCCTCCGATGAAGTGGGCAACTGCCTTGTTAGTCTTGACAAAATCGACGATGCCGGTGTAAACCCCTACTCCGATGTACTTGACGAAGCAAAATACCGTGAACTTTTCGGTGAAAACAAGCACGAGTTCACAGGTGTTGACTATGTTCAGTACTATGGCGACATAATCCGCGGTGAGGGTGCGGAAGTTGAGATTATTTTTGCAAATCAGCCCAAAACTATCTTAAACTACACCGATTGTGTCCTTACATGCGACATTCACACAAGAGCACGCACAAAGAGAATACTCAAAGCAAACGGCGCAAAAGTTGTTTGCGGACTTGACGATATAATGACATCTCCCATAGGCGGAAGCGGTTACAATGAACGTTACGGACTTCTGGGTTCCAACAAATCCACAGAAGAAACCATTAAACTCTTCCCCAGAGAATGCAAACAGTTGGTGCTCGATATACAAAGCACAATACTTGAAAAAACCGGCAAGCACGTTGAAGTTATGGTTTACGGTGACGGTGCTTTCAAAGACCCCCAGGGCAAAATCTGGGAACTTGCAGACCCGGTTGTATCCCCTGCTTTTACAGACGGTCTTATCGGTACACCCAACGAACTCAAACTTAAGTATCTTGCCGACAACGATTTCAAAGACTTGTCGGGCGAAGCACTCAAGGAAGCCATTTCCTCGAGCATACGTTCCAAGGACAACAACCTTGTAGGCAATATGGCATCCCAGGGAACTACTCCCAGACAACTTACAGACCTTATCGGCTCATTAAGTGACCTTACAAGCGGTTCCGGTGATAAGGGAACTCCTGTTGTATATATTCAGGGATATTTCGACAACTACACTAACTAATCCTATAATCCGGTACAATTTCAAACACACGAAGTTGTGCCGGAAATTTGTTTAATGGGATAATTAGTATTCCGAACAAGAACACATAAAACGCACACACGAAAAAGGCGGTTGAAAAATGAATGTATTTGAAATAGAGATACTCCAATTTATAAATTCCAATCTTTCAAACAGAATACTTGATGCCGTTTTTGTAACCATATCCCGTCTTGGGGACAAAGGTGCACTGTGGATTGTATGTGCCTTGATTCTCTGCATATTTCCCAAAACCCGAAAAGCAGGAATTTGCGCCTCTATCTCTCTGCTTCTGTGCCTTTTTGTCGGAAATCTGATTCTTAAACCTCTTTTTGACAGAATGAGACCCTATGAATTTGACACATCGCTCAAAATCATAATTCCGCTCTTAAAGGATGGGTCATTCCCGTCGGGACACACAATGGCATCCTTTGCGTTTGCTCATTCTGTTGGTTTGTGTTTCAAGAAATACAGATTGGTTTTGTTTGTCTTTGCAGCACTAATGGGGCTTTCACGGATTTATCTTTGCGTTCACTTCCCCACCGATGTTTTGTTCGGAGTAATTTTCGGTATTTGTTTCGCTATTTTATCTCATAAGATATATACCCTTTTTCCAAGAAAGGAGGAACACAATGAACAGTAAACTGTCTTCGTTTAAAACATTTGTCCCATACTACAAGCCGTACATTTTACTTATCGTGGTGGATCTTCTGTGTGCTATGTTTTCTACCGTGTGCGAACTTGTTCTTCCCCTTATAGTAAGGCACATTACAGACACCGCCATAAATACTCCTGCTCTTCTTACTATTAAACTTGTAGCAAGACTTGGCGGAGTATATCTATTTTTGAAACTATTTGACACTTTTGCAAATTACTTTATGTCTTACATAGGTCACATAACCGGTACAAAAATTGAAACAGACATGAGGAGAGATTTGTTTTCTCACCTCACCAAGTTGTCCTTTAACTACTTCGACAACACCAAAATCGGTCAGATTATGTCAAGGGTTACAACAGACCTTTTTGACATAACGGAATTTGCGCACCACTTCCCCGAAGAAGTTTTCATAGCGGCAATAAAAATTACAGGTTCATTCATAATACTCAGCGGTATAAACCTTTACCTAACACTTATACTTTTTGTAATACTTCCCATAATGCTTGTAGCGGTCAAACTCTTCCGCAAGAAGATGAAAGAAGCGTTTGCAAAACAGCGTGAGCAAGTCGGTGAACTCAACTCCGCTTTGGAAGACACACTTCTCGGAATACGCGTTGTCAAGAGTTTTGCCAACGAGGAATACGAAAAAGAAAAGTTTGAAAAAGGCAATATAACCTTTTACGAAAGAAAGAAAGAAGCCTACAAATATATGGCTCGCTTTCAGTCCTGCACAAGATTTTTTGACGGTCTTATGTATGTAATGGTTATTGTGGCAGGATCTGCTTTTATGATACGCGGGCATATTTCCCCGGCAGACCTTATTGCATACCTGCTGTACATCCAGACACTCATAACATCAATCCGCAAAATTGTGGAATTCACAGAACAGTTCCAGAAAGGTATTACGGGTATTGACCGTTTCAACCACATAATGACCCGTGAAATTGACATTAAAGACAGTCCCAATTCCGAAGATATGGGAATTGTTAAAGGAAATATTGAGTTCAAAAACGTGACTTTCAAATATGACGACAAGTCTTCCAATGTTCTTACACACATAGATATCGACATTAAAAAAGGCGAAAACATAGCCATTGTAGGCCCGTCGGGAAGCGGAAAAACAACCCTTTGCAACCTGATTCCCAGATTTTACGATTTGAATTCAGGCAGCATATTTATAGACGGTGTTAACATCAAAGACGTTACTTTGAAATCACTAAGAGACAACATAGGAATTGTTCAGCAGGATGTATATCTGTTTTCGGGAACTGTGCGCGAAAACATCGCCTATGCGGATAAGAACGTAACTGATGAAGACATCATCGAGGCGGCAAAGAAAGCAGGCGCACATGAATTTGTATGCTCCCTGCCAAACGGCTACGATACCTATATCGGAGAAAGAGGAGTCAAACTCTCGGGAGGTCAGAAACAGAGAATTTCCATTGCCCGTGTTTTTGTAAAAAATCCGCCTATTCTGATACTGGACGAGGCAACAAGCGCTCTGGACAATGAAAGTGAACTCCTTGTTCAGAAATCCCTGGAAACTCTGGCAAAAGACAGAACTACCCTTACAATTGCACACAGATTAACCACCATAAAAAACGCAGACCGAATAATTGTTCTGACGGAAAACGGAATCGAAGAAGAAGGAACACACGATAAATTATTGTCCCTTAACGGCAAATATGCCGAATTATATAAAATGTATTCAAGATAAGGAGGAAACCCAATGGGAAGAAAAATTGAAATCATAGTGCTTATAGTTCTTATTGTTGTGACATACTACTTCTATCTTAAGTCAAAAAAACAAGCGGAACTTGAAGCAGAAAGCAAGCAAAATCAAAATGCAAACGAAACAAAGTTTTTGCTGACTGTTAAGATTGATGGAATGATGTGTGAAAAATGCGCCGCAAGAGTTACGGAAAACTTAAGCAAATTCGGACTTGTTGAAATTAATCTGGAAGAGAAAACAGCAACAATCACAAGCGACGAACTTGTGGACATCGTGGAAGTTGAAAATATTGTAAACGAACTTGGTTACAAGTTTGAAGGAATTGTTGAATAGCAAAAAGTCTTGTGCTTTCTCTGATGCACAAGACTTTTTTATTATAGAGTCTTTATTCATAATCCTTGCAAAGAAGTGCTCTTATGTAGTCTCTTTCCTTGGTGGTTGAGTCTATGTAGAATCCTCTGCCGTAGTAGAAGCAAACAAGCGATTTAATCTTGGCTGCTGTGTGAAGTTGAAGTTGTTTTACACCCATAACCTTCATATTGATATCCACAAGGTTCATAAGTGCTTTTCCTATACCCAGATTCTGGAACTCGGGGTTTACACCGAAACGGCTCAGATATCCTGTTTCGCCGTTTACCGCAACTCTTACGCTCCCCACAACCTTACCGTTTATGTATGCCACAAGAACAAGTTTGTTTTTGATGTCTTCTGCAATGATTTCTCTTGTCTCTTTCAGCGCAGGAAGGTCATACTGTGTGTTCGCAAGTTCCTTGTATTTAACGAAAGCAGACTCGGTGATTTCGAGTATCTGGTCTATATCTTTTTCCGATGCGTTACGTATCTCAAATCCGCTGTACATATTATTTCTCCTTATTTATCTCCCATAGTAAGTGCCATTACTGCTTTTTGCGCGTGAAGTCTGTTTTCCGCTTCATCGAAAATAACAGAACGGGGTCCGTCTATAACCTCTGTTGCAACTTCATAATCTCTGTATGCAGGCAAGCAGTGCATAAATATTGCCTCGCTGTCTGCCAGATTGAATAATTCCTGTGTTACAGTGTAATCTTTAAAGATTTTTATTCTCTCCTGCTTTTCTGCTTCCTGACCCATACTAACCCAGGTGTCAGTAATAACAA
>JAZNJU010000104.1:0-8162 GCA_045578205.1 Clostridia bacterium | reverse complement strand
GAATACATTTCCGAAAATTCCGACAGACAGGTGGAAACGCGTACTATGTCTTCACCCGAGAAATATCACTATGCGCATTATTGCACAGGTAAAATAGCAGACAAGGATAACCGCTATAAAACCTGGTACAAGTCCTTTCACGACGATTGTACATACCATGATTTAGGTTGGTTCGACAATCCTCTGCCTCGTTCCGAAGACGACCACGATAATTATGCCTATTATGTAGACGGCGAAAAATACCGTTGCAGTAACACCTGTTTCAGATGGTACTTAATAGAAACTACGGGCGGAACCTATAACCAGTACCGATACCGTCCCGTTTACAGGGATTATGTGTACGAAGAATGGAGAGGCTGGTCGGATTGGTCATATTGGGATGAAGAAGACCCCTACGACTATCTGGATATATATGACGACGAAGTGGATTATGATATAGACGAAAGAATTGTCTACAGATATAAAGAAAAGAATTAGAGGAGAGAACAAGATGTACACTATTTATGTAGTTTTTAAGACTTTTCCCGGCAAAAGAGAGGCCTTTGTGGAGAGAGCAAAAGCGGAGGGTATAGTAGATGAAATAAGGGCGGAAAACGGCTGTATCCGCTATGACTACTATTTTTCCGAAAAGGATGCCGATGAAATTCTGCTCATAGAAGCCTGGGAGACGAAAGAACATCAGCAAATACACATTGAACAGCCTCACATGGCTAAACTTCGTTCTTTTAAGGATGAGTACATTGAATCCACAACCCTTGGCGAATTTGAAGTAAAATAGAATTATTTTGGAGGAATAGCCGTGAAAAAGATAAGATGGGCGATTGCAGGTCCCGGATGTATAGCACACAAATTTGCAGAGGCGATAAAAAATGTGGAATGTGCCGAGTTGGCAGGTGTTGCTTCAAAAACGGGAAATAACGCAGAGAAATTTGCCAACCTTTACGAAATTGACCGAGTATTTTCTTCATACGAAGAAATGGCAGAGTGCAAAGATATTGATGCAATATATGTATCTACGGCACATCCTTTTCACAAGTCCTGCAGTGAAATTTTTCTAAACTGCGGTAAACACGTTCTTTGCGAAAAGCCTCTGTGCGTCAATACTTATCAGGCAGAAACACTTATGCAGTGTGCCGAGAAAAACAATGTTTTTCTCATGGAGGCTATGTGGACAAGATTCATTCCTGCAACATTAGAGGTGCTCAATCTTGTGCACAGCGGAGTAATAGGAGATGTTCTGGAGGTAAAGGCGGATTTTTGTTACAGAAGTTCTCCCGAGGAAGAAGCAAAGTTGTTCTTAAATGAACTGGCAGGCGGATCACTTCTGGATGTCGGCGTGTACGGACTGCACTATGCATCTCTTTTCTTTGGAAACAACCCTATGGAAATAAGCGCTGTTTCCGTGACACGGGAAAATGTGGATACAAGAACAAATGTTATCCTTAAGTACGGCGGTGGCAAGGTGGCTTCAGTTTCGTCTGCCATAGAGTTGTACAAACCCGAGTCCGCTTATATATACGGTGAGAAAGGGTATATTCACATTCCCGAGTTTTACGGAGCGAAAGAGTTCTGCATTCACACAGACGGCAAAACCGAGCATGTTTCAAGACCTTACAAGGGCAATGGATTTGAAGAAGAAATATATGAGGTATGCCAATGTATAATGTCGGGAAAAACACAGAGTGACATTCTTCCTTTGTCGGAAAGCATTGCAATTTTAAAGCAGATGGACAAGATAAGGGAGCAAATCGGAATTAAGTACCCCCTGGAGGGTGAAAATTAAATAGGGAGTGGTAGTATGATAAAATATATCCTGTTTGACCTGGACGGAACACTCACAGACCCCAAAGAGGGGATAACAAAGAGCGTACAGCATGCTCTTAAATATTTTGGTATAGAGCGAGAGTGTGACGAATTGGTGGAGTTTATCGGTCCGCCGTTGAAAGAACACTTTATGGAATATGCTTCCTTGTCCGAAGAGGACGGAGTAAAGGCTGTGGAGAAATACCGCGAGCGTTACAGGCCAATCGGTGTTTTTGAAAACAAAATATATGACGGCATATTGGAAATGATGGGAAAACTTAAAGCACAGGGCAAAACGTTTGCCGTAGCAACGAGTAAGCCCACGGTTTATTCACAAATGATATGCGACAAATACGGCATTTCACCGTATATAGAATTTCTCTCGGGCAGTGAACTCGACGGAAGAAATACCGATAAGGCTGATGTTATAAGAAATGCTATGGATTATCTCGGTGCTTCAAAAGATAATACTATAATGGTAGGCGACAGAATACACGATTTTATCGGTGCACAGAAAAATGAGATACCTTTTGTGGGTGTAAGTTACGGCTATGCATCGGACGGAGAATTTGACGATATAAATTCTCCCGTTGCATCATCTCCTGCGGAACTTTCACATATTCTGGAGGATATGTAAATGACCTATATACAAAAAAGACTTTTTGAATTACAGGATATCGATTACAAAGATTTTACCGCAAAACTTATACCGAATATAGATGTCAAAACAATAATCGGTGTGCGGACACCCATGCTTCGCAAACTCGCGAAAGAAGTTTCGGATAAATCTTTTTTGCAAAAACTTCCGCATAAATATTACGAGGAAAACAACTTTCATGCTTTTATGATAGCAGATATAAAGGACTATGATGAGTGCATAGCGGAAATAAACCGATTTTTGCCCTGTATAGACAATTGGGCAACCTGTGACTCACTGAGACCCAAGTGCTTTTTAAACAATCGTCAAAACCTCATTTTGGATGTCAAAAGGTGGATTGAATCGAAACACACATACACAGTCCGCTTTGGCATTGAGATGCTTATGGTGCATTTTTTAGATGAAGATTTTAAAAGTGAATACCATGACTTGGTTTTAAATGTCAAATCCAATGAATACTATGTAAACATGATGATAGCATGGTACTTTGCAACAGCCCTTGCCAAAAAGTGGGACAGTACAGTTATTTTCCTTACGGAAAACCGACTTTCTCCGTGGGTGCACAATAAAACTATTCAAAAAGCCATTGAAAGTTATCGGATAACAGATGAGAAAAAAGAGTATTTAAGGAATTTGAAAAGGAGTTGAAACATGGCGTTTCAACTCCTTTGAATTTGTAAATATTAGTTACATTCAGCAGTAAGAGGACCTGCAAGTTCCTTAAGGTAGAAGAGTTTACCGGGCATTGTGGGCATGAATGAAGAGGTTATGCTCTTATCGGGACCATAGTGGAGAGTAGTGAGGAAACTCATACCCTGCCATCCCATGCCACGGCTAAGAGCACCGTCGCATCCGCCTATGATGTAGTCTGCCTGGAGGAAGAGACCGGGTCCGATTGTGTTTGCAGAGCAAGGAACAAGAGTTGTACGGCTCTTGAAACTTGTTATAGCATTCTGTTCAATGGTGAGAGGATTGAGTTTAGCACCAATGCGGTAGCACTGCTTCTTCCATTCTTCAACTGTGTCGAATTCATCTGCAAAGTGGGGTTCCCAGAATGCTATGTGGCACGCTCTTCCTATACCGAATACGAGAACGAGTTTAACGCCCTCTGCCTTGAGTGCTGCAATCTTTTCGGGATATGTAGGAAGATTTTCCTTTGTAGCGAAGTTACGCTGTGAAGCAGGGATAGTTTTATTGAGTTTGTCAAAGAAAGCCTGCTTCATGCTGTATTCAAAGGAAGCGGGGTTTGTGTTGGGGAGTGTGTTACCCTCAGCATCTGCCCATTCGTCCATATTGAATGTGTAAACGTGGTCGCAGTTGATATCCCATTCGTTGAGGAAGAAAGAAGCCCAACGATACATACCCATAGGACCTACGGGAAGAATCATAGCGAGTTTTTCGCCTTTTTCGCGAGCATTCTTAATCTGAAGAGCGATTTCGTGACCCATAAGTGTGTCGAATTCGCCGATATCCTGACATTCAATAGGATTGAAGTCCTTGTGCCAGAAGTCTTCTCTTGCTACACCTTTTTCGCAGCAAGCGTCCATTTTTGCAAGATCCCAGCCCTTGGGGAAGAAATTTTCCAGAAGGCTGCCTTTGTAAGTAGATAAAAAGTCCATTTTGTAAATCTCCTTTCAAAATTGTATATTAATTTTAATAAATTACGGGAGTAATCTCTTGGGAAGAACCTTGGGCCACACAAGTTCCTGTGTGAATCCTTCCGCATACTGAACATTACACTGAATTCCTCTTACTCTTGAGCAAGAACGCACAAATTCGGGGAAATCGATGTGGTCGTGGTCACGCATCCACTTAATCTGGCTTTCGTGACATTCGAGCATCTGAATCTTAAGGTCGATTTCGTCTGTAATGTCTACGTATTCTGTAGGTATGAAGTTCATGCCTGCGAGGTTGTCCATGTAGAACAGGGGAACAACTGCAGCCTTTCCTTCGGCACCGTAGTGGGGTACACTTGCCGCAAAGGAAGCATCAAATACGAGTTTGGAAACTTCTCTGTGGTCAGGCATATAGTCGTTGGGGCTGTGAGTGATTATAAAGTCGGGCTGAACTTTTTTGATGAGAGCAATAATCTTGTCGCGCTGTTCAACGCTGCATCCGTTGGGGAGAAGGTCACCGACATCAATGGTAACAACTTCGATTCCTGCAAGGGCACCTGCGTTTCTTGCTTCCTGTGCTCTGATTTCTCTTAATTCATCGGGTTCGATTATTTCGTGACCCATGTTACCGTTGGCAACGTGGCAAACAGTAACCTTGTCTCCGCGCTTTACACATTTTGCAAGTGTTCCGCAACAGGAGATTTCGATGTCGTCGGGATGACATCCGATTGCAAGTACATTCATTGAAAATACCTCCTTGAAACTTGACATTTTGCTAACTATATTATATAATAACTCCACATAAATGTATTTAGCATCAATTACTTAATTTTTAGCATTTTGTTCGCGAGGTGCCTTATGTTTGAAGTTCAGCGCGTAAAAGAAGATATAGTTATCGAGGGGTTTAACAGCATATATTACTTTGAATTCTCCAAAGATTTTAATCACGAACCCGAACAACACGACTTCTGGGAAATGGTGTATGTGGACAGCGGAAGTGTAAATGCAATTACAAACGGAGTAGGGTGTACACTGTCTCAGGGGCAGGTTATTTTTCACGAGCCCATGGAACCCCATGCCCACGTGTCCGACAGCCGTGTATCAAACAGTATGCTTGTTGTTTCTTTTACCACTCACAGTCCTGTTATGCAGACATTCAGAGGCAAGACATTTACTCTTGACAAAACCTCCAAACTTCTGCTTTCGCTGTTTCTGGAGGAGGCAAAGAATGCACTGGGTAATGTTCCGTCTCAGTACACCGACAGAGCAAACCTCTCTTTTGGTTCGGATGTGTTCGGCGCATCTCAACTTCTTACCTGCCATCTTACGGAATTTTTAATAAAACTCGCCCGAAGCGGAAGTTCCATAACCACCAAGGTTACACCAAGCAAACAGTCCCGAGATATAGCAAACAACTCCATCTGCGAACTTGTTTGTGAATACATGAAGAAAAACCTCTATTCTGATATAAGTCTAAAGGAACTTTGCGAAATATTCCTCATGGGAAAAACCCAGATGTGCAAGATATTCCGCGAGTGCACAGGCAAAAGTCCAATGGAGTTTTATGCTTCGCTTAAAATACATCAGGCAAAGAGGCTTCTGAGGGAGAAACAGTATTCCGTGAGTCAGGTTTCGGATATGCTGGGATATTCGTCCATACACACATTTTCAAGGGCTTTTAAGACTTCAACGGGAATGTCACCAATGGCATACATAAAATCCATACTGTAAATAAAAAAGGGTTAATTCAGCGAAAAACTGAATTAACCCTTAATTTAATATTACTGTTACCTCAAAAGACTTTTTCCTGTCATTTCGGAGGGTACTTCAAGTTCCATTATGTCAATGAGAGTAGGAGCGAGGTCAGCAAGTCTTCCGTCGGACAACTTAACTTCGCCAATACCTACCGCTACGAGGGGAACAATGTTTGTTGAATGTGCAGTAAACACGCTTCCGTCGTTGGGGTCTAACATCTGCTCGGCATTGCCGTGGTCTGCAGTTATAAGGATTGCACCGCCCATGGAAACAACCTTGTCGGCAACTTTGCCTATGCACTCGTCCACAGCCTCAACTGCCTTTACAGCCGCTTCCATAACGCCTGTGTGACCAACCATGTCGCAGTTTGCGTAGTTCAATATAACGAGGTCGTACTTGTCGCTGTCGAGTGCTTCAAGCATCTTTTCGGTAACTTCGTATGCACTCATTTCGGGTTGCATATCGTAAGTTGCAACCTTGGGGGAGGCGACAAGGATTCTGTCTTCGCCGTCATATACCTTTTCAACACCGCCGTTGAAGAAGAATGTCACGTGGGCATACTTTTCTGTCTCGGCAATTCTAAGTTGCTTAAGTCCCTTTGAGGATACATATTCGCCCAGAGTGTTTACAAGTGTCTGGGGTCTGAATGCAACGTGAACGTTAGGCATACTTGCATCATACTGTGTCATGGTTACGTAGTATGTGCCAAAAAATTCTCTTTCAAAGCCGTCAAAGTCTGGGTCAACAAGAGTTCTTGTGATTTCCCTTGCTCTGTCAGGGCGGAAGTTTGCAAAGATGATACTGTCGTTTTCGCCTATTGTTGCAGTGGGTTTGCCATCTCTTACAACAACAGTAGGAATTACGAATTCATCGGTTATTTCCTTGTCGTAGGAAGCCTTTACTGCTTCATAAGGACAAGTACATTCTTCGCCGATACCCTTAACCATAGCATCGTATGCTTTTACAACTCTTTCCCATCTGTTGTCTCTGTCCATTGCGTAGTATCTTCCCGATACTGTGGCAATCTGACCGACACCGATTTGCTGGAGTTCGTTGTAAAGGTCTTTTATAAAGTCTGCACCGCTGGTGGGGGATACATCTCTTCCGTCAAGGAAGCAGTGGAAATACACCTTTGTAAGTCCGTGTCTTTTTGCAAGGGACGCAAGCGCGGTAATGTGTCCGATGTGGGAGTGAACACCGCCGTCGGACAGAAGACCCATAACGTGGAGAGAAGAATTGTTTTCTTTGCAGTTGTTACAAGCGGCAACAAACTCTTCATTTTCGAAGAAATCGCCATCTGATATAGCCTTTGTGATTCTGGTGAGTTCCTGATACACTATTCTTCCTGCACCGATGTTTGTATGACCAACCTCGGAATTTCCCATCTGACCGTCGGGCAGACCCACGTCCATGCCGCTTGCATTAATCTTTGCTGTGGGGTATGCGCTCATAAGTCTGTCAAGATTGGGGGTGGATGCTGTGTAAACTGCGTTGCCTTCTTTTATGTCACTAAGGCCGTAGCCGTCAAGTATTGCTAAAACTACAGGTCTTTTACTCATTGTATTCATCCTTTCAGATTAAAGGCACACGGGATGAAGTCCCGCATGCCCTGAATTTTTAAATAGTGATTAACTGTTCACAATCACGGAAAAATCGTTTGCCTTAAGGGAAGCACCGCCAACGAGACCGCCGTCGATGTTTTCTTTTCCAAAGAGTTCTTTGGAGTTGGAAGCGTTAACACTTCCGCCGTACTGGATTACGATTTCTTCTGCAGCAGCGTTTCCGAATACGGAAGCAACAGTTTCTCTGATTTTTGCACAAACTTCTTCTGCCTGTTCGCTTGTAGCGGTTTTTCCTGTTCCGATTGCCCAGATGGGTTCATATGCAATTATACACTTTTTAACCTGTTCTTCTGTAAGAGAGAGAAGAGCAATCTTTGTCTGGAGTGCAACAAGTTCAAATGTGATGCCCTGTTCTCTCTGCTCAAGAGATTCACCAACGCAGATGATGGGAATAAGGTTGTGCTCGAATGCCTTTATAACTTTCTTGTTAACAGTTTCATCTGTTTCATTAAAGTACTGTCTTCTTTCGGAGTGGCCGATTATTACATACTTAACGCCCATTTCTGTGAGCATGGAGGGCGCGATTTCGCCTGTGTAAGCACCGCTTTCTTCAAAGTACATATTCTGTGCACCAACTTCGATGTTGCTTCCTTTTGTTGCTTCGAGAGCATTTGCAAGGTTTGTGTAAGGTACACAAACAATGCACTTGTTTGCACTGTCTGCAACGAGGGGTTTTAATTCATTTATAAGCGCTGTTGTTTCAGCGGG
>JAZNJU010000103.1:0-14821 GCA_045578205.1 Clostridia bacterium | reverse complement strand
TTTCCACGTCGCGTTTTGCATCGTAACCGCCGCGAATTTTTACCGCGGTGAAACCGCGTTTTAAGTAGCCTTCCACTTCCGCAATCAAACTCGGGATGGGCTGTTCCATACCGCCGCTTGCATATGCGCGGATTGAATTTCTGAATTTTCCGCCCAGAAGTGAATGTACGGGTACACCAAGTGCTTTACCCTTTAAATCCCAAAGGGCATTTTCTATACCGCTTATAACACCCATTGCTATGCCGCGTCTTCCCCAGTTTGCACCGAGTTTGTACATTCTGTCATAGAGAACGCTTATTTCAAACGGATCAGAGCCTACAATTGTTTTTTCCAAAAATTCGCATATGGCTTTTGCCGCTTCGGGAATGTAATGTCCTGTGCCCATTTCGCCAAGACCGTAGATGCCTTCGTCTGTCCATACTCTTACCAGAGAGGTATGCCATACCTTAACCTCTCCGCCTGACCAACCCCATTGTTCATCGGGTGTGTATCTGTAGGATAATAAAATGGGTTCAACTTTCGTTATTTTCATGATTATATATTCCTTTCTTTAAAAAATTACTCTTGGATTTACATAACTTGTGTATAGTCTTTCGTATATATTGCGCATGTTCTTTTTGGCGGTATATGCCATATTACGCATGAGCATGGGCACTCCCTCACGGCCTGTACCAAGGCTTTGGAAGAGTGCATCGCTCAGTACTCTGTACCCATACGGGAATGTAAACTGGTTTATAACATCTATAAGTTCTATAAGTTCGCATTGACATCTAAATGATTTCTCACTCTTACCAAACTCGGAATATATGACATTCATAATTTCGGGCATGAGATATGCGATAGCAGAGAATACTCCGTCTCCGCCAAGTGACAGAGTTCCGTAAAGGCATGCATCAAGTCCTGTGAACATGGCAACATCCTTTCGCTTTTTATCTCTTAATGCAATCTCCGATGTAATCTCCTGCATATCGTTCCACGAATTTTTAAAACCTTTTACGCAATCAAACTGAAGAAGTTTTTCAAATACGGGGATAGAGATTTTGTTTGTACACTGGGGTATGTTGTATCCCACTATAGGAAGTTTAGCACTATTGTTTCTTATAACATCCCTGTAGTATTCAAATATCTCGTCATCATTGAGTTTGAAGTAGTACGGCGGTGCCAGAAGTATTCCGTCTGCTCCGAGTTTTGTTATGGCTTCTACATATTTGTTTGCGGTGTAATTATCGCCTGCGGTAGCCCCGCATATGAAATGCTTTTTGCCTGCATTCACCTTGCTTACTATATTCATAACATCAAGATTCTCTTCGTAACTCAGACGTGAGAATTCGCCTGTGGAACCGCACACTACAAGTCCCGTCATAGTTTCGGACGCTACCGCACGGGCAACGTGTCTCTCCAGCGCATCAAGGTCAAGGCGACCGTCCTCTTTAAACGGTGTTAGGACAATTCCGTATATGCCTTTAAATATTCTTTCGTTCATACACTACCTCCTGCATGTTTTAATAAATTATAAAACAAAAAAACACACTTTGCATTTGTAACATTATCATCATACATAACATCTTTGAAAAATTGTCACGCTGTTTCAAGAATTCTCTTGTTTTATGCGATTTTTAGAACAATATTTGGACAAATATTCAAATATTATTTTCACGATGACAAAAAACTGTATTGATTATATGGTTTTATGATGTTAAAATCTATGTAAATACTATTTGGAGGAATAATTATGTCTGATATAAAAATCGGGGTAATAAACTGGGACGGATGTCTTGAAAGCAACAGTACTTATTTCGGAAGTTATTGCGCCAAAACTTTAAGTGATGAAAAATATGTGAACCGTGTTCCGTTTTATGCGGATATAACAAATGGCAAAGTATCCTTTCACAAAAGAACACAGGAAGAATTTGATACAGAAATGCAGTATGCCATAGAGGCAGGCATAGACTACTTTGCATATGTGTGGTATACCGAAAGGGACAACTTCGCACCCGATGAAAATGTGAGTGAAACTGCAAAGCATGTACATGAACTCACATATATACGAAAGTTGCACATAAACAGCACCCTAAACACCAAACTCAAAATGTGTGCCATCTTAAGTGCACACCCAATAACAGACAGTGAACTTTATGACCTCGCACTCACAATGCAAAAGCCTTATTACCAGTATATAGAAGACCGTCCCATTGTGTACATATATGCAGGATACAACAAGGAACTCATATCCCGGCTAAACGATACATGTAAAAAAGCGGGCACACCGAAACCGTACAGCGTGATATTTACAAATAATAATCCTGCCGATAAAAACGAAACCTACGAAATTGCCGACGCTGTTTCGGCATACTGCATACCAACAGAATTCAGTGATTGTCCCGGAACAGACGACTTCTGCAAAGAGACCGTAAGACTAAATGACCTTATGCTCTCATACAACATCGATGTAATCCCGATGTATTCTGCAGGCTGGAATCCTTCGCCGAGAATAGATACACCTGTCCCATGGTACGGATATGCAAACAAAGTGTACTCCTCACCATCGGAACCTGAGCATATAGAAGCAGTTGCAAGGTATCTGTCAGGCTGGCTGAAGAGTAAAAACATAACACCCAAACACATACTCTCTTATGCCTGGAATGAATTTGAAGAAGGCGGATTTATATGCCCTACTTTTACAAAGAACGGCAACATTGATAAATCACGAATTTCATCATTCAAAAAAGCAATTGATTTATTTCATAAAACTTTTGAACAATAACCCGAAAATTCCTCAGACAATAATGCTCTGAGGGATTTTTATTTGACAATGCAATTTTTAAAATGTATACTTACTTTTGTAAGGAGGTGTCTTGCTTTGAAAAAACAAATAACAATCGGAATTCTTGCCCATGTAGACTCGGGCAAAACCACCCTGAGCGAAGCCATACTCTATAATACCGGACGAATAAGAAAAATCGGAAGAGTTGACCACAAGGACACCTTTCTGGACAATAATACAATTGAAAGAGACCGCGGAATTACCGTTTTTTCCAAGCAGGCTGTTTTTGAATGTAAAAACACAACCTTTACTCTGCTCGATACTCCGGGGCATACGGATTTCGGTGCAGAAGCAGAACGCACACTATCTGTACTTGACTATGCCATTCTGGTGATAAGCGCGCCCGAGGGTGTCCAGAGCCACACCAGAACCTTGTGGCAACTGCTTGAAAGGTACAGCATACCCACTTTTATTTTCATAAACAAAACTGACATATGCCACATATCGAAAGATGAGATTGAATGTAATATAAAGGAAAAATTGGGTGAAAACTGCATTGATTTTTCGGACACTTCTCTCCTTGCATCTTCCGAAGAACTTGCCATGTGCTCCGAGGAAATGATGGAAGACATATTAAACGGAAATATAGAGCACAAAAGCATTTGCAACGCCATAAAAGACAGAAAAGTCTTCCCTTACACATTCGGATCCGCACTCAAAAACATCGGTGTGGAAGAACTTACGGACATTTTGGCAGAATACAGCGTTTCTGATGCAGGAAAAGTAGACTTCGGTGCAAAAGTATTCAAGATAACCACCGACGACAAAGGCACAAGACTTACCCACGTCAAGATAACCGGCGGTTCTCTGAAAGTCAAGACCGCTGTGCCGTTTGGAGATACAACAGAAAAAATAAATGAAATACGTCTATATTCGGGCAACAAATACGAACTTCTTTCCGAAGCATTTCCGGGAACAGTCTGTGCCCTTGCAGGCCCTGAAAATTTTCTGCCCGGAAAAAATCTCGGATGCGAAAAGGACTCACCCGATACAGTGCTCGAACCCGTGTTCTCCTACAATGTCTTGCTTCCTGACCACATCAACAGCGTTGAAGCCTTTGAAATTTTCAAAAAACTCTCGCGCGAGGAAACCAAGTTGAATGCTTCATGGAACGAAAAAGAAAGCAAGATATCTGTACGTCTTATGGGCGAAATCCAGACCGAAGTTATTAAAAGGCTTGTCCGGGAGCGTTTTGGATTTGAAGTGGAATTTGAGCGCGGAAACGTTGTTTACAAAGAAACCATCGAAAACACAGTTGAGGGTGTGGGTCACTACGAACCCCTCCGTCACTACGCCGAAGTACACCTCATTCTCTCCCCCGGCAAAAAGGGAAGCGGAATAACATTTGACACAAAATGCCATAAAGATGACCTTGCCCTTAACTGGCAAAGGCTAATTCTGACTCACCTTGCAGAAAAAACACACATTGGCGTTCTCACGGGTTCTCCCATTACGGATATATCCATAACCCTCGCATCGGGCAAGGCGCACCTTAAACATACAGACGGCGGAGATTTTCGTCAGGCTACCTACAGGGCAGTGCGCCACGGTCTTAGAAATGCAAAATCGATAATCCTTGAGCCGTGGTACAATGCAGTAATACAGGTTCCTACGGAAAATGTAGGCAGAGTTTTAACCGACATTTCCAATATGGGCGGCTCCTTCGGTCCTCCGGAAACTCACGGAGATATGTCCACAATAAATGCCAGTGCACCTGCAGATAAAATACAGTTCTACCAGAGCGAAATCCTCTCATTCACAAAAGGATTCGGAAGTATATCCTGTTCTCTCAAAGGATACGAACCCTGCGCAAATCAGGAGGAAGTTATTGAAAAAATCGGCTATGATTTCGATTCGGATGTGGAAAACAGCGCAGATTCTATCTTCTGTTCCCACGGGAGCGCATATAACGTCAAGTGGAACGAAGTCTATGAAAATATGCACCTTGAAAGCGCACTCAAAGTAAAAAAAGAAGAAGAGCAAATCGCCTTGTCTTCGGGCAAAACCTTTGATGCCCGTCTTATAAGTCAGGACGAAATTGACAGAATTTTTGAAATGACATTCGGAAAACCCAAAGAACAGAAATCAGTAGTCAAAAACCGCACGGGCGATGTAAAATACAAAGGACAGCCTGTCCAACACAAGGAAGAATATATCCTCGTGGACGGCTACAATATAATATTTGCATGGGAAGACCTTAAAAAACTTGCAGAAAAAGATGTGGACATTGCAAGGGAAAGCCTTGTAAACCGTCTTGTAAATTATGCAGCAATAAAGGAATGTAACCTTGCCATAGTTTTTGATGCCTACAAAGTCCGGGGCGGTCTGGGAGAGGTAACAAAGGTAAACGGAATAAATGTGGTTTACACAAAGGAAGCACAAACTGCTGACGCATATATTGAAAAGGCTTCCAACACACTTGCAAGCAGGTACAACGTAAAGGTTGCCACATCGGACAGCCTTGAACAGATGATTATCTTCAGTGCCGGAGCACTTAGAATCCCGGCAAGTGAGTTTGAACAGGAAGTCAAATCAATAGAAAAATCCATACAAAAATTTATATCAAAAAACTGAGAAATCCGCAACCAGATTGCGGATTTCTCATATTTAGTGATTAACAGCAGTTGTTGTTATCTGAAAAAATCCAGATTATAACTATTGCAATTATTACCCATACCCATATTCCGCCGCCAAATATACCGTTGGAATTGTTACAGCAACAACAGTTATTACAACTATTACAACAATCGTTCATTACTTACACCTCTTAAAATCAGCATCCGCAATCATTACTGCAGCAGTTTGTGCCCTTGTTACAATCGTCGTTATTCATAAAAAGAAGAATAACTAAGATGATGAACCATAAAATTGTGCTGCTTTCGCCGCCGCAACCGTTTCTGCTACCAAATAAATTGAACATTTAATTTTCCTCCTTTAAAAATCAGTTACATTCTGTGTGGTTGTCACAACAACCGAAGAGAAGCAAGAATACTAAAATGAAAAACAGTATTCCGTCGTTTGAACCAAAAAGTGTACCGCAACACTTATTACCAAGCATCAAAAACACCTCCGTTTTTTTGTTTCATTTTCATAATATGCACTAAGATGTTTTTGGGTTACTATTGACTTTATGGAAAAATAACACTATAATAAGATTGATATTTTTGAACTTTTTTACAAAAGGATGATAATAATGAAAATTATAATTCTTACAATGTCCACCGGAAACGGTCATAACATTGCTTCATATGCACTGCGTGATTATCTTGTATCTCAGGGTGTGGAAGCAAAGGTAGTGGACGCCTACAAATACTTCAACAAGAAACTCAGCGATCTTCTTGAAAAGGGGTATCTGCTCAGCACAAAATACATACCCACCGTGTACGGCAAATTCTACCGCAGTATGGAAAGGCACAATCCCGATTCGCGCCTTGCCTGGTCCACATTTTGCAACAGTCTTGTTGAAAGACAGTTTGCAAAATACATATCCAAACAAAATCCCGATGTAGTAATATCCACTCATTCACTGGCGGCTGTGCTTATGACAAAATACAAGAGCGAACGCCTGGTGGAAACAAAAACCATTGGTATTGTTACGGACTTCTGCGTTCTTCCCTATTGGGACATGGCAGATATGGACTACTACATAACCGCCAACGAACACGTTAAAGAAATGCTTCAGAAAAAAGGAATCGACGAGGACAGAATTCTGCCCTACGGAATCCCCGTGGACCTTAAGTTCACAAAAAAGACCGGCAAAGAAGAAGCCAGAGCACAACTTGGAATACAAAACAAGAAAACTGTTTTCATAATTTCAGGCAGTATGGGATTTGGCAACACAGGAAAATACATAAAGGCTCTTGACAGTCTGGAAGACGATTTCCAGATAGTAAGTGTGTGCGGAAGAAACGCAGGCATGAAAGAACGTATAGACAAGATGGTTACACGCAAAAAGATATACAACTTTGGCTTTGTAAATAACGTTGACCTTATAATGGATGCTTCGGATGTCATAATTACAAAGCCCGGCGGTCTTACGGTGAGCGAAGCAATTGCAAAAAATCTTCCAATAATACTGGTTGACCCCATACCGGGTCAGGAAGACAGAAACCGTGATTTTCTTGTAAATAACTCTCTTGCTGTAGGAGCATCCAAAAATGCTCCCATAGACGAGGTTCTATCCCAACTTCTGAGGACAGAAAAACGAATTACGCAAATCAGCGAAATGCAAAAAATTCTCGGCCGCCCCTACGCGGCAAAGAGTATTGGCGATTTTGTGATTGATTTTGCGGGAAAGGACGAGTAATATGTATACAGAAAACAAACTCTTTGCAGAAAGAATAAAAGAACTTCGGAGTTCATGGGGACTTACCCAACAGCAAATGGCGGATATGGTGGGACTTAGAAAAACTACCATTTCAAATTATGAGTCCGGTTATGCCACCCCGACAATATCTACCTTAAAACGTCTTATGTTGAAATTCAATTTGCCTGCAAGTTACTTTGTACCCGACATGGCAAATCAGGTTGAAGTAAAAAAGGCTCAACTTATCTACGGAACCCCTATGCCCTACTACGAGCCATCCAACGTGGACGGTCTTATTACAGGAGAAAAAGCCCTTATGGATTCATCCCTGACGCTCCCATCACAGATGCATCTGCCCAAGGAGGGTTACATAGCCACCTGCGTAACTGACAACAGCATGAACAAATGCGGAATAAAAAGAGGAAGTTGCATAATAATCAATACAGAAAACAAAAGCATCAAAGACGGAGACATTTTTGCTGCAATAAAGGACCATTTTCTTATTGTGAGAAAGTATCACAACACCATCGAGGGTGCATATATGTCCGCAGAGTCCACAAGGATTCCTACGGGTCTTTCCGTTGAAGAAATACCCACCGAAAACTTCACAATTCTCGGTGTAATAGAGAGGGTTATATCCAAATTATAAGTGCCCGATTTGACAAATGAGTTTTTTTAGTGTATAATAGTTTTGTGTTGGCTTAAAAACGACACTAAAACTTTGGAGGAAAGCCTCATAAAGAGGTATGTATATGCAATGCTGAAAAAACTTGGTATCATCGTTGCGGTGTGTGCCATATCGCTGCTTTTTGCGATTAGTGCCAATGCCGAAACGGTGTCCCTCGGCACTGTGAATGCCGATGCACTCAATGTGCGAAGTGCCCCCACAACCGAGTGTACGTCACTTGGTCTTCTTCCCACAAATCACGAGGTCATAATCCTCGGTCAGGAAGAAAACTGGTACAAAATTCACTACAACGGCTCCCAGGCGTATGTGTGTGCTGACTACATCATACTCACTGCGCAAAATGTGGAAATGGAACTGCCCGCCCCCACAAACAGTTGGTCTGTACCTGTAGCAACAGGCTCCATTCCATCCTATGCGGGTTCTTTGGTTCCCGGCGAACAACTTGTGGAACTTTCCAAACAATTCTTAGGAACACCCTATGTGTACGGCGGTATGTCCCCTGCAGGATTTGACTGTTCCGGATTTGTAAAATACTGCTACAGCCTCATGGGTGTTGATGTAAACCGTGTTGCCTGCGACCAGGCATTGAACGGTATTGAAGTTCCCTTAGACCAGATGATGCCCGGAGATATTCTCTGCTTCGCATCTTCCATAGGCGGATCTTACATAGGTCACACCGGAATATATGTGGGTAACGGATACTTCATCCATTCACCCCACACAGGTTACACTGTTGAGTATCTGCCCCTTGATTCGACTTCCTACGGAAAGAGAATCACAAATGTAAGAAGAATATTCTATTGATTAAGCCACACAAAAAGCCCGCTTTTGAACATTGCGGGCTTTTTCATTTGGTATTATTCACTTGGTATTTCATGCGCCAATGCGTGATTTGTATATCGTTTGTCCTCGGTAACATCACGGATGATTTCTAAAAATTCAGGGAGTTTGAATTTTTCATCCTCGCTTGCAAGTTCAACCTCGGCAAACGCCTGCTTTGACCAAAAAGGGAAAACATCTATCTCTACAGTGTGACCCTCGTAGTCAACGCAGTAACGGGTTTTGTATATAACATTGAATTTTTCATCGGCGCGTTTTTTTAAGTTTTCATATTCTTCTTTGGTTACAATGCGCTCTTCTTCTATGCGCGTCATATCCGAAACAGGGATTTTTACTGTGTGATAGTAAAGGTAGTCTCCGTTTTTTCCGCGCTTTCTTATCCGTTCCGATACACCACTTTCGCTTTCTAAATATATCTGCTCTATGTCTGTGTATTCCGATACAGATTTGAGATATTCAGTATCGGGGTATCTTATGAGAAATTTCTTTTCAATTTCGAGATTGTTTGTGTTCATTTAATCCAAGGTTCTCCATTAATTTTGTTACTTTATTTTTTCTTTCATCGGTAATATTTGCATTGTATTTTATCATTTGAATCTGGTGCTTCGCCTTATCCTTAAATATTATGCGTTTCCACCTTTTTATTTCATACCACGGAGTCAAAATTGGATATTTCTTCAATATAGGATAAATATGCTTTATCTGGCTATAGGGCAAGAAAATTCTTTCCATGAGGTTTTTGAACTTATTGCCGTTCTTTGCAAGAGAAGTTACCATTTGATTTTCAAGACTTCCGTATATTCCGGCACTGAACAGGTAATCCGCCAAAAGTTCCGTTGAGGTATCGGACTCACCTTTGCCAAACCACACATGCGCGGTCCTAAAAACTTCCTCCGAAAATTTTGTAATTCCGGCTTCATCGGTAAGCCTCTTTAAATCTTCTTTATTATAATCAAACTTTGTATCTATAATATACAAATCAAGAAAAGGTCTTATACCGCATCCGCCATTTACAACATGCTTTATCATATGAATTAAATGATATATTATAAAAAATTCTTTTTTTAATTCATGCTTATATTCAAAGCCGTCACTTTCAACTGAATATTCCCATACTTTATCCAAAAGGTATTTTTTCGAATTTTCTGCTGTATATAGACAATGATGCAATTCGAGTTCTATTCCTGACGGAGAAAACATTCCCACATCATGTGGACTTGTTGTGCGTTGTTCATAATTCAATTTGCTTTCTAACAAAGCACAGGCTTTTTCGAGATCACTCTCGTGAATGAGTATGTCTATGTCACAACTTTCTCTCATTTCGGGTTTTGGATAGTAGTTGCGAAGGACAGAACCCTTGAGAGGAATAAATGCTATTTTCTCACTTTCAAAAAGGCTTGACACACTTTCCAGTTCGTGCATCGTTTGCTCCACTGTGTAGATGTTTTTTAACTGCTCGTTAAAAAACATCTGCTTTGTTTCGTTCGTGAGTAAACCCAGTTTGAAAAGAGCATCCCCCACGATGGCAGATACACTCTGTGAAAGCGATAATTCGTACACACAAACAAGAACATCTTCCGCGATTTCACCACTGAATTCATCGGATAAAGGTGTTCCTGTAAGTTCATATCTAATAAGTTCCAAGAGAAGTTTCTGCTCGTTTGTCATTGTTTTATCAACCTATAAATTATTAAAATGGTATCTTTGCAATCTCTGCTACTATTGCATTCATTGCTCCGAGTTTTTCGTACATATCATCAGCAAGAGCAAGTTGCGAGCGTGTACGAACAAGATTGTGACCTCTGTAAAGGGTCTTGAAGTACTGGTCGCCTGTAATGTAGTCATCCAGAAAACGAACAGCAAGTTCCACAGTCATTACAAATGCACCCAAAGCAAGAGTCTTGATTTCTATGGGTGTGAGAGATGATGCAACCTCGGGTATGAAGCCCTCGGCAAATGCGCGGAACTTGTCCATATCCAGAGACACCTTTGAAAAATCGGGCTCGTCCTCTGCCACAACATTGCATGCAAAACGGACAGCGTCGCCAAAGTCATGTGCCACAAGACCGGGCATAACGGTATCCAGGTCGATAACAGTCTTTGCCTCGCCTGTAGTGGCATCAAAAAGAACGTTGTTTATCTTTGTGTCATTGTGTGTAACACGGAGAGGAAGTTCCTGAGAGTCTATGAGTTCATTGAGTCTTACGGCAAGGGATTTGTATGCCTTAATCTTTTCTATTTCCGCAGTTACTTCATCGGCTCTTCCGCAAGGGTCCTCGTTTACGTGGCGCATAAATACCGCTATACGGCTGCGCGTATTGTGGAAATTGGGTATTGTTTCGTACAATGAACTTGCATCGAAATCCGAAAGTTGTGTCTGAAAATGACCGAAAGCCTTGCCTGCGGATTTCAATTTATTCAAATCGTCGCAAGTGTTGTATGTAATGGTGTTCGGAACATACTCCGATATGCGCCAGAAACCCTGGTCCTCGGTATAGTAATTCTTGCCGTTTTCCCTGTGGGCAAAGTGCATTACACAGTCGCGGCTTTCGCAACAAGCCTCGAGTTTATCGGCAATGTGGCTTGTGATGGCCTCTATGTTTTTCATAATCATCTTGGGGTTTTTGAACACAAAGATGTTTACTTTCTGGAAAACATATCTGCTTTCCACGCCATTGTGAGACATGACAACATCGTATGTCTGATTTACATTGCCGTTCCCTATCTGGTCGATGGAAACGATGTCTCCCTCGATTTGAAAGATTTTTGCTAATTCTGCAAATTTTGTCTGCATGATGCATACTTCCCTTCTTTATATAAGTTGCGCATTCCAAACATCTATATCGTTATCTGCAAAAACTTCTTTAAGTCGTTTGTGAACATCGTCTTTGGTAACGCCTTTTTTAAGTATTGCCTGCAGGAAACCTCCACCGCCTGCACCGCAGATGAGTTTGCCGTCTATCATATCTTCGATAGAAGCAAATATCTGGTCTATCACGGTGTTTGTGCTTCCTGCATCTATCATCTTGGAAAGTTCCCAGTGGTAATTGAGCAATTTTGCAAAATCATCCACATGACCACGCTCGAGTTCAAAGCGCATAAGTGCAGCGACTTTTTGTATTTCATTCAGTGCGTATATTGAGTCGGGATTATTGCCTACATATCTTCCTACAACATCTCTAAGGAGATTTCGTGCAAGTCTGCGCTGACCGGTGTATATAAGCACAAATCTGTCGGAAAGTTCCTTTTTGGTTTCTTCTGAAAGTTCCACCTGAGTAACCTTTATATCCTGCATAATACCGGGTTTACTTGTAAGGTATTTAATGCCGTCGGTTATGCCGCCGACCTGGTCTTGCCAACCGCCACCCGTGGACATTATCTGTTCCATACACAGAACATGGCTGCACAAATCCTCATTTGTATGTTCTATACCCATGAATTCAAACACTGCCTTTACGCAAGTTGCCGAAAGAATCGAACTTGTACCAAGACCGCTGCCCTTGGGCACATTGGTAACCTCGGAGTGCATTTCGAAACCGCCCCCAAGACGTTTAAGTATGCCTGCAAGATTTCCACCCGATTTTGGTATTATGCCGCAGGCAAGAAGACAAGCCTTTTGGAGTGCAAAGGGATCGTATGGGTCGCCTGTTCTCTGCAATGGCTCTATGGTATCAAACTCACCGTGAACATCCATATCTCTGCTATCGAATATAATGAGCGGTTTATCTATCTTTTTGAGAGTTACGGAAACAGGCTTTTCGCCATTCAAGAGAATTGCGGCATTAAGTACCGTACCACCATTTTCTATGCAATACGGGGGAGTATCACTCCAACCTCCGCCCCAGTTGACACGCAGGGGTAGTTTAACAGTGTGCACGTCTTTGACAATTCTGCATGTGGTATTTTCCTCTAAACTCTCCAGTGTGCTTTCCAATATGGTAGACTGTATACACTTGAAACACTCACCGATGTGGCGGTCTCCCTCGCTTCCGCCAAGGGACACGCCTATGTAATAGTGCAAACGCATTTTTGTACCAAAATCCGCTGTGGCAAGTTTGCCATCCAGCCACTTCTTCTGTATGGAAGTGAGTTCACCGGATTTCAAAATATTTGCCGCTTCCGACACGGGTGTTTTGGAAAGAATACACTTGTATATTTCCTCCATATGCACCAGTTCTGCCATGCGGTTATTCCACATAATTATAGCATCAGGGTCAGCATCGTTGAATCCCGAGCACAGACTCTTGCGCTCCGATGCAAGCCAGGACTTGACATTTCCTCTGCCCTGTACAATCTCATAGAGATTAAGAGCCGATGCAACCGCATCTCTTATTGTATCACATTCGGGATATAGGTTAGCCGTCCATATACTATGGTCATCACCTGTCCATAAATCCGAAATGTTCAAATTATTATCTTTTATAAAATCGCTTAATGTTCTGCCAAGGAAAGAACAGCCATCTTCCAACTTGCCCTTGGGGTTATCTGCCACACCGTATATACGGGCAACAAACTTACCGTTCTTCTGTTTTAGACCGTGTATAACAACATCCGACGGAACTACCTCGTCGTGAATATCTATGTAGGAAAGCAGAACATTGTCCCCTACTTTTGCACCATGATGAACATAACTTACTTCCAGATAACAACCCTTACCGATTTGTGCCTTTTCGGAAAGGACACTGTTGTAACCTGCAACAGTAGTTAAAATACTGCTGTTTACCTTGCTTGTCCAGTCGAGGTCTTTGTAAGAATCTATTTCATTTGTCATAAGTTTCAGAATTTCACGTGTTGTTCCGAAGTGAATAAACTTTGCAGGGGCAAGGCGAAGCAACTTCATGTTGTAGCCATGAAGTACATTCCACACGTCTTTTCTTGCGCTAATAAGTTCATCGCACATCGTTCCCTCTGGTGCCTCGTTGTAGAAAGCATCCAGAGTGGACCCGGTTGCCAAAGGATAAAGAAAATCGCCATAGAGAGAAAGCCTTACCCTATCATTAACGTATTTATTGTAGAGTTCTTCGCTTAACACACCGTCCTTGCAAACGAGCGAATACAAAGATGCGAGCATGTCTGCAGAGAAGATAACCGCACCGGTATCTATATCCACGCAGTTGTTTTCGTTAACTGCACCTTGCTCTTTGAGTGTTTCCACAGTTTGTTTGTGGAGAAATTTAGACACGTTACCATTTTCACCACGGAGAAAAACACCATGATTTTTGCCTGTTTCCACATCTTCCTTAAAGGAAATTGCTGCGGCTCCGATGCCGGAATAGTCTATCTGCAATGGATTAAAAAGCAGCAAAACATCGCCCGAAAGGAGCAACATTCCGGACTTTATCCTTGACGGCACCGATGACATAACTATCATGAACTCGTCAAAAAGTGTTGAACTTCTGCCATCCGGAAGTTTGCGCGGAACAGGTGAAAACAGTTTGCCAAGTGCAGAATACTGCGGAACACGCTTGCTGTCTCCGCCGGAGTGTATAACAAGAATACGCAGGTCATCGAAATCTGTTCTTCCGCTGTGCTCTGCTATGTAACGTATAACACCAAGAGTAGCACCGCCTGAGCCCACACGCTTGCCCTCGGGGTCGGGAATTACTGCAAAATGAGTCTTGGCAGGAAGTAAACCACTATCCTGCCTTGCTTTAATCTGCGCATTGAAACCCTCTGCCTGAAAATCGTTGGAAGCCGTAATAATAACATAGTCCCAAAGGGCAAAATTGGCACGGGTTAATGAACGATTGTAATCGTCCCACGCATCTTTATATGATTGTGATAAAAATAGTGATGTTTGGTTTGGCATTATAGCACCTCATTATTTATCTTTGTTATCTTTTATAGCACTTCGAAGTTGTGTACTGCTTGTACCTTGCGTATAGGGAAAATAAACTATCTCTACACCTTTATCCGCAAAATATTCCTCATATCTTTGGAATCTTTCTGTACCTTTATAATCACTTCCAACAAACAATTTATCATATTTGTAGACATCATATGCATCACTATCCTCTGTAAAGGACTCTACTGCTTTGTCAACATACTTGATGCTTTCTACTATTGCTCTACGTTCTTCAAAGGGGATGAATGTTTCTTTACCCTTCCATTTTCCGCTTTGATGAACTCCAACTATCAGATAATCGCATTGTTCCTTGGCCCG
>JAZNJU010000102.1:0-3741 GCA_045578205.1 Clostridia bacterium | reverse complement strand
AAGACTGTAGCGCCCTTTGCGCCGTTTGCTGCGCTTTCAAGTCCTTTTGCACGGCATACAATAGCAGCCATTTCTGCTCTTGTAATTGTAGCGTCAGGATTGAAGTTTCCTAAATCATCACCTTTGATTATTTCCAAAGCTGATAAGAGATCGAGTGCACCAGCGTATTCAGCATCTGCAGGAACATCTTTGTAGCCAGCGAAAGCTACTACAGAGAGCATCATGGAGAATGCTACTACGAGTGCGAGTACTTTTTTGAGATTTCTCATATTCTCAAATCCTCCTTAATAAATTTTTGAAAGAGATTGACTTTTTCGTGTGTAAGCCGCATCTCTTTCATATACTGCTTAACACTTTTGCCAGAGTAAACTCTAGCCTTGGATTGATTATAGCACCGCAGGGCAAATATAGTCAATCCTGTAATTATTGTTGTAACAAAACTGTAAAAATAGAGTAATCTATGTTACAATCCTGTCAAACCTGTGCACCAAAAGGACATTTCTGCCCCTGAGCACTAATATATTCTATAATGTTATAAGTAAAATGTCAAGTAATTTTTTATCTTTTTTTCATTTTGTCACATTGCTGTTACACAGTAAAAAAACTTCCGAAATACATAAGAAAATCCAAACGGTTGACACACCGCAATGCAGTATATTATAATATATGTAGAAACTCGTACCAAATTTCCAAAGGAACGGTATTTAATATGAAAATTAACGCTTATGCAAAAATAAATCTCATGCTCAACATCGTCGGTAAAAGACCGGACAACTATCACGAAGTGGATATGATAATGCAGTCCATCGGTCTTTGTGATGTTTTGCACATGGAGAAAATTTTTTCGGGGATTGAACTTTCAGGAACAGGAACTCTCCCCTACGATGAAACCAACCTGGCATACAAGGCCGCAAAACTGTTTTTTGATGTGACGGGCATCCGTTCAGGCGTACGCATACACATACAAAAAAACATTCCCACATGTGCAGGCATGGGAGGAGGAAGTGCGGATTGTGCTGCGGTGCTGACGGGTCTCAATTCTATGCACGGCAAAGTGTTAAACCCCAAAGTTCTCTCTTCCGTTTCCGCCTCTTTGGGAGCAGATGTTCCCTTTTGTCTCAAAGGCGGTACCGCAAGAGCGCAAGGCATAGGAGAGATTATAACCCCTATAAAACCTTTGCCATCAAAAACTGTGGTTGTTGTAAAACCCCCTGTTTCCGTTTCCACTCCCAAGGCATACGGAGGACTGGACCTTGAAAACCTTGACCACCCCGATACTTCCCGCGCAACAGAGGCAATAGAAAAGAGCGATCTCAAAACCTTGTACACCCTCATGGGCAATTCTTTTGAAAAAAGTATTTTCAGAGACTTTCCTGAGATAGGGAGCGTCAAAACTCAAATGCTGTCACTGGGTGCAGATGTTTCTCTCATGAGCGGAAGCGGTTCCGCTGTGTTTGGGATTTTCGAAGATGAAGTCCTTGCAAAAACCGCCTTTGATACTTTCAAAAAATCATACAAAGAAACTTACCTTACAAAGACAAACGAATAAAAATCCCATTCCCTGTCAACAATTCTAATGACAGGGAATATTTATTTGTAAAGGATGATTATATATAATGAAGAAATCTGTTATGTCAATCTGTATTGGTTTCCTTTTGGCAGTGTCTCTTGTGTGCAGTGCAGGCAAGACAAGTCACGCAATTTCCGAAGGGGTAATCCGACTGCATATAAGGGCAAACAGCAACACCCCCGAGGATCAGGAACTCAAACTCAAAGTAAGAGACAGAATTCTGAAAGAAGCAGAAAAAATGGCTCAGGATACCCACAGTACCAAAGATGCGGAAGAGGTCATTGTTCAAAATCTTGCCTTTCTGGAAGATACCGCGCAGGATGAAATACAAAAAAACGGCTATAATTACAGCATAGATGCAGATTTCGGAAAAAGCAAATTTCCCTTAAAGACCTACGGAGACCTTACTCTGCCTGCGGGAACATACAAGGCACTCACAATAGATATAGGCGAGGGGAAAGGCGAAAACTGGTGGTGCGTCATGTTTCCGCCCCTCTGTTTCACGAAAGAAGCATTTGCAAAAACAGACCCCGTATCCGATGAAATCCTGGCAGAAAACCTGGGCAGTGACAACTACGATATGTTGAAAAACGAAAATATACAAATCAAATTCAAAATATATGAGATAATTTCCAATATTTTTAATAACTTTTAATAGCATATACTCACCGCCTTTTGCATATTCTTTAGTGAATATTTATGAAGGCGGTGTTTTTATAACTGACAACAACTTTATGCAGGGTTTCAACAAAAGGCTTGTTCAGGATAAACTAATGGAAATCGGAATGGGCGATATTGCAAAAAAACTCGACGCCCTATCCGAAAAGGAAATAGAACAGATGATACGTTCCAATCCCGCGATATTAAAAAAAGCCTCTGAAATCATGAAAGGGGGAAAACTGAAATGAACAGCGACGATCTTTCCAGGCTCATAGGAAATATGATGCAAAACCCGGATGCTTTAAAAGGACTGTTATCTCCCTCCGAAAATGGCGGCGACATACAGGCGCCATCTGTGAGTCAAGACACTCCCGAAACGGCTGTTAAAAATATGATGTCGGTACTGAACAACTCGGATGACAGGCGAATAACACTGCTGAATGCACTGAAGCCGTATCTTAGCCCCACCAGAGCAAACGGCATCGACAGAGCAATCAGGATACTCAGGCTTACTAAACTTTCGGAAATATTACGAAATGAGAGGGATTAGTTATGTATACACGATATTATGACGGATATACCGACAGAAACTGCCCCGTGAAAACGGTGCCAAAAGAAGAGGTTCAACCCCCTTGCGAAGAAACGGAACTCAAGGTCAGCGAGGAGGCATGCGAGTCTTCACAACACGTAACTTCCGCTCTGCCATTTTCGCTTCCTTTCAACTTGCAATCCGATGACCTTATTTTGCTTGCTGTTCTGTTTCTCATTGCCAGCGAGTCAAATGATGATTTCATACTTCCGCTCATACTGGGATATCTGCTTATAAGCAATACCTGACACAAGCGTAACAACACAAGGGGACGGTTCTCTTGTGTTGTTACGTTGCTTTTAAGATGAAAAGTTTGTGTGTTTTCTGGTATTTTTAGCAACACAAGAGAACCGTCCCCTTGTGTTGTTGGAGTGTTGCACGGAAAGATGCAAAAAGCCGAAACGAAAATTCGTTTCGGCTTTTGTGTTATTTAAGTTAAATTATGCAAGTTCTGCAAAATACTTAATTGTTCTTACCATCTGGCTTGTGTAAGAGTTTTCGTTGTCATACCAGGAAACAACCTGTACTTCGTAGAGGTCATCTGCGATAGGAGCAACCATTGTCTGTGTAGCATCGAAGAGTGAACCGTATGTGATACCGATGATATCGGAAGATACGATCTGGTCTTCGTTGTAACCGAAGGAAGCGGATGCAGCAGCCTTCATAGCAGCGTTGATACCTTCCTTGGTGATGTCCTTACCCTTAACAACAGCGGTGAGGATAGTAGTAGAACCTGTGGGAACAGGAACTCTCTGTGCAGCACCGATAAGTTTGCCGTTTAATTCAGGAATAACAAGGCCGATAGCCTTTGCAGCGCCTGTGGAGTTAGGAACAATATTTACAGCACCTGCTCTTGCTCTTCTCAAGTCACCCTTTCTGTGGGGACCGTCAAGAATCATCTGGTCGCCTGTGTAAGCATGGA
>JAZNJU010000101.1:0-2059 GCA_045578205.1 Clostridia bacterium | reverse complement strand
CTGCTTCCTTTACCACAGACAAAGCGGTGGATCTTGCGCACTACATCGATGCCCCCTGCGTTATGACAGAAAAGAAATCCAAGCGAAAGATAAATGAAGTCAACATAAAGGACTTTATAAAAAGCATCACCGTTCAAAGTTCGGACGGCTTCAATCATACCCTTACAATGCACATAAATGCAGGAAACACATCCAACTTAAAGCCCGAACTTGTTGTGAAATCCATTGCGGATTTCTACGGTGCAGATATAAGCAATGTTAATATAGAAAGAAAAGAAATTTATTTTGATGATATGACAAAGGTGTTTTAAAATGGATTATGAATCTTTGAAAAAGGAAATTGCCTATCACAGCCACCAATACTACGTACTGGATAACCCCACCATAACCGACGGTGAATACGACAAACTCATGCGCGAACTGCTCAGGTTTGAAGCAGAGCACCCCGAACTTGTAACACCTGACTCTCCCTCTCAGAAAATAGGCGGAGTTATTCTCGATGGGTTTGAAAGCGTCACCCACAAGGTGCAGATGCAAAGTCTGCAGGACGCATTCTCTCACGATGAAGTGCGTGACTTTGACAAAAGGGTGAAAGATGCTCTTGGCGAAGATGCCGAGTATGTGGTTGAACACAAAATTGATGGACTTTCCGTGTCTTTGGAATACGAAAACGGTATCTTTGTGCGCGGTTCAACCAGAGGTGACGGCAACGTGGGCGAAGATGTTACCGAAAACCTAAAAACCGTAATGAGCATCCCCTTGAAACTACTGGAAGATGTGCAATACCTTGAGGTGAGAGGCGAAGTCTTCATTTCCAAAGATAACTTTGCCAAAATAAATGCAGGAAGGGAACTTTCGGGCGAAGCGACCTTTGCAAACCCCCGAAACGCCGCCGCAGGCTCACTTCGCCAGTTGGACAGTTCCGTGGCAAAAGAACGCAAACTGGACATCTTCGTGTTCAACATCCAGCAAATTACGGGCAGAGAATTTTCCACCCATCTTGAGGGACTGGAATTTCTCCGCAAATGCGGTTTCAAGGTGATAAACGGCACAAAAGCACACAAAAACATTGAAGATGCCATTAAAGAAATTGAGAGCATCGGTCTTAAAAGACCCGATTTGTACTACGACATAGACGGTGCGGTAATAAAGGTCAATTCTCTGTCCCAACGTCAGGCACTCGGCTCTAATGCCAAGACACCCAAATGGGCAATAGCGTTTAAGTATCCTGCCGAGCAAAAGGAAACCGTAATAAACGACATAGTAATTCAAGTGGGAAGAACAGGCGTGCTTACACCCAATGCTCAATTCAATCCCGTTACCGTATCGGGAAGCGTTATTGCAAGAGCAACTCTCCACAACGAAGACTATATCCGTCAGAAAGACATCCGCATAGGTGATACGGTTGTTGTGCAGAAAGCAGGAGATATCATTCCCGAAGTTGTAAGAGTAATTACGGAAAAGCGAAACGGCACAGAAAAGGAATTTGTTATGCCCTGCACCTGCCCCGTTTGCTCCGCACCTGTCCGCAAAGAAGACGGAGAGGTGGCTGTGCGTTGCACAAATCCCATGTGCAGAGCGCAACTTGCAAGAAGCATTGAACACTTTGTGTCAAGAGATGCAATGGACATAGAGGGTATGGGACCATCCGTTGTGGATAAACTCATGGAGGCAGGACTTGTTAAAACCTGCGCCGATTTGTATACTCTCAGGAGCGAAGATATCGCTTCTCTGGACAAAATGGGCAAGAAAAGTGCCGACAACCTCATATCCGCTCTGGAAAAATCCAAAGGAAACGATATGTACAGACTTCTCTTTGGTCTGGGAATACGCCACATAGGTCTTACCGCAGCAAAGAACATTTCCAAAGCCGTGGGAAGTTTCCAAAGGCTCTTTGCCATATCCGACGAGGAACTTTGCACAATAGAAGATGTGGGCGAAAAAATGGCACAAAGCCTCACGGAGTTTTTCTCTCTCCAAAGCACAAAAGAACTTGTAGACGCTCTTGAAAGCGCGGGAGTAAATACAAAACTTTTGGAAGATAATGCCCCAAAGAGCG
>JAZNJU010000100.1:0-2424 GCA_045578205.1 Clostridia bacterium | reverse complement strand
TTTGTTATGGAGCGTAAGGAACTCGAAGAATATCTCATGTCTTTTGCAACTCCCGAAAGCCCGTTTATGAACAATTGCGAAGCGGAAGTTACACAAAACGCAGACGGAATTTTCTCTGTAAAACACTCAAGATTATGGTTTATGGGCGGTGTTGCCAACTATGACCATTTTGGAAGTACATACGACATCAACACAGGACTTAGTCTTAGTCTGAGTGATTTCGCAGACGAAGATGACGATTCTTTTGAACAGAATCTCAAAGATGATACTTGGGAATATCTTGAAAGCGAATACGGCGAGGGACTGTTTCCCGAAGCCTACGACACCCTGTACGATAAAAGTCTAGATGAATTCAGTTTTTATATAGACGACGGGGAAATTGTACTGGTATTTTCAACCTATGAATTGGCACCGGGTGCTGCAGGTTCAATAACCTGCAATACGGGAATTTATATCGAAGCAAAAGAATGACACATAAAAAATATGGATGTCACCCGGCATCCATATTTTTTATTTTTTTGCCAAAACTGTACAAAAACACTCCCGCTATAACCGTTAAAAGAATTATCACACCCAAAACATTTGAAACAAAGGATGTTATTGAAAGTTTTCTGCCCAAATCTATGGTATTCTCCAGCCCGAATATAGCCAGAACAGCAAGAATAATTCCCATTATTCCCTCGCCTGCTATCATACCCGAGCAATACAGAATACCTCTGTTTACAATATGTTTTTTGTCTTTTCGCTTGGATTTTTCGACAAAATGCCGCACAAGTCCGCCTATCATAATGCAGGCATTGAGTTGAACGGGAAGATAGATTCCTATGGCAAAAGGAAGCACGGGAATACGCAGTATTTCTGCACCAAAAGCAATAAAAACTCCCGTAAACACCAATGCCCATGGAAGATTTCCTTCCATTACACCTTCAATTATAAGTTTCATAAGAGTAGCCTGCGGTGCTCCCAGTTCTTTTGAACCAAATCCCCACGCACTGTCCAAAAGGTACAATGTTGCACCGATTGCAAGAGCGGAAGCACCCACTCCTATAAATTCGCCAACTTGCTGTTTCCACGGAGTAGCACCCAGGATATATCCTGTCTTCAAATCCTGCGAAGTGTCGCCTGCAATGGCGGAAATAATACATATTACCGAGCCTATTGCAATAGCACTTGCCATTGCTCCCGTACCGTAGGAACCGGCAATTTTCAAAACAAGGGTTGTTATAATAAGAGTTGCTATTGCCATACCCGAAACCGGATTGTTACTGCTTCCCACAAGCCCTACCATTCGGGAAGAGACAGCCGCAAAGAGGAATCCGAAAACAGCAACTATAACAGCACCGGGAAAGGTTACGGGAATCTGCGGTGCTATCCACACCAGAACCACAAATGCCAACGTAAGAATCCCCGTTATCCGTATATCTATGTCTTTTGACATTCCAAACCCTACATTTGTTTGTTCGTTTGAGCGCGGAGCAAAAGAAATTTTCAGTGTGTTTACAATAATCGGCAATGATTTTATGAGGCTTATTACACCGCCTGTAGCAAGTGCTCCTGCGCCTATATATCGGATATAGGTGCTCCATATTGCCGAAGCGCCTCCCGTAGAAAATATATCCCCTATTTTCTCAACACCCGGATACAGAACAGAATTTTCACCAAATAGAACAATAAGAGGTATGAAAACAAGCCAACTCACAACTCCGCCTGCAAACATATAGGAAGCAACCTTTGCCCCGCAAATGTAACCCACACTCAAAACCGCAGGATACACCTGGGTCCCGATTTCCCCTGCAAATCCGCGCACACGGAGAGATATTTCACCTGATGCCAGTTTCAAACCATCTGTAATAAATTTAGTGAGAGCACCTATGCCCATACCCCAAAAAACACCTGCTGTATCAGTACTCCCCTTTTCCCCTGCCATGAGAACCGCAGCACAGGCTCTGCCCTCAGGGTATGGAAGATTGTCGTGTTCTCGCACTATGAGTGTTTTTCTCAAAGGTATCATAAAAAGTACACCCAAAGCACCTCCGCATACTGCGATTACCGTTATATACAATATATCAGGCTTTTGCATTTTCCCTTCCGCTGCCCACAAAAAAAGCGCGGGAATGGTGAAAATAGCGCCTGCCGCAAGGGATTCGCCTGCGGAGCCTATGGTTTGCACAATATTGCTCTCCAATATGGAGTTTCTGCGCATAAGTATCCGTATTACACCCATAGACACTACCGCCGCAGGTATGGAAGCCGATACCGTCATACCCACGCGAAGTCCCAGATACGCGTTTGCCGCACCGAAAACAACTGCAAGTATTATTCCGGTTACAACCGATGTGACCGTAAGTTCTCTTTGCCGCCTTTCATATGAAACATAGGGTTTAAATTCTTCCTGCCTCTTCATTAAAACACCTCTTCCTATCG
>JAZNJU010000099.1:0-2344 GCA_045578205.1 Clostridia bacterium | reverse complement strand
CTCCTCTTTCAGGAAAGCCCTCAGTTTAACATAGTATTCCTTGGAGAACTCATCTTTTAAAATTTCATTCCAACTGTTTTGGAAGTCAATCATTTTAATCACCTATTTATTATGTGCTTTTGCTTTTGCACGCAGTGTTTTGTCCAGAATTTTCTTGCGGATTCTGAGGCTCTTTGGAGTAATCTCCAGAAGTTCATCATCTGCAAGAAATTCAATGCAGTTTTCCAGCGACATTATAACGGGAGGCACAAGGCGCAGTGCATCATCGGAGCCGGAGGCACGGGTGTTTGTAATGTGTTTTTTCTTGCAGACATTAACATCTATATCGCCGACTCTCAGGTTCTCACCTACTACCATACCCTGATATACTTCCACTCCGGGACCTATAAAGAGTGAACCTCTTTCCTGAGCGTTGAAAAGACCGTAGGTTATGGAATCTCCGTCTTCAAACGCAACAAGAGAACCGCGGGAGCGCATGGGAATATCTCCCTTATATTCCTCATAGCCGTTGAGAATATGATTCATAATACCGTTTCCCCGTGTATCGGTCATAAGTTGCGAACGGTAGCCGATGAGGCTTCTTGATGGTATATTGAATTCCAGTCTGGTATATCCCGATGCACCGTTTGTCATATTGAGCATCTGCCCTTTGCGTTCGGCAAGAGTCTGTATAACGGTACCGACATATTCTTCGGGAACATCCACAACAAGAAGTTCCATAGGTTCCATAACAACGCCGTCTTTAATCTTGTTTATTACTTCGGGCTTTGAAACCTGGAATTCATATCCCTGTCTTCTCATAGTTTCTATGAGTACGGAAAGGTGAAGTTCTCCTCTGCCCGACACCTTGAAAGCCTCGGAGGTTTCTGTGTCCTCAACCTTAAGGCTGACGTTTGTCATCATCTCTCTGTAAAGTCTGTCGCGGAGATGACGGCTGGTAACAAATTCGCCCTCTCTTCCTGCAAACGGAGAATCATTGACGGAAAATGTCATAGAAATTGTGGGGTCATCTATATCCACAAAGGGAAGCGGGTCAGGGCAATCCACATCGCAAATGGTTTCTCCGATTTTAACATCTGCAACGCCTGCCATAAGAACAATATCTCCAACGGTTGCCTCTTGGGTTTCCACACGTTTTAATCCTTCGTACATATACATTTTGCTAAGGCGGATATTGGTTGTTGTACCGTCTTTTTTACATATAACGGCATTCTGACCAACACGCACAGTACCGCGTTCTACCCTGCCTACAGCCATCGTACCGACATAATCATCGTAGTCTATATTGGATATGAGAAGTTGCAGACTTCCGTCCTTGTCACCTGTGGGTGCAGGAACATGATTTACTATCATGTCAAGAAGAGGTTTCATATCCTTTCCGCCTGCTTCAGGGTCATGTGTTGCATATCCGCTTCTGCCCGATGCGTATATAACCGGAGAATTGAACTGGTCATCTGTGGCTTCAAGTTCAAGGAACAGTTCCAGCACTTCATCGACTACCTCGTAGGGACGGGCGTTGGGTCTGTCCACTTTGTTTACAACGATTATGGGATGCAAATTAAGTGACAGTGCTTTTTTGAGAACAAACCTGGTCTGAGGCATACAACCCTCAAAAGCGTCTACAAGCACTAAAACACCATCGACCATCTTGAGTACTCGCTCAACCTCACCGCCGAAATCAGCGTGTCCCGGGGTATCTACGATATTAATTTTAACACCATTATAGTTAAGCGAAGTGTTCTTTGAAAGAATGGTTATGCCCCTTTCTTTCTCAAGGTCATTGTTGTCCATAACCCTCTCATCCACCTGCTGATTATCTCTGAAAATACCGCTTTGTTTCAAGAGAGCATCTACAAGAGTCGTTTTGCCGTGGTCTACGTGTGCAATAATAGCAATATTTCTTAAGTCATCTCTACCTGGCATAATAGATATCGTCCTTTCGTCAAAATCGAAAACCCCTTCAAAAGAAGGGGTTTTAAAAACGTATTATTTGTCCATTCCGAACTTCTTCTTGAACTTATCGATTCTTCCACCTGTATCTACAAGTTTCTGCTTTCCTGTGTAGAAAGGATGGCACTTCGAGCAAATTTCAACATTGATATTTTCCTTGGTGGAACCGGTCTCGAAAGTAGCACCGCAAGCACACTTAATAACTGTGGGTTTGTAATCGGGATGTAAATCCTGCTTCATTTATGTTCACCTCAACTTCAATTTTTCTCATTTATGACTAAACCAGTATAACACAACTTTTCCCAAAATGCAAGCATTATTTTCACTAAATTACATTAAATTTTCCAATTCTTTTATGCAATCTGCTATTCTGGCATTACAAGAAGCCGTATTC
>JAZNJU010000098.1:0-8776 GCA_045578205.1 Clostridia bacterium | reverse complement strand
ATAGCGTTATTTTTATCATACTTTCCTGATAATAATGTTGAAATTTCAAATTTTATATGTTACGATATAATAAAGATTAATCTTACGGGGTGGTTGGTATATGAAAAAGAAGTTTTTAAGTTGTATTTTGGCATTGATGTTACTTGGAAATATGCCTGCATATGCAGACACAGATTTCACTGACGTAGAAGAGGCCGATTATTTCTATGTAAGTGTTTTGTTTACTTCCGGAAAAGGCATTATAAACGGTGTCGGAAATAACCTATTCAATCCCGACGGTATCCTGACATTCGGAGAGGCAATTAAAATTGCATCTTGTATTCACGCAAATTTTTACGAAAAAAATGTAAATCCGTACACAGTGTCAACCCATTGGGCTGATGCTTACTATGACTATGCCGTAGAAAACGGAATAATAACCGAATCGGATTTTTCAAAGGCTGATTTTGACAAAGTTATAACAAGAGACAGACTTTTCTTTATCTTTGCAAACACCTTGCCCGAAAGTGAATATTTTGAAATAAACGAGGTGGAACTTGCTCCCGAAGTTCCTGCGACAGATTACATAAAAAAACTGTTTTGCGCAGGTATAGTAATAGGAAGCGATGTGGGATTTGAACTTGAAAACAGCATTAAGAGAGCAGACACTGTCATGGTGGTTTCGAGAATGACTGCATACACACGCAGATTGCTTGTTTTTGAAAACGATGCTGAATGAAAACTCTGATAATAAAAAAGGGAATGTAAAAAGGGTTTGTAAAAAAATTCAAACGATTTTTTTACAAACCCTTTTTTTAATTATTCTTCTATTTCTATTTCGTCATCCAAATCGATTTCGATTGTTTCGCCACACTTGGGGCAAACTATTTCGTCATCACCGTCGAAGAAATCTTCGTCTATGCAGATTGTTTCGCCGCAACTTGGGCAATCAAGTTCATAGTACTCAAGGTCATCTCCGTCATAATCGCCGTCACAGCAACAATCGCAATCACATTCCTCTGCAAATTCGCTTTCAATAGCAGCAAGGTCTTCGTCTATGATGTCAACCTGCTCGGCAATTTCATCCTGATAATCGTAGAGATCGTCTATGGAAGCATCGATTTCATCGAGAACATTCAGAATACATTCGAATATTCTGCCCTCTTTACTGCTGTCATCGTAATCAAGACCGTCCATAAGTCCTCTTAAGTAAGCAATCTGTTTTGAAATATTTTCCATATTATTATCTCCTTATAAGAAATTTACGCTCTTTCCATGTATTCGCCTGTTCTTGTGTCAATACGGATTACATCGCCGTTGTCAATGAAGAGGGGAACCATAATCTGAGCACCTGTTTCAACTGTGCAGGGCTTTGTGGCACCTGTGGAAGTATCTCCCTTGAAACCGGGTTCTGTTTCTGTAACTGTGAGTTCAACAAAAGTGGGTGGTTCAATATCGAACACATTGCCCTTGAAAGAAAGAATCATACATTCGTCATTTTCTTTAACGAACTTCATCTTTTCTTCAATAAGGTCAGCATTGATGGGAAGCATATCGAATGTTTCCATATCCATAAAGTAATAGAGTGTTCCGTCTATATAGGAATACTGCATTTTTCTTCTTTCGATGAATGCTTCTTCGAACTTTTCTGTAGGTCTAAAGGTTTTTTCAACAACGGAACCTGTGATAACATTCTTTATCTTGGTTCTTACAAACGCTGCGCCCTTTCCGGGTTTAACGTGCTGGAATTCAACAATCTGCCAAACACCGCCCTCAAATTCGAATGTCTTTCCGTTTCTAAAATCACCTGCTGTAATCATTATAAATACCTCCGATTTACATTTATATACATCATTATTGTACTAAATAATATGCCCTTTTTCAAGTACTTTTTTAAAAAAATACCATTTTATTCTATATTTCTGTAAGTTTTTTGTCTGAAAAAGTGAAATTTTCGCATTTTTCGCCGTCAACTGCTACCAAATCTTCTATTCTTACACCGCAGAAACCGTCGATATAGATGCCCGGTTCCACAGTGATTACATTTCCGTTTTTAAACGGTTTTGAATTTCGTAAAGAAAGATTGGGACTTTCGTGAATATCCAATCCTACTCCATGCCCCAAACCGTGGCCGAAAGTGCCCGGATAGAATTCATCTATTATCCTTTTGGCATTGAGGTGTATTTCCGAAGGTATGGCTCCCTCTCTTATCATATCAAGAGATTCTCTCTGGGCTTTAAGTACCGTATTGTACACCCTTTTCATTTCCTCGGTTGCCTTACCCACACAAACGGTACGGGTCATATCACTGCAGTAGCCATCCACCACGCATCCAAAATCAAGAACAACGAAATCACCTTTTTGTATCTTCCGTCCGTCAGGTTCTGCGTGAGGCATTGCTCCGTGAGCGCCTGTTGCAACTATAGTGTCAAAACTTGTGGCAGTTGCCCCGTTTTTCCGCATGAAGAACTCTATCTCAAGAGCAATATCTCTTTCTGCTATATCTGGTTTTATATAGTCCAATATGTGGGTGTATGCCTTATCCGCAATACCCTGTGCCCGTCTTATGGCACAAAGTTCCGCTTCTTCCTTTACGGCGCGCATACTAAGGAGAGTATCGCCTATAGGAATAAGGCTTTTGAAATATCCTCCAAGTTCCCTGTACTTTGCATAACTTACGGAAAAATCTTCGTACCCTGTTTTTTTAAACAGAGAAAAACGCTCTTTGGGATTAAGCGAGGAAACATCCAATATTTCAAATTCTCTTGTCTGCTGCTTTGCTTGAATGATATAACGGAAATCCGTCACAAGAATATTTTCGTCGGGAGAAATGACAAGATATCCCTCGCCCGTAAAAGAACTTATATATCGGATATTCTTTGGGTCTGTTATAACCAAAGAGTCCAAATCACTTTTTATGATATATTTTTTTAGTTGAGAGAGTCTTTTATTCATAATACTATTCCTTTGGGGCACTTTTGCAAAGTTCTTTTATTGGGCATGTTTGGCAAAGAGGATTTCTGGCTGTGCAAACTGCTCTGCCGTGATAGACCAGTTGATGGCAAAATCTGCCCGAAGACTGCGGATCGAGTATCTTTTTTAGTTCCATTTCTATTTTGTAAGGGTCTTTTGAATTCACAAGTCCGAATCTGCCCGAAAGTCTTATGCAATGTGTATCCACCACAACAGAGGGTTTGCCGAAAACGTCTCCCAGAATGAGATTTGCAGTTTTCCGTCCGACCCCTGCAAGGGATGTAAGTTCCTCCATTGTATCGGGAACTTTGCCTGCATATTTCTCCACTATATCTTTTGAAGAGGCTATGATGTTTTTTGCTTTGTTTCTGTAAAACCCACAAGAGTGTATATCCTTTTCAAGTTCTTCGGGATTTGCATTTGCAAAATCGTACACGGACCTGTATTTTTTGAAAAGTGTCTTTGTAACAATATTTACTCTGGCATCTGTGCACTGTGCAGAAAGTTGTGTTGCAACAAGAAGTTCGTGCTCGGTGGTAAAATCCAGCGAGCACTTTGCGTCTTTATACACTTTGTCAAAAATCTGCCCAATGAGACGGGCTCTTTCTTTTTTTGTCATATTACTCAACCTTTAATGTTACTTCTGCCTCGGTGATATTTTCACCCTCCATCCTGACGTTTTCAGGAAGTTCTGACAAAGTCACAGTATGCTTTGAACCGTCTTTGGCATAGGAAACATTTATTTCATCTGTAGTTATTTTGTCTATACTCTCAACTGCCTTTTTGGGGCCGATAAGAGTAATTTTGGCAGGATTTACGGAAGATACGGTTACTTTCTTGCCGTTTGAAGTTTTGTCCGACGAAAGAAGTACAGATACGTCCACTTTCTTTAATCTCAGTATATTACACTTCAACTCAACAGAAGAAATGTTTTTGCTTATGCCGGAATCTGCGATTTCATTGCCGTCCTTATCCATAAGCAGGATTTTGTATCTTCCGCTCTGGGTTTCCGACTTGCCGGATATATCCACAGTGATTTTTGCCTTGCTGACTTTGCTGACAGCACTTTTGGCTCCGGTTATACGCACTTTGTCCGTGGAATATTCTATGGTGTCATATATGTAACCCTCGGCAGGTGTACCGGTTGTTTCCACGGAAATATCCATTTCCCGTGTGATAACACTGTCTACCTGAACACTGACATTGTGGGGTTCCTTTGAAACCAGTTCTATGCCGGAAATATCGAAAGAAACCTGTATGGGAATTTTGTGAGTGCCTGCTTCGTTTACATCTGTCATATTCACACTGCAATACACAGAGTCTCTTGTGACCTTGGAAAGAGTTCCTCTTTTTCCTCTTATTCTGACATTGACGGTTTGGCTTCCTTCGGACAGGACAGTAAGTTTACCATTGGCAAAATCCTCGGAATATCGTATGTACTTTATAGGAACATTCTTTATGGTAGTTTCAAATATGGGGTTGATTTCATAAACCACATATATCCAGATTATGAGTGCAAGAAGTATCGATGCTGTTATTAAAAACCAATTCTTCCGGAATAAGTTTTTCATTTCTTTCTCACCACCATATCTATGAGTTTATTCAGAACGGGGTTTTTGGTCCAGTGTTTCTGATTGTCTTCGCTGCCCAGACCTTTTACTATTATTTCCTTGAGTTGATTAGACTGTACATTGCGTTTTAGTGTTCCGTCCGTTGCAACGGAAATTTTTCCGGTTTCTTCGGATACAATAATAGAAATACAGTCAGCAACTTCCGAAACACCTATGCCCGCTCTGTGTCTTGTACCCAGTTCTTTGGAAAAACTGTTATTTTGGGTAAGAGGCAAGAAACACGCTGCCGCTTTTATTCTACCCTGACTTATTATGGTTGCACCGTCGTGAAGAGGTGTGTTGGACATAAATATGTTTGTAAGAAGTTGGGGAGAAACGTTGGCATCGAGCATTGTGCCCGATTTCATAATATCTCCCAGTTTTGTGGTGCGCTCCATTATTATGAGAGCACCGATGTTCCTTTCCGCCATATAGGTTACAGATTCACAGACCTCGTCTGCCATAACTTCTATTTCGTCGGTAGAGGCAAAAAGTTGTCCCGAAGTTGTGTTTCCTATCTTTTCCAATGCACGTCTTATTTCGGGCTGGAACATTATGAATATCGCCAGAACTCCAACCTGCATTGTGTTTGCAAGAAGGTAACTTATGGCATTCAAATCAAGCCAATCGGCGACCTGTGCGGCAACAACCAGGGCAACTATTCCCTTTACAAGTTGCGCTGCTCTTGTTTCCATTACAAGTTTAATCACACCGAATATTACAAAGGCAACAATCAGAATATCCAGTATATCTCTTATTCTTACAAGTCTTAAATTTTGTACCAGGAAAGTCCATACTTCTCCCATTTTTTACTCTCCTCTCTACATAGAAATTTTGAATATCTCTGTTATTTCCTCTTTTCCGAGGCTTATATAATCTTTAAGAGTTCTTTTTCCGAAAAATGTGCATTTTTCACTCATGTTTTCAATATCCTCTTGGGTTATATCCAAACCAAGTTCACTGAGTCTCACAGGCATTTCGATACTTCTGAAATAGTCTTCCAGAAATTCAATCCCCTCAAGAGCAACTTCCTCTGCAGTTTTCCCGATATCATCCACTCCGAGTGCATTTACCGCAAGGTCTGCAAAACGGCGGGGATTGTGTTTGTACATGTATTTTGCCCATGCAGGATATACAATAGCAAGACCTGCACCGTGTGCCACACAGTCAAACATTCCGCTAAGTTCGTGCTCCAACTGATGGCAACCCATGAAAAAGTCCGTTCCTGCCCCCGTAAGGTCATTGTGCGACAGGCTTCCTGCCCACATAAGATTTGCTCTTGCGTTGTAATCGCAGGGATTTTCCAAAGCCTTCTTTCCTGCTTCTATGACGGTTTTTATTACTCCGTATGCCATTTGGTCGGTTATCATAAAAGGTTCGCTCACCGTGAAAAATCTCTCCAGCGTGTGCATAAGGATATCCACTATTCCGCAGGCTGTCTGATAGGGACTCACACTGTATGTAAGACAAGGGTTGCATATGGAAAACAGCGGTCTGTTGAACCGGCTTCCGAATCCCCTTTTCAATTTCGTTTCGTCGTTGGTGATAACGCAGGATGCACTCATTTCGCTTCCCGAAGCGGCAAGAGTGAGTATTGTTGCCACGGGAAGTGCAGTTTCGGGTATCTTTGTCCTTGCGTTAAATTCCCATGGATCACAGTCCGAGACGGCTCCGTGGGCAATGAGTTTGGCAGAGTCAATAACACTTCCACCGCCTACTGCAAGAACCAGTTGGGACTTATGCTTCTTTGCACGTTCCACCCCTTTTCTCACCAAAGAGAGTTTGGGGTTTGGCTCCGCTCCGCCAAGTTCAACAAAATCTATGCCTGCATCACCTAAAGAACAGACAACTTCATCGTAAAGACCGCTTTCTTTGATGGATCCTTTTCCATAGTGAAGCAGTATTTTATCAAATCCGTATTCCCTTATTATCTCCCCAACTCTTTTGTGAGTATCTTTGCCGAATATTATCCTTGTGGGTGCATGAAATTCAAAATTTTGCATATGCCTTGCTCCTTTTGAAAATTACTTTCTTGCAATATATGCTTCATATAGCATTATACCACAGGCAACGGAAACATTCAAGGATTCTGCGTTATTTGTCATTGGAATTGTAACAGAGTGAGTACACAAAGATTCAACATGGGCAGAAATACCGTTTGCCTCGTTACCCATTACAATGACACATTTATCTCCATAGGAGAACTCACTTGCTGTAAATTCACCTCTGGGAAAAGTCCCCACTATCGCAAAACCGTTCTGTGCAAGGGCGGAAAGCAAATTGTCCGTATCCTGATATATTTTAACTTTAAAAATTCCCGACATGGTGGAGCGCAGTACCTTGGGATTGAAAACATCGGCACAGCCTTTGGAAAGAATAATTCCATCTATACCGAACGCATTGGCACTTCGTATAATAGTTCCCATATTACCCGGGTCGGAAACACAATCCAGATAAAGGTAAACACCTTTTTTGACATCGATATTCTCACAAGATGCAAATCGGTATTTTGCAACTGCCAGAACACCCTGGGAATTAACCGTTGATTTTAACTGGTCAAAAATCCCGTCGGAAACTGTATATACCTTTATACTCTCCGGAAATTCTGCATTTTTGAAACTTTCCGAAATGAGAATGTACTCAATATCCGCACCCAGTCTCACAGAGTCGGAAACAAGGCGCTCTCCCTCCAATATGAAAAGGCCCTGCTTTTTGCGTCCTGCGGAGGTGAGAAGTTTTTTTACTTGTTTTATGATTGGATTGGATGAACTTTCTATTTTAGTCATAATTTTTCCCTATTTTACAAATTTCTGCCGTATAAAAACATCAAAACCACTATATTTTTGCAAATATAGTGGTTTTAAAAGTTCTTAGTTTAATGCAGCCTTTGCCTTTTCTACCAATTCAGAAAATGCTGCGGGATCTGCAATTGCAATCTCGGAAAGCATTTTTCTGTTCATATTGATGTCTGCTTTCTTAAGACCGTTCATGAACTTGGAATATGTTGTGCCGTTTAATTTGCAAGCAGCACTGATTCTTGCGATCCAGAGTTTTCTGAAATCTCTCTTCTTCTGCTTTCTGCCGATGTAAGCATAGGACAAGGACTTCATTACCGCTTCTTTCGCAGTTCTGAAGAGTTTGCTCTTTGCACCTCTGTATCCTTTAGCGAGTTTTAAAACTCTCTTTCGTCTCTTTCTTGTAGCCATAGCGCCTTTTACTCTAGCCATTTTAAAACGCCTCCCTCGATTTTATTTATAAAGTATCAGTCTCTTGATTGTTGCAGCATTAGCCTTTGCAGCATAAGCCTGCTTTCTTAATGCTCTCTTTCTCTTTGTGGACTTCTTTGTTAAAATGTGTCTTCTGAAAGCCTGGTTGAGTTTTACCTTACCACTCTTTGTAAGACCGAATCTCTTCGCAGCACCTCTGTGAGTTTTGATTTTAGGCATTGCATTTACACTCCTTCCGATTTTTAACTACTAAAATTATTTGGGTGCGACTACCATAGTCATATTTCTACCTTCTAACTTGGCAGCCTTTTCAACATTTCCTGCTTCGGTTATTGCATCGGCAAACTTGGTGAGAAGATCCATACCAAGTTGTGTGTGATGAAGTTCACGACCTCTGAACCTTACAGTAACCTTGACTTTATCACCTGATTTTAAGAACTTGATTGTCTGATTAACCTTGGTATTGAAGTCGTGCACATCGATGGAAGGTGTTATACGAACTTCCTTGATGTTTACCACACGCTGATTCTTGCGGGCTTCCTTTTCTCTCTTACCCTGCTCAAATTTGTACTTGCCGTAATCCATAATCTTGCACGCAGGCGGTTTTGCCTGAGGAGCAATGAGTACGAGGTCCAAATTTTTGGCATCTGCCTTTGCCTTGGCATCGGCAAGGGGTAAAATACCCAATTGTGAGCCGTCGGAATCAATGACTCTGACTTCTTTTTCTCTGATTTCATCATTGATCAACATTTCTTTACTACTGATGACAAAGCACCTCCAAAAAAAATATCCGGCAAAATCCACTTTATTTCAAAAAAATAAAGTGGGCAAAATCCACCCACTTATACAGTTAAGATAAGTATTAACCTTACCGATACCTTTAAACCGTAAGGTGAGAAGTGGACTTCTGCTTTGCTTTACTCAAGTATAATACCACCTTTTTTTTAGTTTGTCAAGCATTTTTTGAAAAAATTACAAATAATATCC
>JAZNJU010000097.1:0-5682 GCA_045578205.1 Clostridia bacterium | reverse complement strand
TGCACTTCGGACATCCGTCCCCACTTAAAGAGGGCAACACGAAGCGGTGTTCTCTCCATAGGAGAAATCCTTTCTGTGGGAAAACTTCTCGAAACTTCCAAGAAACTCAAATCCTACCCCGAGGAAACCCAATGCCCGTCACTTGAAGAACACTTTGAAGCACTTTGGACGGATAAGGACCTGGAAAAAAAGATTTTTTTGGCAATAGTCGATGAGCAAACCCTCTCCGACGATGCTTCCCCCGCCCTTTCGGACATACGGCGAAAAATCAGGATTGCCAACAACAAAATAAGAGATACTCTCAAAAGCATAATTTCCTCCCCTGCATATGCAAAGTGCCTGCAGGAACAGATTATTACAATGAGAGACAACCGCTATGTTGTACCTGTAAAAGCGGAACACAAGGGCGAAATCAAGGGTATTGTTCACGACACCTCTGCCACAGGGGCTACCCTCTTTATAGAACCCCTTTCCGTCGTGGAAGCAAACAACGAAATACGCACTCTCACAAGCATGGAGAAAGACGAAATTGCAAGAATTCTGGCGGAGTTTTCTGCAATTATTGCAGATTCGGCACCTCTTATCGATATGTGCTACGGTGTAGTGGCAGAACTTGACTACATTTTTGCAAGAGCGCATTTTTCTCTGCGCTATGACTGCTACCGCCCCGTATTAAACGACACAGGAACGGTAAAACTAACCAAAGCACGCCATCTTCTCATAGAACCAAAAAAGGTTGTCCCCGTAAATCTCGAACTGGGCACATCTTTTGACACTCTGGTAATCACAGGTCCAAACACGGGCGGAAAAACCGTAGTTCTCAAAACCCTGGGTCTAATAACCCTCATGGCGCAACTGGGACTCCACATTCCGGCATCGGAGGGTTCGGTGGTGAGTGTTTTCAAAAACATCTTTGCAGACATAGGCGACGAGCAAAGCATAGAGCAGTCCTTGAGTACATTTTCTTCGCATATGGTTCGTATTGTGGACATACTAAAGAGCGTAGACGGCTCTTCGCTCTGTCTGTTTGACGAACTCGGTGCAGGTACAGACCCCGTCGAGGGTGCTTCGCTCGCAATAGCCATACTGGAAGAAGTGAGAAAAAAAGGCGCCAAGACTATGGCAACTACCCACTACAGCGAACTGAAATCCTATGCTTTGGGTACAGACAGGGTGGAAAACGGCTCCTGCGAGTTCGATGTTGACACACTCCGTCCCACATACAAACTGATTGTAGGTATTCCCGGCAAGAGTAACGCTTTTGCCATATCCCAACGGCTGGGACTTGAGGACCGCATAATAGAAAATGCCAGAAACTTTACCGCATCGGAAAGTATTAAGTTCGAAGATGTATTAACCCAACTGGAAAAGGTGCGCAAAGAGGCTCAGGAAGACAAAGAAAGAGCGGAGCGCTACAAGGCAGAAGCGGAAAAACTGCGCGAGGATACCGCCACCAAAAAGAAAAGTCTGGACGACAAGGCAGACAAAATAATCGAGCGCGCTCTGTCACAGGCGCAGGAGATACTAAACAGCGCCCAAAGAACTCTGGACGAAGCAAACGAGAGAATAAACAAGGCAAGCCTTATGGAAAGCACCAAAAAGGCAAGGGAAGAACTCAGCAAAGTGCGCGAAAGTCTTGGAAAAAGCACGGCTAAAAACAAATCGCGTCTTTCGGAAGTTGTCCCCAAACAAAAAGACACTTCCAAACCGCCCAAAACCGTTAAAAACGGCGACGACGTGGAAATCCTTTCCATGAAACAGCAGGGAACTGTGTGCTCTCTGCCCGACTCCAACGGAAACCTTTTTGTAAAGGTGGGCATAATGAAGATTAAAACCACTTTGAGCGACATCCGTCTTGTCTCTGCCAAAAAGGAAACAAAACCTCAGTCATTTGGCGGAAAAACACCGTCCAAGACAATGACCCTTTCTCCCGAGATTGATGTTCGCGGAGAAACGGTGGATTATGCCGAACTTCTCATAGACAAGTTTCTGGACGATGCGGTGCTGTCCTCGGTCGGTGTGGTGCGCATAATCCACGGCAAGGGAACGGGACTTCTCCGCAAAGGAATACACACATTCTTAAAGAGCAGACCGTATGTAAAAAGTTACCGTCTGGGCGTCTTCGGCGAGGGCGATGCAGGAGTAACGGTTGTGGAACTTAAGTAATTAAATTAAGCACAAAAGGAACAGGGACGTAAAATAAGTGCATACCGCTTATTTTACGTCCCCTCATTTTATCTACCAGTACATAGAGCACACTACAGCACTTGCAATCATACTCACAACATCTGCAAAAAGTCCGCAGGCAAGAGTATGCCTTGTGTTTTTCACTCCAACGGCACCGAAATAAACCGAAACTGCATAGAAAGTAGTTTCTGTTGAGCCCATCATAACCGAAACAACCCTGCCCACAAATGAATCGGGGCCCCAATTCTTAAAAATTTCCGTTGCCATTGCAAGGGAACCGCTTCCCGAAACAGGACGCATAAGTGCAAACGGAACTGCTTGTTTGGGAAAATGCAAAACTTTCGAAACGGGCGATACAAATTTAGTTATGCAATCCATGGCTCCCGAAGCGGAAAACATTTTTATGGCAACCAGAAGTCCCACAAGACTTGGCAAAATCTTAACCGCGGTTTTTAACCCCTCTCCTGCTCCGAATGTGAAATCCGAGTACACATCTGACTTTTTGAAGAGAGCGAACATAATTACAAGAGCCACGATAACGGGCATTGAATAATCCGAAAGCATTACATTTTCCTCCCCAGTATTTTGCACAGAAGAACTCCCGAAACGAAAGTTATTACCGACACAATCCATATGGGAACTGTTATCTCCGAGGGATTGGCGCTTCCCAGCGAACTTCGGATTGCAATGAGTGTGGACGGAATAAGTTGTATTGAGGCGCAGTTTACCACTGCGAGCATACACATGGAGGCGGTTGCCTCACCTTTTTTTGAGTAGCGCGAAAGTCTTTTCATGGCATTAAGACCCAGAGGGGTTGCGGCGTTACCCATACCAAAGAAGTTGGCAGTCATATTCATGGCTATGGCACCGCCTGCTTCGCTGTCTTCTTTGGTTTCGGGGAAGAGAAAACCTATTACGGGCGAAAATGCCTTTGCCATAAGTTTCACAAGACCGCTGCCCTCGGCAATTTTCATTATACCTGTCCAGAACGCCATAATCCCCGCCATTCCGAGAGCAAGGCTGACCCCCTCGGAAGCGCCGTCGGTGAGTGCCTTGCACACCTCCGATACCGTCCCATTTGCAAAAGAAACAACAATGGAAATGATTATCATTCCCGACCATATGTAATTTAGCATAAAATCACCCGATAAAGTATATTCGGGTAAAGATTATTTAATAACAAACACTTGTAAATTAAGGAAATTTGTGATAGAATAATCATAATTATGAAAGGACTGATTACAGTGGATAAATATTATATAACCACCGCCATTGCATACACATCACGCAAACCCCACATAGGCAACACCTATGAGATTGTGCTTACCGATGCCATTGCCCGTTTCAAAAGGCTCATCGGCAAAGATGTGTTCTTCCTTACAGGCACCGACGAGCACGGTCAGAAAATCGAAGAATGTGCAAAAGAAAGCGGCATTACTCCCAAGGAGTATGTTGACAAAATCGCAGGCGAAATCAAAACAATTTGGGACCTTATGAACACAAGTTACGACAAGTTCATAAGAACAACCGACGACTACCACGAAGAAGCCGTTAAAAAGATTTTCACAAAACTTTACGAAAAAGGCGACATATACAAGAGCACCTACGAGGGTCTTTACTGTATACCCTGCGAATCTTTCTTCACGGAAACACAGGTTACAGACGGTCTTTGCCCTGACTGCGGAAGACCTGTAAAGAAGACCAGCGAGGAAGCGTATTTCTTCAAAATGAGCAAGTACCAGGATGCTCTTATGAAACACATTGAAGAAAACCCCGAATTCATCCAGCCCGAAAGCCGTAAGAAGGAAATGGTAAACAACTTCTTAAAACCCGGTCTTCAGGACCTTTGCGTGTCCCGTTCATCATTCAAATGGGGCGTGCCCGTTCCATTTGACGATGACCACGTAATCTACGTGTGGATAGATGCCCTTTCCAACTACATTACTGCTCTTGGCTACAGCGTGGACGAAAAAGGCGAACTCTACACCAAGTACTGGCCTGCAGATGTTCACATTATCGGAAAAGACATATTGAGATTCCACACCATATACTGGCCCATAATCCTCATGGCACTGGGCGAGAGTCTCCCCAAACAGATATTCGGCCATCCATGGCTTCTGTCGGGCGGAGACAAGATGAGTAAATCCAAGGGCAACGTGCTCTATGCCGATGACCTTGTGCGTCACTTCGGAGTAGATGCTATCCGCTACTACCTGCTTCGCGAAATGCCCTTTGCACAGGACGGCACAATTACTCTGGAAACAATCATTGCACGCTTTAATGCCGACCTTGCAAACACACTGGGTAACCTTGTGAACAGAACTGTTGCAATGGTGAACAAATACTTTGGCGGCACGATAGAAAACCCAAATGCCGAGGGTGAATTTGATGCAGAACTCAAAGAATACGCTTTAAACACTGTGAAAGATGCCTGCGCAAAGATGGACGAATTAAAGGTTGCAGACTCCCTGGAATGTGTAATGAATCTTGCAAGAAGAAGCAATAAGTATATAGACGAGACTATGCCCTGGGCACTTGCCAAGGATGAAGCAAATCACGACAGACTTAAAACCGTTCTTTGCAACCTCATTGAAGCAATCCGCTTTATCGGAATACTCGCTATGCCCTTTATGCCCGAAACAGGCGAGGCAATCCTAAGCCAGATAAAGGCAAGCAAGACTGAGTTTGCTTCACTTAATGAATTCACATGCGAAAGCGTATGCGTAGGAGAAGCACAGCCTCTCTTTGCAAGACTTGACGAGAAGAAAAAACTCGAAGAAGTGGAAAACGACCTTTTCAAAGAGAGCGAACCCGAGGCCAAGGAGGAAGAAGAGAAAACTGCCGAAATTTCCATAGATGACTTTGCAAAGGTTGAACTCAAAGTGGGAACAGTTCTGGAAAGTGCTCCCGTGGAGGGTGCAAAAAAACTTTTGGTTTCCAAAATCAGAATCGGAAACGAAGTAAGACAGATTGTGTCGGGTATTGCCCAATACTACAAACCCGAAGAAATCGTAGGAAAGCAGGTTGTGGTAGTTACCAACTTAAAGCCCGTGAAACTCCGCGGTGTACTTTCCGAGGGTATGATACTGTGTGCTTCCAAGGGTGACAAACTCTGTATAGTATCTCCAAACACAGACATGGAAGACGGAGCAGAAGTAAGATAAACAGAAAGGGAATGTAAAAAAAGTCCAGACCGCAAAAAGGCAGTAATGAAACTATTAATCACTAAAAAACTAGGTCATAAACTTAATACTTTTAATGAATAAGTTGAAAAAGGTCTTTTTTGAGACCTTTTTCTTTGTTTTTTTGCCTTTTTGCTATAAGCAAACTTCGCCTCTCGACGTACTAAAGCACTTGTGCTAATATCGGAATATGTTTTTTGTTGGTTTTTTCCCACACTACTTCGTCAAAATGCTCGTAAATACCTCGTATGTACTTGCGCTTTTTCCTTGTATTGAGCGAAAAAACCCAACAAAAAATTCGAAGAACCCCCAA
>JAZNJU010000096.1:0-13643 GCA_045578205.1 Clostridia bacterium | reverse complement strand
CTTTTGAAACAAAATTCATTCTTATGTGAGAAAATTCTTTTCCGAATTTTATTACTTCTTTGTCGTAATTGCTTCTGAAAGATTTGCAGGTGCAAAAATAGTATATTGCTTCCACTACATTTGTTTTTCCCTGTCCGTTTGCACCAAAGAATACATTTTTGTTTTCATCAAAAGAAATTGTTTGATTTTCATAATTTCTGAAATTTTCCAGATATATATTTTTAATTATCATTTTTAGAAACCTTAAGAGCGAACTTTGCTCCTTCATATTCTATTTTTATTTCGTCGCCGTCATATATTTTCTTTCCTCTTCTCAATTCGATTTCTCCGTTTAACTTAACATAACCGTTTGTAATGAGAAATTTTGCGTCGGCTCCGTTTTCCGTAATATTTGCAAATTTTAAAAGTTGGTCAAGTTTTATAAATTCTGTGTTTATTTTAATAATTTCCATTTTTTTAACCCTTTAATCTTATGGGAAGTACCATGTATATAAATCCTTCGCCCTCTGTAGGTTTGATAACGCAAGGGCTCTGTGCGGTATTGAATTCAAACACAGCCTCCTCGTTGTCTATACTTTTTAATGTGTCCATAAGAAGTTTTGAAGAAATACCTATTTTTAAGTCTTCGCCGTGATGCTCAATAGACATACTTTCATCAAAATTACCTTTTTGAGAAATACATTCTACTCTCAAGTTGTCTTCTTCAAGATTTAATATGATCGGAATTTTCGGATCATAGTAGTTTATAATTATGGATGCTCTTTCTACCATGTCCAGAAGATTTTTTACATTTGTTTTCATGGCAATGGTGGAATTTGTGGGAATAAATTTGTTGTAATCCATAAATTCACCCTCAAGAAGTCTGGAATTTACTATGAATGTATCAAAAGAGAACATTACGCTGTTTTCCAAAATAGTTATTTCTACAATTGTAGTGTCATCTTTCAATATTTTAAGAAGTTCGTTGAGCGCTCTGCCGGGCACAACGAAAGAAAGGTCTTCATAACCTGTTTCGGGGATTATCTGATTTTTAAGGGCAAGTCTGTAACCATCTATGGAAACTACCTTCAAGTTGCTGTTTGTAACTTCGAATTTTGAACCTGTGAGAATAGGTCTGCTTTCGTTGTTAGAAATAGCAAAAATGGTATTTTTAATAACATTTTTTAAATCTTTGGAATAAATTTTGAAACTTTCTCCGTTTTCAAGTTTCTTTATTTCAGGATAACCATCACTTGAAAGATAGAGAATGTTGAATTTCGTGTTAAGACAGTTTATTTTAAGTTCGCTCTTTGAATCTGTTTCAATTTCCACAGGTCCGTCAGGAAGTTTGCGTACAATGTCTGCAAAAATTCTTGCATCCACGATAAGGCTTCCTTCTTCATATATATCTGCATCAAATACACTTTCTATGGAAAGGTCAAGGTCGCTTCCGCTCATTTTAATTTTATCTTTTGCTTCGATTTTAATGCCCTTTAATATGTCAATGGCACAAGCGCTGTTTATTGCTTTGGAAACGATAGTGATGGAATCCTGCAGAATTTTCTTTTCACATACAAATTTCATAAAATTCATTCCTTTCAAAAATAAGACGGTCTTAAATATATAAAAAATAATTATATATTAATTTTTAGTAGTAGCAGTAGGCACGGTGGATAAGTTGAAAACCCGTTTTTTTATGCTTGTCTTCTGTGTTTTTTTGTGTTTATAACAAAGAAAAGTTATCCATTGAAAATTTTGAAAATGTGAATAAAAATTAAATCCACAACATACATAAATTTTATTCACAAAAAGGCGTGTATAACCTATCAAAATACAGTAATTGCGCAACTTTCAAAATGTTAGTTTTTGATGTTTTTTATAATGTTATCCACAAGTTTTTTCTTTGACGGATCGTTTTCGATATCTTCGGCAATTTTCTTTATTCCGTGGATAATTGTTGAGTGGTCTTTTTTGAAAAAGTCTCCAATCTGCGCGAGAGTGAAGTTTGTACATTCTTTCATTATATACATTGCAATCTGTCTGGGATAAGAAACATTGTGAGACCTTGTGGATGAAAGAATTTCGTTTTCCTTGAGGTTGAAGTATCTTTCCACATTGTTTGCAATGGATTCGAGATTTACAGTCTTTTTGTTTACTATTTCATAATCCCTCAGAACTTCCTTTGCAAGGTCCATGGTAATTTCCCTGTTCATAAGGATATGGTAACTCTTAATCATTTTTACAGCGCCTTCCAGTTCTCTTATGTTGGAAGTTATCTGCTCTGCTATGTATCTGTAAATCGGGTCGTCTATAACAACGCCTATATTGTTTGCCTTTTTCTTGAGTATTGCGATTCTTGTTTCAAAATCAGGAGGACTTATTTCGTGAATTCCGCTGCATTCAAAACGGGAGCGAAGTCTTTCTTCCAGAGTATAAAGTTCCTTTGGAGGACGGTCGCTCGTGATTACGATTTGCTTGTTTTCCTGATACAGAGAGTTAAATGTGTTGAAAAATTCTTCCTGGGTGTTTTCTTTACCGCCTATAAACTGAATATCGTCAATTAAAAGAATATCCACAGTTCTGTACTTATCGCGGAATTCTCTGCTCTTATCGTCTTTGATGGAGTTTACAAGGTCGTTTGTAAACTGTTCACTGGTGGTGTAGAGAATTTTTGCAGTTATTCTGTACTGAAGAATTTCGTGGCAGATTGCGTTCATAAGATGGGTTTTTCCAAGCCCTACGCCTCCATGGAGAAAAAACGGATTATAATCGCTGGGTTTTCCGTCAATTACAGACTGTGCAACGTTTTTTGCAATAGCGTGTGCAAGTTGGTTTGATTTGCCCGTTACAAAGGTATCGAATGTGTAGGAAGGATTTAAGTGCATACCGATATTTGCTTCCTGCTTGATTATGATGGTTCTGCCTGCTTCCTCGGGTGTGAGAACGGATTTTACTCTTACATCCACTTCGTACTCCCTTTGTTTTAAATACACAAGTGCATTTTTGATAAGAGGTACATAACGGGAGTCTACCATCTGTTTGCAGTATTCGTAGGGAACCTCCAAAGTGAGTTTGTCCACAGACATATCCACAGGAATTATGGTTTCTATCCACGTTTTGAAACTAAGGGGCATAATATCTGTTTTTATAATTTCCAGAATACTTTCCCAGGTATTTACAAGGTCGTTCATTTATTTTCATTCTCCTATGTGTTATTTTGAAAAATAATTATCCACAAAGATGTATATAATGTGGATAAAACTATCCACAAACAAAGCATAATAATATATGTTAATTATATCAAAAAAAACAGCAAATTTCAAGGAAAAATTAAAAAAAAGCCGTTTTAAAACAAAAAAATATTTTCAAAATAAGGGAAGCCACACATTTTAAAATGTGTGGCTTAAAATCTAATTTTTTGAGTTTTATAAAAGGGAGCCTTTTATTTCGTTTATTTTTTCTATTGCTCTTTGTGAAATAAGGGCATTTTTTTCTTTCTTTTTTCTCACCTTTTGTCCCAGAGGTTCGATTATGCCGAAAGTAACATTCATCGGCTGGAATTCTCCCACCGAACCCTCGCTTATATAGTGGGAAAGTGCGCCGAGAGCCGTGTAGGATGTGAAATCCGTCATTTTTCCCGAAAGAATAAATTCCGCCATATTTATGCCCGAAACCATTCCGCTTGCGGCAGATTCAACATAACCCTCAACACCTGTTATCTGCCCCGCAAAAAAGATTTTTTCGTTTTTTCTTACCTGATAGTGGCAGTTGAGAAGCGAGGGGGAATTTATGAAAGTGTTTCTGTGCATGACTCCGTAGCGTACAAATTCGGCATTTTCCAGTCCGGGTATCATGGAGAAAACTCTTTTTTGTTCTCCGAATTTAAGGTGGGTCTGAAATCCGACAATATTGTAAAGTGTACCCTCCTTGTTATCCTGACGGAGTTGTACCACCGCATGGGGGAGGGTTCCTGTGAAAGGATTTTCCAGTCCCACAGGTTTCAAGGGGCCGAAAAGCAAAGTTTGGCTGCCTCTTTTTGCCATTGTTTCCACGGGCATACAACCCTCAAACACGGTCTCAGAGTCAGCATCGTGAACTTTGGCAACTTCCGCTTCTGTGAGTGCGTCGTAGAAAAGGTTGTACTCTTCTTCAGTCATGGGGCAGTTTATGTAGTCTGCCGTTCCTTTGCCGTAGCGCGAGGCTTTGTATGCCTTTGTCATATCAATACTTTCCGCCGTGATAATTGGTGCCGCCGCATCGAAGAAATGAAGATAACCGTCGCCCAAAAACGAACGTATATTTTCATAGAGCAAATCGGAAGTAAGAGGACCTGAAGCAACAATTGTGTATTCATCGGGGTCTATGGAACTTACTTCTTCATTAACAACCTCCACATTTTCCATCGAAAGGAGTTTTTCTGTAACAAGTTTTGAAAAAGAAACTCTGTCTACCGCAAGTGCTCCCCCTGCGGGAACACGGGTTTTGTCGGCACAGTCCATAACAAGGGAGTCCATTATGCGCATTTCCTCTTTGAGAAGTCCCACAGCGTTTTCCAATGCGTCGGAACGCAGAGAGTTTGAACACACAAGTTCACAAAACGAGGGAAGATTGTGTGCGGGGCTGTATTTTTGGGGTTTCATCTCGCAGAGTTTAACTTTTATGCCTCTTTTTGCAAGTTGATATGCCGCTTCACATCCGGCAAGACCTGCGCCTATTACCTTGACAGTCATTATTTATTCTCCTTGGAGTTTGGTTGATCGCAATTTGGACAGTATGTTTTTTTGCCTCTGCCCGGCTTTTCAAAAAGCATTGAGGAGCAAACGGGACATTTCTTGTCCGTGGGTTTGTCCCAGGAGGTGAAGTCGCAGGAGGGGTAGGATGTACAGCCGTAGAAAATTTTGCCTCTCTTTGACTTTTTCTCTATTATTTCTCCGCCGCATTTGGGGCAGGTTATTCCTAAATTTTTGACAATGGCTTTTGTGTTTCTGCATTCGGGAAAACCGGGGCATGCAAGGAACTTGCCGAACTTGCCTGTTTTGTAGACCATAAGACGTCCGCATTTGTCACATTCCACGTCGGAAACCTCGTCTTTTATTTCAATGTCTCCGATTTTTTCTTCGGCTTCTTTGAGAGTTTTTTCAAACGGACCGTAGAATTCGCCTATGAGTGATTTCCAGTTTAAAAGTCCTTCTTCAACTTTATCCAGGTCTTCTTCCATATTTGCGGTAAAGCCTACATCAACTATTTTTTCAAAGTTTTCACACATTATTGTGTTCACTATTTTTCCAAGTTCCGTGGGAACAAGGGATTTTTTGCTTCTTACCACATATCCTCTTGCAATTATTGTGGTGATAATGGGAGAGTAGGTACTTGGTCTTCCTATACCTTTTTCTTCCAGCATCTTTATAAGCGATGCTTCGGTAAATCTTGCGGGAGGCTGGGTAAAGTGCTGCTGACTTTCTATTTTTTCACATGTGGGTGTGTCTCCCTCGGAAAGATCGGGGAGTTTGGATGCTTTCTTTTCGTCGGTATCGGCACTTTCTGTGTACACAAGGGAGAAACCTGCAAATTTTACAGTCTGTCCCGAAGAATGGAATGTGTAGCCGTTTATGTCAAGTTCCACATTCACGGTGTCGAAAATCGCATCGGACATCTGGCTTGCAATGAATCTGTCCCAGATGATTTTGTAGATTTTGTACTGGTCGCTTGTAAGGGAAGCCTTGATGCTGTCGGGTGTTATTTCGGGGTAGGTGGGTCTTATTGCTTCGTGAGCATCCTGAGCACTCTTTTTTGTTTTGTATATCTTTGCTTTGGCGGGGAGATATTCCGCGCCAAAGGCGGTTTCTATAAACGCTCTTGCCTCTGCCACTGCATCGTCGGAAACGCGCAGAGAGTCGGTTCTCATGTAGGTTATAAGACCTATGTGGCCTTTTCCTTTGATGTTTATTCCTTCATACAGTTGCTGAGATGCCTGCATTGTGCGCTGTGATGTGAAAGAAAGTTTTCTGCCAGCCTCCTGCTGAAGTGTGGAAGTGATAAAGGGAGGTGCGCTTGTCTTTTTCTTGTTTGTCTTTTTTACGGATTTAACGGTAAATGTTCCTCCGTCCACAGCGGAGAGGATTTTGTCTGCTTCCTGCTTGGAGGAAATTTCTATCTTGCGTCCGCTCTTTCCGTAGAAAGATGCCGGAAATTTTTTCTTTCCGCTTGTCAGCGAAGCATCGATTGTCCAGTATTCCTTTGAATCGAAAGAGTCGATTTCTTCCTCTCTGTCGCAGATTAACTTTGTGGCAACAGACTGCACTCTGCCTGCGCTAAGACCCTTGCGGACTTTTTTCCACAGTATGGGACTTATTTTGTAACCAACTATTCTGTCCAGCGCTCTTCTTGCCTGCTGGGCATCTACCAGAGTTTCATCTATGGGACGGGGCTCTTTTATGCCTGCAGACACGGCTTTTTTTGTTATTTCGTTGAATGTTACCCTGCATTTTTCTTTGGAGTCTATTTCCAGAAGATTTGCAAGATGCCAACTTATTGCTTCTCCCTCGCGGTCAGGGTCCGTTGCGAGAAAGATTTTGCTTGCGTTTTTGGCTTCTTTTTTGAGGCTTTTTACAAGGTCTCCCTTTCCTCTGATGGTAATGTAACGGGGTGTGAAGTCATTTTCTACATCAATACCCAAGGCACTTTTGGGCAGGTCTATAACGTGGCCCATGCTGGCTACAACATTGTAACCGCTTCCCAGATATTTTTTTATGGTTGTTGCCTTGGAGGGAGACTCCACGATAACGAGTTTTTTCTTCATTTTATCAATTCCTTATCTAATAAAATCAATTTGCTTTGCTGTAATATCCGCCTGCAAGTTTTATGACCAACCCTTTTAATTCCAGAATAAGAAGATTGGCATTGACAGTTCCCGAGTCAAGTCCCGACAACTGACAGATTGTGTCCGTGTGCACAGTATCCTGACCTATGGCACAGAGAATTTTCTCTTCAACGGAGAGGTTTCCGTCCGTATTTGTTTTTGATTTTGTTTCACGGGAGGGAATTTCCAGACCGTAGAACGAAGCGACATCTTTTCCCGAAGTCAGGAGAATTGCACCGTCTTTCAAAAGGTAGTTTGACCCTTTGGAAGTTGTGCTGTTGATATTGCCCGGAACGGCAAAAACATCTCTGTTCTGTTCGGTGGCACAGGACGCGGTTATGAGAGAACCGCTCTTTATGTCTGCTTCCACCACGATTGTTCCGCGGCACAAACCCGAAATGATACGGTTTCTTTCGGGGAAATGAAATTTTTCGGGTCTCGACCCCATGGGGTATTCGCTTATTACGGCACCGTTTTTAATAATCTTTGCCATAAGGGGTGCGTTTATTCGTGGATAGGGAACATCCACTCCGCCTCCGACTACCGCAACCGTGGGACTTGGACCTGCAAGCGCACCCTCGTGGCACTTGGCATCTATGCCCATTGCAAGACCGCTCACGACAACAATTCCGCAGGAAGACAAATCTTTTGCAATGTTGTATGCGCAGGTTTTTCCGTATGAGGTGGCATTTCTGGTGCCGACCATAGCCATCATAAAGGAGTTGTTGAACTCTGTGAATGTGCCTTTGTGATACAGCACCGTCGGCGAAACGTGGAGAGTGCGGAGCATATCGGGATAATTCGGGTTGTCTGCACAAATCAGGGAAACAGACGATTTTGCCATAAGTTCCATTCGCTCTTTTGCGTAGGAAAGGTCCTTTTTGGAAAGCAGATTGAGGTCTGCATCGCTTAAGAATCCCGTGTCCGACAAATCAAAGAGGTTTGCCTTGTATATGCTTTCTACATCTCCGAAATGCGCCAGAAGTTTGTGCTGTTTAACACGTGTTATTGAGCACTGCTCGCATAGCCAGAGCCACAAAACATCGTTTTCCAAAAACATCACACCCCTCCAAAAAAATAACGCGCATATATTACATTACTATAAAGAAAACAATTTGTAAAGACTTTTTTTAAAAAAAGACAATATATAATGAAGAAAAAAACTTTTTTACAAAAGACAGGGCTGTGTTTTCAAACAAAAAATTTGCCTGAAAACACAGCCATTTTTTAAAGTTCTTACATATTTTCCACTATTTCTTCTATAAAGAAATGTTCATATCCGGCATCCGAAAGTGTTTTTGCAGCAGTAAGAAGTTTTTCCTCGGAATCCTCCTGATAGTTAAAGTAATCGGGATAGGAATACTGCTCGTGTGTGGCATAGCCTATGTATTCATTTCCAAGATGCGGTTTGAATTCTTCTGCAATCTCATTTAAGGGAGTGAGATTGAGACAGGACGCATAACCAAATCTCTTAAAACAAATACCTGTTTCTTCATCTTTGTAAGTTTTGAAGTTGGTAAGAATGGAGTCGCATATTTCCGAAGTTATATGATTGTATCCGCAGATGGAGTTATTTATTGCTTTGTCACGTGTGCCTCGGGAGAATACGCCCGTCTCGCTCTTGCGGTTGTTAAGAAGTCTTTGTGAGTGACCGTAGGGGAGAGAGTTCGGGTCGCCGTTGTACTCTTCTCTTGAACCATAGGAAGCGCCCATAAGCCTTATTCCGCTGTCGTATATTGCCTTGCATCCCTCTTTGGATACGGGAAGCCAGTGTGTAAGTACCGCCTTTGCAAAACTCTTTTCACCTGCGAAGCGCTTTACCTCGCCCATGATTAAATCCAATACCTTTTTAACATCGTCATAGTCTGCGTTTACAAAGGGATAATCGGGGAATTCCTGAAGCGAGTGGAAGCCGAATCTCAGCCAGTCGGAATTTTCCTCCCACTCTTTTTTGTATGTGTCGGGCATTTCGGCAAGGGTAAATTCATCCATGCCGTAGTAGAAGTCTGTGCGATAGAAAAGATTGAGTTGTACCTTAAGTCCGTACATGTCGTGCGCTTTTTTGAGTGCCTTCAGGAAATGCTGATCAAATATTGATTTTGACTTTTGTCTCGCAATATCACGCAGACACCATATAACATCGTCTACAAAAAAGTAACATTTTTTCATTTTATAATCTCCTCTATAAAGAAATACTCATAACCATTTTCTGTAAGATATTTTGCGTGACGGAGAACCTTTTCTTCCGAGTCGCTCTGATATGCAAAATATTCGGGGAAGAAATACTGTTCGTGGGTTGCACAGCCAATGAATTCATTTCCGATATATGCGGTAAGTTCATTTTCTATCTCGTCTGCGGGGGTTAAGTTAAGTATGGGACCCGAGCAGAAGCGCTTTAACTTGAGGCCGAGTTCCTCGTCGGTGTAGTATGTAAGGTTGTGGAGAGTAGCGTCCGAAATCTCCTGTGTAAAGTGGTTGTAACCGCAGATGGATTTTGCAATGGAAGCGTCTCTGGACGGACGGGTGAAAACGCCCGTTTCGGGTTTTCTGTTGTTAAGAAGTCTCTGCGCATGGCCGTAGGGCAGGGAAGATGCGTCTCCGTTGTACTCTTCACGGTTGCCCACAGAGGCACCCAGAAGTATTGCACCGCAGTCTTTGAATGCTTTGCAACCGTCTTTGGAAACGGGGAGCCAGTGTGTGTTTACTGCATAGGTAAAAGTCTTTTCGCCTGCAAAACGGATAACTTCTTTTTCAATGAGTTTGAACACTTTTTTGACATCGTCGTAGTCTGCATTTACAAAAGGATAGTCGGGGAACTCCTGGAGAGAGTGCACCGCAAGGCGGAGCCAGTCGGAGTTTGCTTCCCACTCGGCTTTGTAGGTGTCGGGCATTTCGGCGAGGGTGAATTCATCCATGCCGTAGTAGAAGTCTGTGCGGTAGAACACATTGAGTTGTGCTTTAAGACCGTACATATCGTGCGCCTTTTTGAGTGTTGCAAGGAAGTGATGGTCAAATATTGACTTGGGTTTCTGTCTTGCTAAATCTCTGAATATCCAGATGACATCATCAATGTAGAAATAACATTTTTTCATAAGGATTCTCCTTTTTCGTTTTTTCTTACATTATAGGATTTGGCAGAAAAAATCAATATCAAAAACAACAATATATGGACAAAACAACGATTTTGTGATATACTGTTTAAAAAACGAGAGAGGGGAGAGCGATTGAATGAACGGAATTTGCATCAGTTTTAATACCGTTCCGAATATCGGATTTGCCCATCATTTCCGTATGGAAAACTACATTCAGGATATGGGAAACATAAAAAGAAAAGAACTCTACGACAACAAAGGCATAGAAATAGTGTACATAAAAGAGGGAAGCATCATTGCCGAAATCTATGGACAAAAGTACGCAATAGAGCCGGGGAGCATAGTGGTTATATTGCGTGCACTGCCTTTCAGACTTTATGCAAAGGACGGTGCCGTTAGGACACACTGCTCTGTTGAACTTCGCGCAGAGTACACCCACAGCATAATTTCCGATCCGTCGGAAGCGGACAAAAACACGCCTTTTTTTCTCTTGCCTTTCATAACCCCTCCGTGCAGGGAGAACGAGGAAATAAAGAAAACACTTTTTTCCATAGTATCGGCTGTGGGAGCACGCGGAGGAAAGGGAAGCCTTGCTGACTCGGGGGACGCACTTTCGATGCTTTCTGCTCTTGACCGCTTGTACAGAGCGAGGCTGTACGAATCGGCGGAATCGGCATCGGTCACAGAGTACAGAATAAAGTCTTACATTTCAGAGCGGATTCACCGCTCCATATCTCTGGGCGAAATTGCACAGTGCCTTGGCAGAACTCCGAATTACCTCAACAGCGTGTTCAAAAAATCGGCAGGTATCAGCATACATCAATACATAAACAGGGAAAAGGTGAGGATAATATCCGAACTTTTGCTGGAGCGCAAACTTCCTTTTAAAAAAGCCTGCGAAAGTGTGGGCATCGAGGATATATCCTACGGATACAGAATGTTCAAAAAGCACACGGGACTGACCCCGTCGCAGTTTACGGAAGCGCAAAGACATTTTCAATAAAAGTGCCAAAAAAAGCATATAAAACGCAGGGCGTTTGTGCAAATTGCACATAAATTGCCCTGCATTTTTGTAATCTGTAAAAAAAGGAAACAGGCAATAAAAAAGCGAAATATGTAGTATGCAGTATTTTTAATAGTTTAAGGAGGGTAAGACAATGTTTGTTACAGAAAAAATCAGAAACGTGTGCATACTGGCACACTCCAATGCAGGTAAAACCTCTCTTTGCGAAGCAATGCTTCACAAAGCAGGTGTTATAGACCGTGTGGGAAGTACACTCGAAGGAAATACAGTATCCGATTTCGACCCCGAAGAAATCAAAAGAAATATTTCCGTAAACACTTCGGTTATTCCCATAGAGTGGAACGATGCAAAGATAAACTTTCTCGATACCCCCGGAACTCCCGATTTTGTGGGCGAGCAACTTGAGGGTGCTTCCGTTTGCGGAACTGCTCTTATTGTAGTAAGCGGAAAATCAGGCGTGAGCGCAGGCACAGAGAGAGCGTGGAACATTGCTTCAAAGAAATCCAAAATTGTGTTTGTAAATAAACTGGACGACATAAAGGCAGACTATGCCAAAGTTGTTGAACAGTTAAACGACAGTTTCGGAAAATCCATTGCACCCTTTACTTTCCCCATAAAAGAAGGCGACAAACTCACAGGATTTATAGACGTTATAAAAATGCGTGCAAAGATGTTCTCTCCCGAGGGAGACACACATCGTTATGAAGAAATTCCCGCTTCTCACAAAGAAATTGCCCAAAGAAGCCGCGACCTGCTTTTAGAGGCTGTTGCCGAAGTCAGCGAAGAGTATATGGAAAAATATTTTGCCGGCGAAGAGTTCACAGAAGATGAAATCAAGGCGGCTCTGAAAGTCGGCATTAAAGACGGAACAATCGTTCCCGTTATCTGCGGAAGCGTTGTTGCAAAAATCGGTATCACACATCTTTTAAATACCATTGCAGACTATATGCCTGCGCCAAATGAATTCATACATATCGAGGGCGAAAACAAAAAGACCGGTGAAATTGCCGAGATTTTCTGCGACAGCACAAAATCCACCGTAATTCATGTGTTCAAGACAGTTGTTGATAACTATGTGGGCAAACTTTCTTACTTCAAGGTGCTTTCGGGAAAACTCACTCCCGATACAGCCCTTGTAAATCCTGCCAAGGGAAAAGAAGAAAAGATAAGTAAAATATACACCATCTGCGGTAAAAAGCAGACAGAAGTCAAGGAACTTTGCGCAGGTGACATCGGCGCCACCGCAAAACTTTCCGTTACCGAAACGGGCGACACTCTGTGCGATGCTTCTTTCCCCGTGGCAATAGGTGCAATCAGTTTCCCCAAACCCGTTCTTTCCATGGCAATAGAACCCAAGGCAAAAGGTGATGAGGAAAAGATAAGCGCAGGCCTTACAAAACTTGCAAGCGAAGACAGAACATTTTCTCTGGTGCGCAACCACGAAACACATCAGTCGATTATATCGGGTGTGGGCGAACAGCACATCAATGTAATCTGCTCCAAGTTAGAGGGAAAATTCGGTGTGTCTGTTAACCTTACCGAGCCCAAAACTCCTTACCGCGAGGCTATAAAGGCGAAAGTAAAGGCAGAAGGAAAGCACAAGAAACAGTCGGGCGGTCACGGTCAGTACGGCCATGTATGGATTGAATTCGAGCCTACAGTGAGCGACGAACTGGTGTTCGAAGAAAAGGTTGTCGGCGGAGCAGTTCCCAAGAACTTCTTCCCTGCGGTAGAAAAGGGTCTCAAAGATGCTATGCTGGAAGGTGTTCTTGCAGGATATCCCATGGTTAACTTAAAAGCAACACTTCTGGACGGTTCCTATCACGCAGTTGACTCTTCGGAAATGGCGTTCAAAATGGCGGCATCCATTGCTTACAAAGAGGGTATTCCAAAGGCAAAACCCGTTATTCTGGAACCTGTGGGTACAGCCAAAGTTTTTGTTCCCAATGCTTACACAGGCGACGTTGTGGGTGACTTAAACAAGAGACGAGGCAGAATTCTGGGCATGAATCCTCTTGATGCTAACTCCACCGAGGTAGAGGCAATAGTTCCTGCTTCGGAAATGAATAAGTATGCAACCGATTTAAGAGCGCTCACAAACGGCAGAGGCAGTTTTGATTATGAAATTACAAACTATGAAGAAGCACCGCAGATTATAGCGGACAAAATTATTGCAGAGGCTAAAAAATAAATCCTTTTAGGTAATTTTGGATAAAAAACGAAAATGACGGAATGAAAACTTCCGTCATTTTTGTTTCACAAAAATGTTGAATATCCCTGCATAAGTGTGTTACAATGTAGCAAAGATAATTTTTGCACAGGAAAGGAAGATGCAAAATGATTAGAATAGGAATTTTCGGATACGGCAATCTTGCCAAAGGCGTGGAACTTGCTGTAAACAAGGCGCCCGATATGTCTCTTGAGGCTGTTTTTACAAGACGGGACCCTGCAGGGGTAAAGGTAAAAACAGAGGGTGTCTGTGTGGTTAAGGCAGATGAGGCGCATCTTTGGAAAGATAAGATAGATGTTATGGTACTTTGCGGAGGAAGTGCAACGGACCTTCCCGAGCAGACTCCTCAAATGGCAGAACTTTTCAATGTGGTGGACAGTTTCGACACCCACGCCAAGATTCCGCAGCATTACGAGACGGTGAACGCCGCCGCGGTCGAAGGGGCTCACACGGCGTTGA
>JAZNJU010000095.1:0-7601 GCA_045578205.1 Clostridia bacterium | reverse complement strand
AAGAACGTGGCCTATGTGTGGTTTTCCGTTGGCGGTCGGAGGACCGTCGTAGAAAGAATAGGTAGGACAGTTCTCGCGGATGTCGATGGATTTTTTGAATATATTGTTGTCTTTCCAGAACTGTTCGATAATCTTTTCTCTCTGAACGAAATTCAGATTATTGTCGACTTTGTTATACATTGAAAATAACCTCCGTTATTTATACTCATTAACTTAAGCACACGGGGTTCGACTCCCGTGTGCTTAAATATTATACAACCAAGCAGGAAAAATGTCAATATTTTGAAAGTGATTAACGTGAAAATGGCAAAAAAAACTTCCGAAATAAAATCCGGAAGTTTTTATGCGTTATTGTACTGCTATGCTTTTTCTGTCTTTTGTGAGTATTGCTATGTGAACGACGGAGAAAACTATGAAGATTATTCCCATAACTACGCTTACAAGTGCAAAGAAGTAAAGCAGTGAGAATATTATTGCAAGCACGCTGAACACACGCTTTTTAAGCAGGGCACCAAGAAGTGAAAGAAGTGCTACAAAGAGACCGTACACAACAATTACTGTGCGGATAATACCGAAAATCTTTACCTCTTCGGCATCTGCGTCAAAATCACCTGCACCAAATTTATCACCGTCAACATCTTCCAATATATTAACCAGTTTTATGTAGTTGTTAAGTGAGGGCTTGGAAAATAACTTGACAAATTTTTCGATTTTGATTCCGGTTTCGTCTTCGAATTCTTCAATTTCATCGTCATCGGCATTATCCAGTTCATCCTCAATCTCTTCAATCATTTCATTAAATTGGTCTTCGGCTTCATCGTCAAGCGCCAATTTCATAACAGGAAGGTTAAGAACTGAAGAATTGGTGGAAATGAGAATTCCCGAAATTGCAATTAAAAAGCACAGAAGACCCACTATTACAGATTTTTTGCTTTGAAACATTTTGTTTGCTCCTTTTTGAAATTTTTGTTCATCATATCACAATTTACAAGGAATGTCAATTTGTGTCAGATGTTTTTTTTGTATTTTCCGGGCGATATCCCCACGGTTCGGTTAAATGCCCTTATGAAACTTGTGTAGTCTGAAAAACCGCATTTTTCAGAGGCGGTCTGAACACCGGCACCGTTTTTCAGAAGTTTCTTTGCTTCGCTTATACGTTTGCTCATTATGTATTTGCTGACGGTTGTTCCCAGATGTTTTTTAAAAAGACGGCAAAGTTCTTTTACGGAAACAAATGAATTTTTTGCAACCAATTCCAGATTTAACTGTTTGGAAAAGTTCCTGTTTATATACTTTACTGCCGTGTCCACGGTTTTGTTTTCAAGTGACGAGCGATAAAGGGAACTTTTGCTCTGCTTTTCAAAAAGGTCATTCACAATGGTGATTATCGCAGTAGCGCTTATTGTTTTCAGCACGTCATCTCCGAATTCATAGTCTTTTGCAAGGTTTTGAAAAAGTTCCGTAAGTTTGGAAAAATACTTGTCGGACAGTTCGATTTTGTGGGATATACTTTCGTTTCTTATGGAAAAGCAAGTTCCGAGATCCGTGTTTTCCGTAGATGTTGTGTAGAGAAAAGCAGGGTCTATCTCCAGAATGTATCTTTCAAAATCGTTTGGGTCATCGGGAAGAAACATATGTGCTTCAAATTGGTTTGTAACATACACATTTCCGCTTTCCAGGTTATATGTTTTGTCATCCACAAAAACTTTTCCGCTTCCCTTTAGGCAAAAAAGTATTTCGTGACAGTCGTGCATATGGATACTGTTGCCCGGAGGGGGAGTATTGGAATAAAAGCAGGCGAAACTCTTGGTTTCGCAAGCGAGTTTTATTGCATCGTTACATATGGGAAACATTACATTCATATTATCAACTCCTTTTTTAGTATATCAATTTACGCTTAGAAATGCAATAAAATATTGAAAAAGCGTTACTTTAGCCTATTAAAGTGTTGACAATTGAAATGAACGGTGATATAATTATACAAAATTTGTTGTTTTGGAGTGTAGGAAACAGTGGATAGCATAAGCGCTTTTGCAACAGAAAATTACAACGAGGCGTTAAGAATCTTAAGAGATTTGTGCTTAATACCCGCTCCCTCGGGATTCGAGGAGAAGAGGGCAGAGTACTGCAAGGATTACCTTGAAAGCCTTGGCGCAGAAAATGTGTACATAGACGATGCTTTTAACACTGTTTTTGAATACAATTGTGACGGAAGTGACAGCATAACTGTTTTTGAAGCGCATACCGACACAGTATTTCCCGATATGACACCGCTTCCCTACGACGAAACAGAGGATGCAATCTATTGTCCCGGTGTCCACGATGACACCGCAAATGTTGTGGGAATGCTCATGATTGCAAAGTATTATCTGGAAAACAGCATCATGGCAAAAGACGGAATTCTCTTTGTTTGTAATTCGGGCGAGGAGGGTCTGGGCAATCTCAAAGGTACCAGGAAAATCTTCAGCGAATACAAAGGAAGAATAAAGCAGTTTGTCACATTCGACAGCCGTCTTCTGAGAATTGTTAACAGTTGTGTAGGTTCAACAAGATACGAAGTTACCGTAACCACACAGGGCGGACACTCTTTCAACAATTTCGGCAACAACAATGCCATTGCGGAAATTTCAAGACTTGCGTGCAGGATATATGACATCGAGATTCCCGAGTTTGAGGGGAGTGTAACTACATACAACGTAGGAATTATATCGGGCGGAACATCGGTTAATACCATAGCCCAAAACGCATCAATGCTTTGCGAATACCGTTCCAACAGTGAAAAATGTATGGAAATTATGAAGCAAAAGTTCTATGATATATTCTCCTTGGCACAAAGAGACGATATAAAGGTGGATGTAAAAATCCTCGGAGAGCGTCCCTGCGCAAGCGACAGTCTGGATATTTCCAGGCAAAAGCAACTTACCGAGGTGTGTGCCAGAATTATAAGGGATGTTATGGGCGAGGATGTGACGTATGCACCCGGTTCAACCGATTGCAACATTCCGCTTTCTTTGGGAATTCCCGCAATATCCGTGGGTCTTTCAACAGGTCAGAAGATGCACACGCGTGAAGAATTTCTGGATAAAAAGTCCATAATTCCCGGAATTGAAATAGGAATCAGAACAGCACTCGAAATTTGCAGATAAATATGAGGTATCAGGTATGAACATGGCTTTATCAAATGCAGGTAAATACTTTTTCTGCTTTAGCGTAGTCTTTTATTTTGGCTATGCTTACTTTGCGTTTGAAAAGTTCATTGATAAATTTAAGAGTGAGTTTTAGAATATTTGCCGGTATATACATAAATAGATTTCCAAACCTCACTTGCATAAAATAAGTGGGGTTTTTATTTTGAAAGGAAGACATGATATGGCGAACAAATTGGATGAGGCAAGAAAAATAATTAATGAAGTTGATTCAAAGATGGCAGAACTCTTTTTGGAAAGAATGAGGGCTGCGGAACTTGTTTTTGAATACAAAAAAGAATACGGACTTCCCATTTTGGACCAAAGCAGAGAAGATGAGGTCATAGGTAAGAATTCGCGTCTGATTGAAGATGAGGTTATAAAAGGATACTATGTGGACTATCTTAAGAACCTTATGTCATTATCAAGGGCATATCAGTACCGTATGCAAAACGGTCTCAAAGTTGCCTACAGCGGAGTTGAGGGCGCCTTTGCACATATTGCCGCAGGAAGAATTTTCCCGGACAGCACCACAGTTTCATGCAGGGATTTTAAATCGGCCTACAATTCCGTGGTAAACGGCGAATGCGATGTTGCTGTGCTTCCCATAGAAAACAGTTATGCAGGCGAAGTAGGGCAGACAATCGACCTTATCTTTTCGGGAGGACTTTTCGTAAACGGAATTTATGAACTGGAAATTCACCAGAATTTGCTTGGACTTCCTGATGCAACCGTGGATGATATCAAAAGGGTAACAAGCCACCCTCAGGCACTGAGTCAATGCCACGATTATATTTCATTCCGCGGATTTGACACGGAGGAAGCAAACAATACCGCAGTTGCCGCAAAGGCAGTTGCAACACTTGGAGACAAAACCCTCGGTGCAATTGCAAGTGTAGAAACCGCGCAGATTTACGGACTTAAAGTTCTGGAATCCAACATAAACAAAAGTGGAGAAAATACCACACGGTTTGCCGTGCTTTCAAAGGTGAGGGCAAATACATCTTCATTCCCGAGTTCTGTTTTGATGTTCACAGTAAAGAATGAGGCGGGATCTCTGGCAAACGCTATAAGCATAATAGGTAAATACGGATTTAATATGACAGCGCTTCGGAGCAGACCTCTTAAGAAACATTCCTGGCAGTATTATTTCTACATAGAAATAGACGGAACAACCGAAACAGAAAAAGGCGAAAAAATGTTAGAGGAATTGAGCAGGGTATGCGATAAACTGAAAGTTGCGGGAACTTTTGCACCCCACAGCGAGATATGAGGAAACTGATATGAATATACATATGAATCTTAAGGAAAACAGTTACGATATAGTTGTAGAAAGAGGACTTCTTCAGCGTGCGGGAGAGCAACTTGATTTGCAGAGACGTGTCCTTGTTGTAACAGATTCGCTCGTTCCCCAAACGTATGCACAAACCGTCGCAAAGCAGTGCGGCGAGGCGGTAATCTGCACTGTGGAGCAGGGCGAGGGATCCAAAAGTCTTGACACTTTCGCTTCTCTGCTTCAAAAAATGCTCGAAAACGGATTTTCAAGAAAAGACTGTGTTGTGGCAGTTGGCGGAGGCGTTGTGGGAGACCTTTCGGGTTTTGCGGCATCTGCATATATGAGAGGAATAGATTTTTACAATATACCCACTACACTTCTTTCGCAGATTGATTCTTCAATCGGCGGAAAGACTGCTGTAAATCTCGGAAATGTGAAAAATATAGTGGGCGCCTTTTATCAACCGAAAAAGGTTTTGATAGACTCCGACCTTTTGAAAACACTTCCTGCGAGACAAATTTCAAACGGACTTGCCGAAATTATCAAAATGGCACTTACTTCCGACAGAGAACTTTTCTGTATGCTGGAAAGCGGAGACATAAAGAAAAACATGGACGAAATCATAGTCCGTGCACTGAATATAAAGAAATCCGTTGTGGAAGAGGACGAAAAAGAAAACGGAATAAGAAAAATCCTCAATTTCGGTCACACCATAGGACATGGTATCGAAGTCGGAAACAGCAGTGCAGGGCTCTATCACGGCGAATGTGTTGCTCTGGGATTAGTCCCTATGTGTCACGAAAAAATAAGGCAGAGAGTAATAGACGTTCTTTTGAAATACAATCTTATCAATCTTATTGATTTTGACTGGGATGCCATCAAAAAAGCCACTTTTCACGATAAAAAGGCAGACGGCGAATTTGTGACCGTAACAACAGTTCCCGATATCGGTCGGTTTGAATTTAAAACTGTGAAATGCACAGATGTTCTGGACATGGCAAAAAAATGTTTTGAGGGGTGGCAAAAATGAAAAATACATTTGGTTTAAGCGTGACTGTAACCATCTTTGGCGAAAGCCACGGCGAATATATAGGAGCGGTTATTGACGGTCTGGCACCCGGTATAGAGGTAAAAGAGGAATATATAAGCCATATGCTTTATCTTCGCAGACCCGAGGGGAAGATTTCCACACCCAGGAAAGAAAAAGACGAATTCAGAATTGTAAGCGGTGTTATAAACGGAAAAACCACAGGAACACCTGTTACGGTTTTAATACCCAATAGAAATGTAAACAGTGCCGATTATTCTGATATTACAACTGTTTTGAGACCGTCCCACGCAGATTATACCGCGTGGTGCAAGTATCACGGTTTTCAGGATTGGCGCGGAGGCGGACACTTCAGCGGCAGGATAACTGCAGCGCTTGTGGCATCGGGAGCAATATGTAAGTTTGCTCTTGAGCAGAAAGGTATCCAAATAGGCACACACGTTAAGAAGTGTGCGGGAATTTCGGACAGGGATTTCGGTGATTTTTTGGATGATATAGGTTGCCTCAATCAAAAGAAGTTTGCCGTTTTGGATGACGGGAAAATCGACCAAATGACAGATGCAATCACAAAGGCAGCAGAAGATGGCGACAGTGTGGGCGGAGTTTTGGAAACTGCAATTGTCGGAATGCCACGGGGAGTGGGAGAGCCGTGGTTTGATTCGGTGGAAAGTATGCTTTCGCATATGATGTTTTCCATACCCGCAGTAAAGGGAATTGAATTCGGAGCAGGCTTTGATATCGCAGATATGACAGGCTCTTCGGCAAACGACCGCTTCAGAATTGAAGATGGAAAAATCGTAACCGAAACAAACAACAACGGCGGAATAAACGGGGGTATTACAAACGGTATGCCCATTGTTTTCAGAACGGCAATAAAGCCCACACCAACAATTTTCAAACCCCAGAACACGGTTGATTTTAAAAATATGAAAGAAACTGTTCTTGAGCCCAAAGGCAGACACGACCCCGCCATAGTGCACAGGGCAAGAGTTGTGCAGGATGCGGCAACTGCCATAGTTTTGTGCGATGCTCTTGCGCAAAAATACGGAACAGATTGGTTGATGTTATGAAAAGATACGGATGTATAGGAAAGAAACTGACACACAGTTTTTCAAAAGAAATTCACGCAAAACTTGCCGATTATAAATACGAACTTATTGAACTTATGGAAGAAGAAATAGAACCTTTCTTTCAAAAAAAAGATTTCGAGGCAGTAAATGTCACCATTCCGTACAAAGAGACCGTTATACCGTATCTCGATGAAATAAATACCGTTGCAAAAAGGATTGGTGCAGTTAACACTATTGTAAATAAAGACGGCAGACTTTTTGGGTACAATACCGATTACTACGGCATGAAAGCACTAATTCAAAAAATCGGAATTGATTTGAAGAATAAAAAGGTTCTTGTTTTAGGAACGGGCGGAACAAGCAAGACTGCCAGGGTTTTGGCAGAAGATATGGGCGCATCCTCAACCCTTACGGTAAGCAGAAGTAAAAAGGATAACTGCATAACATATGAAGATGCACTTAACTGTCATAGTGATGCACAGGTAATCATCAATACCACACCATCTGGAATGTATCCCAATTGTGGTGAAAGACCCATAGATATATCTTCTTTTTACTCCCTTGAGGGAGTAGTTGATGCTGTGTATAATCCGCTTTGTACAAATCTTGTTCTCGATGCTCACCAAAGAGGTATCAAAGCAGAGGGCGGACTCTATATGCTTGTGATGCAGGCTGTTGTTGCTGTGGAAAATTTCCTTGATACACAGATAGCGCGTGAAACTGCCGACAGAGTATTTCAGTCTGTTCTTTCCTCCAAGGAAAACATCGTACTTACAGGTATGCCCGGAAGCGGGAAGAGTACAATCGGAAAGTTACTTGAAATTGACGGTTTTGAATTTGTGGATACCGATGCCGAAATCGAAAAACGGTGCGGATGTACGATAAAAGAACTTATCGGTCAAAAAGGTGAAAAATATTTCAGGGACCTGGAAGCGCAGGTTATATCCGATGTTTCCTCCGAAAGTTGCCGTATTATTTCAACGGGCGGGGGAGCAGTTCTCAGGAAAGAGAACATAAACTGC
>JAZNJU010000094.1:0-2173 GCA_045578205.1 Clostridia bacterium | reverse complement strand
GTAAAAGGTCTCATGACCATGGCACCTTTTGATGCAGAAAATGACGAATTACACGGAATTTTTGCAAATTTGTACAAAATTGCTGTTGACATATCGTCAAAAAAATTAGATAATGTTATTATGGAGTGTCTGTCCATGGGCATGACAAACGACTATGAAATTGCGGTGGAAGAAAATTCCACCATAGTGCGCATAGGAACGGGGCTCTTTAAATAAACTTGTAAAATTTTTGAAAGGATGGCATATATAATGGGAGACATGGTAAAGAAATTCCTTACATTCATGGGTATCGGCGATGTAAGGGAAAATGAGGAAGAAGTGACAGAAGAAAAGAAAGACGATTTCTACACACCCGAGGTAAAAACGAGATATTCGGATATAAGCGCAACACCTCACGCAACATCCACAGGCAGAAAGGGCAAAGTGGTGAATATCCACACAACAACACAACTCAAAGTTGTTGTTCTCCAACCCACAACATACAACGATGCAACAGAAATCACCGACCACCTTCGTGACAAGAAACCCGTGGTTGTAAACCTTGAAAAACTCGACAAGGACAGTGCAAGAAAGATGGTAGATTTCTTAAGCGGTGCCGTGTATGCGTTAACAGGAAAAATGCAGAAAGTTGCAAACGGAATAATACTTCTTGTTCCCAGCACAATGGGCATTACAGGCGATTTCTCCGACGATTTCTCCGACGAACTCAAAACTCACGCACTCTTTGATTTCTTTTAAAATATGACAGACAGAAAGAACATTCTTCAGGGATTGGAAGATGCCGAAGACAGGATTTTTCTGTCCCATATGCTGGACCTTTTGGAAAAGAGCGAAAAAACACAGAGAATTATGTACTCCTCTTTCCTCAGTCCGAGGCAGAAGATACTGGCAGAGGAGCGCCTTTCCTCTTTGTGCGATATGCGCTTTTCCGGCGGTTTCAAAGATGCCGAGAGGGTTATGGCTGCCTTTGTGCCCAATGAATGGGACGAGGAAGACTATCCCTTTTGCGGTCTTGAAATCAAAAACTTAGGAAAAAGAGAACTTACGCACAGAGATTATCTCGGAAGTATTCTGGGGCTAGGAATATCACGCTCTCTTGTGGGAGATATTGCCGTTTCCGAAGACGGGGCAACTGTGGTAATTAGCCGCGACATTGCAGATTTTATCTTGATGAATCTGTCCAAGGTCGGCTCTTCGGGAGTGCGTCTTGGCCTTTTGGAAAAGGAAAGAGTTGGCGATATTGTGCGAAACTTCAAAGTTTCGTCTGTTACGGTGTCGTCGATGCGGTTTGACTGCGTGCTTTCCGCCGCAACGGGGAAATCCCGAAGTGCGGTTTCATCCCTCATTTCAGAGGGAATTGCCGAGGTAAACTATACAGCAGAAAAAAACACTTCGCGGCTCATAAAAAGCGGAGATGTCATCTCTCTTCGGGGATTTGGCAAGTTTATTGCAGAAACTGACCTTGCCACTACAAAAAAAGGCAGGATTCACGTGAACATAAGAAAATATATTTAATCTACAAAAGGGAGGATTACACAATGATTACACCTATGGACCTTCGTACAAAAACTTTCAAAAAGTCCGCGGTTGGCGGCTATGACAAAAAAGAAGTAGACGAATACATGGAGGTTCTTATAGCCGACTATGAAAAGGTCTATAAGCAATCTGTGGAAACTGCCGATAAGATAAACACACTTACAAAACTTCTGGACTCCTACAAGGCAATGGAAGACACTATGAAGAATTCCATAATTGTCGCCCAGAGTACAGCAGAGGAACTTGCAAGAACATCGCAGGAAAAGGCAGAACTCATAATCGAAGATGCCAACTTAAAGGCTAAACAGATTATTGAAGAAGCCAATGTTGAAGTTGCAAAAATAAATGCTCAGGTGGCGGAACTCAAGACTTCCATGGAACTGTACAGAAGCACAGCAAAGGGAATGCTTACCTCTCAACTGGAAGTGTTGGATAAGTTTGAAAACCAATAACACACAATTTTGGGACGAAGTTTACTTCGTCCTTTTTCTTTTCCTTTTGCAAAAGGAAACAAAACTCTTCTTTGAGGTCAAAGAAGCAAAACCCAAGAGGGTATTGGGGAATACCCTCTTGACACCCGCCCCCCGCGTGGACTTTAGAACTAAAAACCCCAATTAAAAACACATATACATACCGC
>JAZNJU010000093.1:0-8164 GCA_045578205.1 Clostridia bacterium | reverse complement strand
GGATGAGTTATATAGGGAGTACCCGATATTCTTTTTTGATCCTTATGGGCTTCGTAAGCCAGATTGAAAGCGACAGTTATTTTTTCGGTATTCGCCTGAGGATTGTTTGATTTAACAACTTCCAGCAACTTTTCAAAAGTACGTTTTGGCATATGGAAAACTCCTTTTTCCAAAATTAGTATTTATATTTATTATAGGTAGGAGAGAGTTCCAACGATGTCTTACCGTTAAAGTTTTCTCCTTTAAAAATCTTGTAGCCATCGGCACTCTCGGTAGTATCGAGAATTTTAAGTTCCGAAAAAATGTTGAGAGCAACAGCGATTTTAGGATGGCATGCTTTTAGTTTTTTGTATCCTCCGATTGCCACAAAGTCATCGGATTTGAGGATTTGTTGGCTTTTAGTCAACTTATTTTTTATGTCTGCAAAAATCATCTTGAGTTCCTGGGTTGAGATCCTCCTGCACAGTTCAGAATGTTTAATGTCTCGTATAATAAATTGTGCCTGAGTGTTTCCGCGGAAAGAGTTAATTCCGAGTGTGCCGACAACAGAAATGTAATCACCCGTGACATAGTTTTTAATCGTATCACCCACAGAAAATGCGGGAAGTTCTTTTAAAGTGCCGTTTTTGGAGACCGTCAGAAACGCATGCTTTTTGTTTTGGGCGTAGCGCACGGACTCAATTTGCATATCTTCCATGCAAAAGAGAGGAGGTCTGTTGCTTATTCCGTAGGGTTCCAGAACGCTTAAGGAATATATTTCGTCAAGGGTTATGTCTTCGGGATTTATTCTTGCATCAATTTCAATTGTGGGGGTAGTAATGTCACTTGTCATAAGAGGGTCAACGACTGCACAGGCAGATGCTTTGAACGTTTCAATTTCTCCGCCTTTGACTGTGAAACCTGCCGCCAGTTCGTGACCTCCGAATTTTTGAAGGGTTTGCGAACAGTTTGTAAGCACATTAAAGAGATTTATCCCTTTTATACTTCTCCCGGAGGCTTTGCCCGTTCCGTCATCGTTTATACTTATGACAGCACTGGGCTTGTAGAATTTTTCGGTTATCTTTGAGGAAACAATTCCGATAACACCGTGAGCCCATCCTTTTTTTGCAACGACGATAAAGTTGTCGGAAGAAAGGTTCTCTTTTTCGATTATTTCCATTGCTTCGGCAAAGATTTTCTGTTCTTCCTGCTGACGTGTCTTGTTGCAGTTGTCAAGTTCCCAAGCGCGGTCCATGGCGGTTTTTGGGTCTTTTTCAAGAAGAAGTTCAACCGACATCCCAACACGGGACATCCTGCCGGCTGCGTTTAATCTTGGTGCAATGGCAAAACTGATATCGGAGGAACTGATTTTGTCCATCGAAATTCCTGCTACAGCAAATAATGATTGCAGACCGATGTTTTTTGTGTTTTTCAGTTTTTGAATGCCGACGGTTGTAATGTATCTGTTTTCGTCTTTGAGGGGAACCATATCGGCAATGGTGCCTATGGCAACGATATCACAGTATTTATCAAAAACACGGTTATCAAGACCGGAATGTGCATATATCAGTTTGAATGCAACACCCACTCCCGCAAGAGAGTCAAAAGGGTAGGAAGCAGTTGGTATTTTTGGATTAATAACAGCAACGGCATCGGGCAAAGTTTCCTTAAGGGAATGGTGGTCAGTTACAATGACATCAATGCCAATACTCTTTGCATACTCAACTTCGTTTGTTGCAGTTATTCCAACATCCACTGTTATTATGAGGGAAACGTTCCCGGAATGCAGTCTGTCTACAGCGCCGGTATTCATACCGTATCCCTCATCTATTCTGTCGGGAATATAGTACATAACATCGGCACCGAGAGTTTTTAGATAATCAAAGAGTATGTATGTGGAGGTTATTCCGTCCACATCATAATCACCGTAAACTGCAATTTTTTCTTTTTTTTCTATTGCATTGTTAATTCTCTCCACAGCCTTTTGCATATCGTTTAGTAAAAATGGATTGTGAAAAGAAGTTTGGTCAATACTAAGAAAGTTCTTTGCTTCATCATAGCCAAAACCTCTTGCGCAGAGAACGTTTGCGCACAGACGGGATATGCCTAGATTTTCTGATATACGCAGTGCATCGCTTTCGTTGATATCGGGAAAAACCCATTTTTTTGAAATGTTCATTTTTACACCACGCTTAAATATATTATTCACTCATTATATCATTTTATTGGTAACAGTGCAAGGAATATTTATAATATAATCGTGAAAGTTTTGTGTCACTTTTCTAATTTTTGCTATAAATTTCACGATAATTATTGACTTTGAGGCTTTTTTTTGGTAGTATAAATGTATAGTTTAAAAATTACCCCATTTTATATAGGAGCGAATACGATGATTACCAGAGAAATTACCGTTTTGAATGAAGTTGGTCTTCACGCAAGACCTGCAACTTTTTTCATTCAGAAAGCAAACGAATTCAAATCTTTCATAACAATTGCCAAGGATGAACGCAAGGTAAATGCAAAAAGCCTTTTGGGTGTTCTTTCTCTGGGTATTACCAAAGGAACCAAGATTGTTCTTACTGCAGACGGGACAGACGAAAATGAGGCAATCGACGAGTTGGAGTCTCTCATAATGTCTAATTTTGCTAACGTTGAATAATTAATTGCTTATGTGGCCTCCGCGTTATGTGGAGGCTATTTGTTTAATATGGCGGTGTCTATGAATAACGAAATAAACGAAAAACTCAAAACTCTGCCGGATAAAAGCGGCGTGTATATTATGAAAAATCGGTATGATGAGATAATATATGTCGGCAAAGCGAAAAATCTCAAAAATCGCGTACGTTCATATTTCAAATCCCATCAGCATCCTCCAAAAGTCGCTTCAATGCTCACCAATGTTTGTGACTTTGAGTATATAATAACCGATAGTGAACTCGAGGCTTTGGTGCTTGAAAACAATCTTATCAAAGAGAATATGCCCAAATACAACATACTTCTCAAAGATGACAAGACGTATCCGTTTTTGAAAATAACTACAAAAGAACTGTATCCCCGTTTGGTTTTTACAAGACGCATAGTAAAGGACGGTTCGCTGTATTTCGGTCCATATCAGAGTTCTGCTGACCTTAAGCAACTAATAGGACTTTTGAGAGATATTTTTTCACTGCGGTCGTGTTCCACGGAGTTTTACCCGGGTTTTACAAAAAGACGACCCTGTCTTTATTATCAACTTGGTAAATGCAAGGGTGTCTGCAACATGTGCATAAGTCCCGAAGAGTACAGAGAACTGATAGATAAGGCTATTGATTTTATAAACGGAGACACCGCTTTTGCGGTAGAACAACTCACAGAAGAAATGCACCGCGCGGCAGAAAATCTTGATTTCGAAAAGGCTGCCATTTGCCGTGACAGATTAAACGCCGTGGAAATCGTGAGGCAAAGGCAGAAAATTGTCAATCCCAAAGGCAACGATGTGGATGCTGTTTCGCTTTTCAATTCCGACAATTTCGCCTGTGTTCAATTGTTTTTTATACGCGACGGCAAAATTATAGGAAGAGAACATTACTTTGTAGACAATACTGACCTGACGCCTAACGAGGAGATACTTTCCGGGTTTTTGCGTTGGTACTATGAAGACTCAACATTTATTCCCGAGACAATACTTGTTCAATATGACTTGGAGGATGCTGAAATCCTGTCTGATTTTATCACCTTGAAAGCGGGCAGAAAAGTCCGTATAAAGGCTCCCAAAAGAGGGGATAATGCCGGTTTAATCCGTATGATATACGCAAATGCCAAAAAAGAACATTCAGAGCGGAAACTCAAGGTTATGAGGGATATTGATTTTAAAAACAATGCTCTTACGGAACTTTCGGAATTTATGAGGCTCGAAAAAACACCGATGTATATTGAAGCATACGACATATCGAGTTTCGGCGCGGATTCGTCTGTTGCTTCTATGGTAGTGTACAAGGACGGAAAACCTTGTCCAAAGCGTTATCGCAACTTTAAGATTAAAAACATTTCCGGAACAGATGATTACGGTTCTATGAGAGAAGTTCTTACACGAAGACTTAAACATGCCAAAACAGAGGAAGATGACATCCGCTTAGGAAAACTCAATCCGGAAGATGCAAAGTTTCTTCCGCTTCCCGATGTTATTTTTACAGATGGCGGTGAGGGACACCGCAATGTTGCAAAAGAAGTTTTGAAAAGCACAAAAATACCTGTGTTTGGAATTGTTAAAGACGATAATCACCGTACCAGAGCATTGGTTGGTGAAGAGGGCGAAATAGCGCTTGATAAAAGTTCAGATGCTTTTATGCTCCTCACGGGAATTCAGGACGAGATGCACCGGAGAGCAATTTCCCATCTTCGAAAGAGCCAGATAAAGAAGATTAAAAAGAGTGAACTTGACTTGATTGACGGCGTAGGTGAAAAGCGAAAAATGGCACTTCTTAATGTTTTCAAATCAATAAAAAACATAAAGAGCGCGTCAATGGAAGAACTTTCTTCCGTACCGGGAATCGATAAAAGCACTGCAGAAAATATTTATTTATATTTCAGAAAAAATCACGAAGAATAGTAAAAGGAGGATAACATTATGAATTTAAATGCTGTTAACAAAATCGGATACGGATTGTACATCCTTACTGCTCATTACGATGGTATTGATAACGGTTGTATTATCAATACTGTAAGCCAGGTTGCACTAAGTCCCGACAGAATAATGATATCTGTAAACAACTCTGCCTATACTGCTGAACTTATTAAAAAATCAGGAAAATTCAATATTTCCATATTGACCGAAGAAACCCCGTTCTATGTGTTTGAGCACTTTGGATTTTTCAGCGGAAGAGACAAAAACAAATTTGAAAAAAATGACAATCTTTTCAGGACGGAAAACGGCATCTATGTTGTACCCAAGTATGCTAATTCATTTATATGCGCGGAAGTGACCGACACGGTTGAACTTGGTACACACACAATGTTTATAGCAAATATAACTCACCAGGATATACTGACGGACGAAGCATCAATCACATACGATTACTACCACAAAAACACAAAGCCTAAGCCGCAGGAAACCAAAAAAGAAGGTTACAGATGTGAGATTTGCGGTTATATTTATGAGGGTGATGAAATTCCCGAAGATTTTATTTGTCCAATCTGCAAGCATGGTGTTGCGGATTTTTCAAAAATATAATTTGAAAAGCAGAGGCAAGGCGTATTTGCTTTGCCTCTGTACAATTCTTACAATTTTGTAAATTATTTCAAAATACGTTGAAATTTTGTCTTCTATGTATTAAAATCAATGTATTAAATTAAAATGAGGTTTTTTGTTTGTTTGGATATGTAAACATCTATAAGGATGAAATGAAATTAAAAGATTATAATACATACAGAGCATATTACTGCGGTCTTTGCAAGGCTATAGGAAAACAACATAATCAGTTGTCCCGCCTTGCTTTGAATTATGATTTCACCTTTTTGGCTGTGCTGGCAGACTCGCTTAGAGACAAGATATGTACCGTTTCAAAAGAGGGGTGTATAAAGCGTCTTGGAAAACGTCCTGTTGTAAAAGATGCTTACGGTATTGAGTTTGCCGCAGATATGAATATTCTTTTTGCATATCTTAAACTAAGAGACGACCTTGTTGATGCTCACTCTGTAAAGGCACTTTTTTCGGTTATACCTTTTGCTTTCAGGATAGGAAAAATCCGAAAGAAATATCCGCAACTGTCAGAAAAGGTAAACATACTTCTCAAAAGATTGAGTTTTCTGGAAAAATCGAAATGTGATATTTGTGACAAAGTTGCTCACGAATTTGCCGGAGTTCTGGAGGTTATGTTTGAGTATTTAAACCCGTCTTTGAAGAAATTTGGTTATATGCTGGGCAGACTGATATACATTATGGATGCTTGTGACGACATAGTTGAGGACAGCAAAATCGGAAACTATAACCCCGTAACAGAGCAGTACAGTATCACAGGAGACTTCACACAATTTCAAAAAGAACAAATTACCAATTTGCTTTACAACTCGCTTGCCTCACTGTCGCAGGAATACGAGTCATTAGATGTTAAAAAGAACAAGGAAATTCTGGATAATATAATTTACCTTGGTCTAAGAGCAAGATGCGATTTAATTATAAACGAAAGGAAAACAGACAATGAAAGATCCGTATAAGATATTAGGGGTCAGCAGTAATGCTACAGAAGAACAGATCAAAGATGCCTACAAAGAACTTGCAAAAAAGTATCATCCCGACAAGTTTATTGACAATCCACTTTCTGATCTCGCTGCTGAAAAAATGCAGGATATAAACTGGGCTTACGCCGAACTTACCAAGAATAAATCTTCCTACAAATCTGCAAATCAGGATTCAAGGTTTGCAAATTTCAATCAGGTTCGCACCCTTATTAATCAAAACCGTATAAACGAAGCACATAATGCGTTGAACGCCATGTCGGTAAGAAATGCCGAGTGGCATTACCTCATGGGAGTTGTTATGCAAAGAAAAGGTTGGTATGATATGGCGTACCAGCATTTTACCGCTGCCTGCAATTCGGACCCATACAACGAGGAATATGCAAAAGCGAAATCAACCATGGATACCGGCAGAGCAACATACATGGGTCAAAGTTATAACCAGGGATATCCCGTGGGCGGAGGATGCAATACTTGTGATATGTGTCAGGGTCTTATTTGTGCCGATTGCTGCTGCGAATGTTTGGGCGGAGACCTTATTTCTTGCTGCTGAGAGGGAAACGAAATGCAAAAAAATGTATCATACGGTGGATTGGGATGCGCGCTGGGAATTATTTTTCTTACCATGTCTGCCTATCTTCCGACTCTTAAGGCGGCAACGCTTTTTCTATCTTCGGCACTTGTATATGTTATGCTTTTTAAAATAGGCTTCAAGTGGACTTTTGTCATGTATGCCGCAACTGCAATACTGGCATTTTTTGTCTGTCAGTCCGCCTCGCCGGCAATTACCGCATCATATATAATCTGTTTTGGCAATTATCCTGTCGTAAAGGTATGGCTGGACAGGAGAAAAACTGTGATAAACTACGGGGCAAAACTTGTTTTTTACACACTATACTTTTTTGCGGTTTATTACGTTTTTGTTAACGTTTTATCTTTGCCTGTTGATTATTCGGTAGTTTTGCTTTACGGATTGGGACTGGTTGTTTTTTATTTTTATGATTATCTGCTTTTATCTACAGGCAGATACCTTATGAATCTTTTGAATAAATAAATTTTTAATGCTTGAAATGTTATGCTTTTTGTTGTATAATAACGAATAGTATTTTTTACGGAGGAATATCAATGAGCGTTTTTGACACACTTAAAGAGCGCGGACTCATAGCGCAGGTTACACACGAGGATGAAATAAGAGAACTTCTGGAAAACGAAAAGGTGACTTTCTATATAGGATTTGACCCGACTGCGGACAGTTTGCATGTCGGACACTTCCTGCAGATGGTTGTTATGAAACATATGCAGGATGCAGGTCACAGACCCATTGCCCTCGTCGGAGGCGGTACAGGTCATATCGGTGACCCGTCGGGAAGAACGGATATGCGTTCCATGATGACTAAAGAAACTATCGATTACAACTGCGAAAGATTCAAGGAACAACTCAGCCGTGTGATTGATTTTTCCGATGACAAGGCTATTATGGTTAACAATGCCGATTGGCTTTTGGAACTGAATTATGTTGAATTTTTAAGAGACATCGGTGCTCATTTCTCTGTTAACAGAATGCTCACTGCAGAATGTTTCAAACAGAGACTTGAAAAGGGTCTTTCTTTCCTTGAATTCAACTATATGCTTATGCAAAGTTACGATTTTCTTATGCTCAGCAGAAAGTACGGCTGTAAAATCGAACTTGGCGGTGATGACCAGTGGTCCAATATTCTTGGCGGTATTGAACTTTGCCGCAAGAAGGATCAGACTCAGACATATGGTATGACTTTCACTCTCCTTACAAACAGCGAAGGGAAGAAGATGGGTAAAACTCAGAGTGGTGCTCTCTGGCTTGACCCCAACAAAACATCACCTTACGATTTCTATCAGTATTGGGTTAATGTTGACGATGCAGACGTAATTAAATGCCTCAAACTTCTGACTTTCCTTCCGCTTGAGGAAATAGAAGTTATGGCGACATATAAAG
>JAZNJU010000092.1:0-4481 GCA_045578205.1 Clostridia bacterium | reverse complement strand
TTCCAGTTGTTTGCCCAGTCCTCTTCGTTGAGACCCGAGGTCTCAAAGGTAAGAGCGCCCAGTTCCCTCTCGGTATCCCTTGCTTTGAGTTCCTCCAGAGCCTTGTCGGCACGGGAAATCACATTTGGTGCATCGGGGTTGTTTTCTATGTAGAATTTTACTTTTGTTTCGCCTTTTTTTGCTTCAAGAAGTTCGTCATCCACATAGTCCCAGTATTTTTTGTTGTTTTCCAGAAATTCCTTAAACTCGCTTTCGTCTTCTATTTCAAAACCCGATATGCCGATTTCTTCCAGAGCAGAACATACCGCATCTATTCCAAAAGTTGTGGTGTACACACTGACACAAATCCATTCCATAATATTCCTCCAAAAAATGTCTTATTTAAATAATATTACTTATTTTACACTTTGTCAATGATGGATAAAATAACACTTGATATTACTGCAAATAAATACTATAATCTATAATGAGGTGATATGTTTGAAAAACCTGGCAAACATAGCCGTGATTAAAGAAATTCTTTCTCAAAACGGCTTTAATTTTTCAAAATCTCTGGGGCAGAATTTTCTCATCGACGAAAATGCCCTTTCCGAAATCGTGTCAAGTGCCGCTCCCGAGGGTGCCAATGTTCTTGAAATAGGTCCCGGTTTCGGTACCCTTACGCAAAGGCTTTGCCAACACGCAAAAAAAGTGGTGTGTGTGGAGATAGACTCTGCGGCAATACCCATTCTTACAGAGAATCTCAAAGAGTTTGACAACCTCAGAATAATCCACGCGGACATAATGAAAACCGACATAGAAGAACTGTCGCAAAAGGAATTCTCGGGCGAGAGAATAAAAGTATGCGCAAATCTGCCATACTATATTACAAGTCCTGTAATAATGAGTCTTCTTAACCCCAATCTTCCCATAGACGATATAACGGTTATGATACAAAAAGAAGTGGCGCACAGAATAGGCGCAAAAGCAGGCAGCAAGGATTACGGTGTTCTCACGCTCACCGTCGGCTACTATGCAACCTGTCAGGTGGTTACGGTGGTTAAACCCTCCTCATTTGTGCCCCCTCCAAAGGTGGATTCCGCGGTAATTACCCTCACAATGAGAGACAAACCCCCCGTGGATGTAAAAGATAAAGATATGTATTTCAAGGTTATAAAGGCAGCCTTTGCTCTTAGAAGAAAGACCCTGCTCAATGCTCTTTCTTCGGGACTGGGTCTATCCAAGGAACGAGTGAAAATTGCTCTGCAAAACGCAGACATAGACGAAACCCGACGGGGCGAAACTCTCACCGATGAGGAATTTGCCTGTCTTGCAAATCAATTCTGAACGAGGTGAAAATTTTGATAGGACTGGTAGTTGAAGGCGGCGCAAGCCGCACATACTTTTCCGTGGGCGTTATGGACGCAATGATGGAAGAAAAAATCCCCGTGGACTACCTGGGAGGCGCATCGGCAGGTATATCCAACGCCATGAACTACGCCACAGGGCAGATTGGACGCGGCATAGATATCGGCACAAATCAGGTTCCGCTTAAAGAATACTCGGGAATGAGGCATCTTTTCAATCCGCGCAACAGAAGCCTTTACAACATAGACTATGTGTTCCGAAAAATTCCCGACGAAATCGTCCCCTACGACTACGAAGCATTTGAAAACTTCAAAGGAGTTGCCGAAGCGGCCGTAACCAATGTGGAAACAGGCAAGGCAGAGTACATAAAAATCCAGAATCCCAGAAACGGATGGAATACCCTCGTGGCAAGTTGCTCTCTGCCCATTATGTTCCCCGTGGCGGAAATTGACGGCACAAAGTATATGGACGGAGGGATTGCGGATTCCGTTCCTTTCCGGCGGGCTTTTGAGGCAGGGTGCGACAAGGTAATTGTAATCCTCTCCCGCGAGAGATCCTACACAAAGAAAGCGGGAAAAGGGGAGAAAATTTCTTCGATTCTTTTTAGAAAATACCCCCTATTTGCCGATGCTCTTAAAAACAGAAGCGTAATGTACAACAGTCAGAGGGAGGAACTCTTTTCTCTTGAAAAAGAGGGCAAGGTTTTTGTGATTGCTCCCCAAAATACCAAAAACTGGAAAAGAACAGAAAACAACAAAGACAAGATAAAAGAAATCTACGAACACGGCTACAAACTGGGCAAGTTCCTTGCTCCGAAACTTAAGGAGTTTTTAATGATATGAAAAATCTTATTGAACTTTTTTGGACATTTTTCAAAATAGGTGCCTTTACCTTTGGCGGAGGATACGCAATGATTCCCCTTATTCAAAAAGAGGCGGTTGAAAACAAAAAATGGGTTTCCGACGAGGACATACTGGACATTGTGGCAATAGCCGAATCCACCCCGGGACCCATTGCGATAAACTCTGCAACTTTTGTGGGCTACAAAACCAAAGGAGTGAAAGGCTCGTTTTTTGCCACACTCGGTGTTGTGCTCCCCTCGTTTATAATAATATCTCTAATTGCCTACCTTTTGAAAGAATTTGCTCACTTTCCTGCCGTGAAGTTTGCTTTCTTCGGAATACGTGCAGGAGTTCTGGCGCTGGTTACCAAGTCGCTTTTCACAATGTACAAAAAGGCTCCCAAGGGTTATATCGCCTCCGTAATATCGGCTCTCGCGCTGGTATTTGTTGCATTTTTCCATGTGAACGCTCTTGTTGTAATAATTCTTAGTGCTTTAGTAGGACTTGCGGTTTCAGAAATAAAGACGAGGAGGAACAAGGCATGATTTTACTTCATCTTTTCCTCACATTTTTAAAAATCGGCGCATTTACATTCGGCGGAGGATACGCCATGCTTCCTCTTATTCAGGAGGAAGTACTAAAAAACAACTGGGCAAGCATGGAGGAACTTATTAACTTCGTGGCGGTAAGCGAAAGTACGCCCGGTCCCTTTGCCATCAACATGGCAACCTATGTGGGAAATGTGCAAGGCGGTATTTTGGGCGCGTTATTTGCCACGCTTGGCGTTGTGGTGCCCTCTTTTGTAATAATCCTCGTTGTTGCAAAATTCTACGAAAAATTCAAAACCAACCGCATTGTTGCAGGATGTATGACGGGGCTCAAAAGCGCGGTAATAGGTCTTATTGCGGCGGCTCTCATTTCCATGGCAAAGGCTGTGTTTGTGCCAAACGGTTTTAAAGATATAACTTTAATTGCAGTGTCTCTCGGCATATACGCGGCAATGACTTTTCTTACCTTTAAGGTAAAACTTCACCCCATAGTGATAATTGGAATTTCCGCCGCCATAGGAATAATACTTATGTTTATTAATCCGTCTCTTATTTAAAGTAAAAAACACCCGAACGCTCCATGCGTTCGGGTCAGCGTGTCGATAAAGTCGACACGCTGGCAGACAAACGAAAAAGAACGCAGACGAGGAATCGCGAAACAGGCAGTACAAAGGTACGGCAATGAGCGATGACAAAGTAAGCAAAGTGTATAAAATCCTGTCTTTTGGCATTTGTGCCAAAAGCAACCTTAAATTAAAATACTCACAGATAAAGTGCTTTATCTGTGAGTATTACTTTTGTTTCACTTTGCGGTGCGTTCGGGTGTTTTTTTACAGAAACGATTTTATTAATTCCGAAGAACTCTTTTCGCTAAGGTACTTGGGTGCAATGTCAAATGCAGTCATACACCCGCATTTGTTTTCGGCATTGAGTTTGTATGCCGCTCTGGCATAGGCTGTAACTACCGATGCGGTGAATTCGGGATTGGAGTCCAGTTTGAGACTATACTCAATAATGTGTTTGTTGCCATCGCCCGTTCTTCCGCTTCGGATTACAAAACCGCCGTGAGGAATTCCGCTGTGGTCGCGCATTAGTTCCTCTTTGGATATAAAATGCACTGTTGTGTCGTAATCTGCAAAGTAGTTTGGCATATTTACGATTTCTTTTTCTATTCTTTCAAGGTCTGCGCCCTCTTCAGCCACAACGAAGCACTCTCTTGTGTGCTTCTGTCTTGTGGTAAGATTAGGAGCGTCCCCACTGCGCACACTTTCCAGAGCGCTCTCCACGGGGATTGTGTACTGTCTTGCATCGGCTACACCCTCAATTCTGCGTATTGCATCGGAGTGACCCTGGCTCACGCCCTTGCCCCAGAATGTGTAATCCTCGCCGTCGGGAAGAACTGCGCCCGAGTACATTCTCGCAAGAGAGAACATCCCGGGGTCCCAACCAACGGATATAACCGCAACTTTTCCGCTTTTCTTTGCCGCTTTGTCCACGTTTTCAAAGTGCTCGGGGATTTTGGCGTGGGTGTCGAAACTGTCGATGACGTTATACTTTTTCGCCAATGCGGGGGTCATTTCCGGAAGATCGGTGGCACTGCCGCCGCACAAAATCAACACGTCTGCGTTGCATTTTCCTTGTTCCAATTCTTCCGCGGAAAAGACCGGAGTGCCGTGGGTTTGAACGGTTTTGGGGTCCCGGCGGGTATAGATTCCCACCAATTCCATGTCGGGGGAAGCGCCGA
>JAZNJU010000091.1:0-15579 GCA_045578205.1 Clostridia bacterium | reverse complement strand
GGTGTAAATCAATTCATACGAATTAATTTACACCCCTTTTAATTTAAGGTTGCTTTTGGCACAAATGCCAAAAGACAGAATTTTATACACTTTGCTTACTTCGTCATCGCTCATTGCCGTACCTTTGTACTGCCTGTTTCGCGATTCCTCGTCTGCGTTCATTTTCGTTTGTCTGACAGCGTGTCGACTTTATCGACACGCAAAAACCCCGCATTTGCGGGGTTTTTGGTTTGTGATTATTATCTTTCGTCATACATCTTCATTTGTTCTGCAATGTCGTCAAAACTGTTGCAGTGACCGTTCTTTACATAAAGATAAGAAGTTGTCATACCGCTTACAAGACAGTTTTCGATGTCGAGGTCTGCAAGAAGTCCTGCACAGAAACCGGAATTGAAGTTATCGCCTCCGCCTGTTGTCTTCTTGGGTTTTTCGCAAACAATACCCTGAACTTCCACTTCACCGCCGTCAAAAACTGCAGCGGAACTGTCCACGGGGTGAATGACTACCGTTCCTATGCCGGAATATTCCTTGATTGCTCTTGCAGTAGGAATAGAACCGGGATATTCTCCCTCGGAGAGAACACTGTGCATAACCATTGCTTCGCTCTTGTTAAGTCCGAGGTATGTGGGAGCATACTTACTGTAACCGCCAAAGAGTTTCAATGCCGCCTTGATTTCCTCGGGTCTGCGCTTTGCACAGTCGGCAATGTCTATGTATATTTTTCTTTCTTTGCTTTTATCAAGCCTGGGCATTACAACTTCCAGAACTTTCTCGTAGATTTCGTGGAAATGAACCAGATAACTCCAGTTAACGAGAGTGATGATATCCGCTTTATTGAAGTATCCCACTATTTCATCTATACTTATTCTTTCAATAAGGTCATTCCATGTGAGCCTGCTTATCTTTTCGATATCGCTCATTATTATCTTTCCGTCTTCAAACTCGAAAAGATATGAATAACCAGGTTCACCGATGGTGATTGTTTCACAGTTGGGGTGCAGGTTGAATGCAGGGTGTACATCGGGATACCCCAATGCACCTATGCAGGTACATTTAACACCCATGTTGGCAAGACCGTTCATATAGTGCGGTCCGCAACCGCCGAAATCTGTACTTTCAAACACAAGTTCCACATTTCCGCTTCTGCCTGCAAGAGAAGTAATCTTGCCTCCGAATTCGTCTATTGTGGGATAATATGTACAGTTTTTTTCATCCTCGCGGGTTTTAACGGCATGGATTAAGAAATCCACAAAACCGTCGAAACCGGCACAAACATATTTGCTCTGAACCAAATCTTTTTTGCTTTTAAAAAGTTCGGAATATTTCATTTGTATTCCCTCCAGAAATAAGTTAAGTTTATTCTATCACAACAAAAGGTATTTGTAAATACAATTAGAGACCAAGAGTATCTTTCATCTTTTCAAAAAAGTTTTTGTGCTGTTTGTAATTATTCTCATTTGAAAGTTTTGCAAAATTTTCAAGACTTTCCTTTTGCTCTTTGGAAAGATTCTTGGGCACTTCCACACTAACGGTCACAATCATATCTCCCCTTATGCCGCTGCGCACTGCAGGAATACCTTTTCCGCGAAGCCTGAATTCTGTTCCGGGTTGTGTTCCCTCGGGAATGGTGTGGGTCATTTTGCCCAGTGTGTATTTCTTTTCTTCATCCAGAACGGGGATTTCCACATCAGCACCGAGTGTCGCCTGAACAAAGGTTACAGGTATCGTGCAGAATACATCATTTCCTCTGCGGGTGAACACATCGTGGCGTTTTATCTGTATAGTCACAAGAAGGTCACCGGCAGGTCCGCCTTTGTATCCTGCGTTACCAAGACCGCGGTAGCGGACTGTTTCTCCTGCGTCTATACCTGCAGGAATATCCACATCCACATTTCTTGCCCTCTTTATCATACCTTTGCCCTTGCATTTGCTGCAGGGATTTTTAATTATCTGTCCTGAGCCGTTGCAGTGGTTACAGGTAGTTACATTCACCATCTGACCAAAGAGAGAGTTGGTAACGCTTTTTATTTCTCCCGAACCTTTACAGGTGGGACAGGTTATTCTGTCCGCCTCGCTCTTGCATCCTTTTCCGCTGCATTCATCGCACTCTTCCACTTTGTATATCTTGAGTGTTTTCTTGACACCGAAAGATGCCTCTTCAAAGGAAACAAGCACAGTTTCCATAATGTCGCTTCCCTTTCGGGGACCGTTCTGACGTCTGCGCTGACCTCCGCCGCCAAATCCGCCTCCAAAGAAAGAACCGAATATATCACCAAGGTCACCGAAATCCATTCCGCCAAAACCGCCGCCAAATCCTCCTGCGCCGAAATTGGGGTCTACACCTGCGTGACCGTACTGGTCGTAGCGCGCTTTCTTTTCAGCATCGCTAAGTACTTCATACGCCTCACCGGCTTCCTTGAATTTTGCCTCTGCCTCTTTGTCACCGGGATGCAAATCGGGATGGTACTTTTTTGCAACCTGTCTGTATGCTTTTTTTATTTCGTCGTCGCTTGCGCCCTTTTGGACACCAAGGACTTCGTAATAATCTCTTTTATCTGCCATAATTACACATCCTTACACTTGAAGAATGCGTGACGGAAAAGCCACGCATCCATTCTATGGTGTTTTAATTATTTGTTGTCATCGTCTACCACTGTGTAGTCACCGTCATATGTTCCGCCCTGATTTGCGCCCATATCGGGTCCTCCGTTCATATCGGGGCCTGCTCCCTGGGGATTTGCAGCCTGATACATCTTGGTGGAAACTTCGTAGAACTTCTTCTGAAGTTCATCGGTCTTTGCCTTTATTTCCTCGGTGTTTGTACCCTCAAGTGCTTTTTTGAGGTCTGCAATCTTGGCTTCGATTTCGCCCTTATCGTTTGCATCAAGTTTGTCACCAAGGTCTGTCATTGCCTTTTCGCACTGGTAAACAAGTGAGTCGGCATTGTTTCTGGTTTCAACTTCTTCTTTGCGCTTTTTATCTTCTTCCGCAAACTTTTCTGCTTCTTTAACAGCCTTTTCGATATCTTCGTCGGAAAGGTTGGAACTTGCAGTGATTGTGATATCCTGTTCGTTTCCTGTTGACATATCCTTTGCAGAAACATGAACAATACCGTTTGCATCTATATCGAAACTAACTTCTATCTGGGGAACACCACGGGGTGCAGGAGCAATACCTGTGAGAGAGAATCTTCCAAGACTCTTGTTGTAAGCAGCCATTTCTCTTTCGCCCTGGAGTACATTGATTTCAACACTTGTCTGGTTGTCTGCAGCGGTGGAGAACACCTGGCTCTTCTTTGTGGGAATTGTGGTGTTTCTCTCAATGAGTTTTGTGCAAACACCGCCCATGGTTTCGATACCGAGGGAAAGAGGTGTTACGTCGAGAAGGAGAAGGTCCTTCACATCGCCTGCAAGAACACCGCCCTGGATAGCAGCACCCATTGCAACACATTCGTCGGGGTTGATGCCCTTGTGGGGTTCTGCACCGATAAGTTTCTTAACGGCTTCCTGAACTGCAGGAATTCTTGTGGAGCCTCCCACCAGAAGAACCTTGTGAATATCTGAAGGAGTAAGACCTGCATCGGCAAGAGAGTTCTTAACGGGTGTAATTGTAGCCTCTACAAGGTCTGCAGTAAGTTCATCGAATTTGCTCCTTGTGAGTGTAATATCGAGGTGTTTGGGGCCTGTAGCATCTGCAGTGATAAAGGGAAGATTGATGTTGGATGTGGTAACACCGGAAAGTTCAATCTTTGCCTTTTCTGCTGCTTCCTTAAGTCTTTGCATTGCCATCTTGTCTGCGCTTAAATCAACGCCTGTTTCTTTCTTGAATTCTTCAACAAGATACTTAATAATTCTTTCGTCAAAGTCATCGCCGCCAAGACGGTTGTTACCGCTTGTAGCAAGAACTTCGAACACGCCGTCGCCTATTTCAAGTATGGATACGTCGAATGTACCGCCGCCAAGGTCATAGACCATAATCTTCTGTTCGTTGTCTTTATCCATGCCGTAAGCAAGAGCAGCGGCTGTAGGTTCGTTTATGATACGAAGTACTTCAAGACCTGCTACCTTTCCTGCATCTTTTGTCGCCTGACGCTGTGAATCGCTGAAATATGCAGGTACTGTAATGACAGCCTGTGTAACTGTTTCGCCAAGATAACTTTCTGCATCTGCCTTTAACTTCTGAAGAATCATTGCAGAAATTTCCTGAGGAGTGGGTTTCTTGCCATCAATATCTACCTTGCGGTCTGTACCCATATCTCTTTTGATGGATATGATTGTTTTTTCGGGGTTGGTTATAGCCTGACGCTTTGCAACCTGACCTACAAGTCTTTCACCATCCTTTGTGAATGCAACAACGGAGGGAGTAGTTCTTGCGCCTTCTGCATTTGCTATAACAACAGGCTCTCCGCCTTCCATAACCGCTACACATGAATTTGTAGTACCTAAATCAATTCCTATAATCTTTGCCATAATGTTTTACCTCCAAATTTGTAATATTAGTTAGCAACCTTTACCATTGAATAACGAATTACCTTGTCTTTGTACATATAACCTTTCTGGAATTCTTCAACAACGGTGTTGTCATCTACAGTTTCATCGTCCACATGCATTACCGCATTGTGGTATTCGGGGTTAAACTGTTCCCCGACTGCCTTTATCTCCGAAACGCCCAGTTTGGCAAATATGTCCTCGGTCTGTTTCAAGACCATTGCCACACCTTTGCATTCGTCGGACTGCCTATCTTTAAACGCATCCAGTGCTCTTAAGAGATTGTCTACAACGGGCAGAAGTTCTGCCACAGTATCCTTTACACTGTCTGTATAGATAGCCTCTTTTTCTTTTTGGGTACGTTTTTTGAAGTTGTCGTACTCTGCAAGAAGTCTCTGATATCGGTCATTTTGAGAGTTTATTTCTTCGTCTTTTTTTAAGAGAAGTTCTTCGTAATTTATTTCCTCGGCAACTGCCTCGTTTTCTATGACTTCTTCAACATCTTTTTTCTTTGCCATTTTGTCATCTCCTTACTCTGTTTCGGCATCTGCAAGACCTTTAAGATATGTGGACATATAGTTCAGAGTAGATATTACCTTTGCATAATCCATTCGTGTAGGACCGATAATTGCCATCTTTCCCTTCATGTCGTTTCCGATTGAATAGTCCGAAACAACCATGCTGAGTCCCTTCTCTTTAAGAAGTTCATCATCGTCGCCCATAATAACGGCAACTTCCTTATCCTTGCCTGCCTTTTTCATGATTTCTTTAATCTCGCCGGCATTTTCGGCTTTCATCAGATTTAAAAAATCTTTTGTTTTGTTTATATCGTTAAATTCAGGATGGTTGAAAATGTTGGTAGTTCCTGAATAGACAATATCGCAATCTTCCGTTTCCTTTACAAGTTCCTCGATAAAATCGAATATGAGGTTTAGCACTCCACTCTCAACGGGCACCAGATTTTTTTCTTCTTCCAGTATGTCGCCTGTGAGGGCATTTAAGTTTATGCCTGCGAACTTTGTGTTGAGATAGTTGGAAAGTTTTTCAAGAACCTTGATGTCGTATGCTTTCTTGACACGCATAGTTCGGTTCTTAACAGTGCCGTCCTTTAAAATAACAAGCATTACGAAACTCTGATTGTCCACAGGTATAAGTTTAATCTGGCATATATTGTGCTTGGGAGACATTGGTGTTGTAAAAACCGCCGTGTAATTCGTAAGAAAACTCATCATTTCCGAAATGTCGGAAAGAACTTTGTCAAACTCCATATATTGGCGCTTGAGTGCATTCTTGATGTGTTTTATCTCACCAAGAGTAAGGCTGTACTCTTTCATGAGGCCGTTTACATAGGTCCTGTATCCGAGTACCGACGGTACCCTACCCGAAGAAGTGTGGGTTTTTTCAAGATATCCTGCTTCTTCAAGAGCCGCCATCTCATTTCGTACGGTAGCAGAACTTACACCAAGGTCGTGACTTTCCAGAATATATGCCGAACCCACCGGCTCGGCTGTTGTGATGTAATCGTCTACTATGGCACGAAGAATTTTTTCTTTTCTTTCGCTAAGTTCCATATTTTCACCTCTTTAGCACTCAAAGTGTCCGAGTGCTAACAATGGTAGGATATCACTATCCTACCATTTTGTCAATACTTTTTATGAATTTTACAAATTGTTCACTTTATTCCATGAATTCGCACATAATTGAATTTGACACCAACACCGCTTCGTTCTTGAGTTTGAAAGTGTTTTCGGTGTTAATTGTATATGGTGCGGTTTTTAGTATCTGTTCTTTGAAAACTGCATCAAATGATACTCCGAATTTCTTGCGAAACTTTGCCTTGTCAACACCGGAATTTATCACTCTCAGGGCGAGAATGACAAATTCACACATGTGCTCTTTTTCGGTCATAGTGTAGTCTTCGATAAGGCTGAAGTCAGCCATATACTTCTTTATATCATCGGTATGGGTGCATCTTCGTCTTCCCTCTTTGGAAGATGAGGCAAGACCAAAGCCGATATAATTCTTATCCTGCCAATACTTCAGATTGTGTCTGCTTTCCCTTCCTTTTTTACAGAAATTGGAGATTTCGTAGTGCTCATAGCCGTCTTGCAACAGACGTTCTTTTACCGTGTCATACATATCGGCAAAAGTATCCTCATCACATTCGGTCAAAACTCCCGATTTGAGTTTCTCATAAAAAGGAGTTCCCTCTTCGTATTTTAACCCGTAACATGAAATATGCTCGGGATTTAGTGCAAGGATATTGTCTATTGAATAGTTAAGGCTGTCCGCACTCTGATTTGGCAAGGCATACATAAGGTCAAGATTAATATTGTCAAACCCGCAACTTCTCAAAAGTTCAAATGTGTGAATCGTCTCATCTTTTGTGTGTATTCTGCCAAGCGTTTTCAGTTCAGAATCCACAAAACTCTGAGCGCCCATACTTATGCGGTTTACACCGCATTTGCGGTACAACTTCCCTTTTTGTATGTCCACTGTGGCAGGGTTCACTTCCACGGTAAACTCACAGTCATTTGTGAGAGTAAAAGTGTTTCTGATTGCACAAAGAAGTTTCTCTGTGTTTTCAATAGAGAGAACCGACGGCGTTCCTCCGCCTATGTAGACGGTATCTGCCGTTATGCCCTTGCGGATTTCCAATTCTTTTATGAGGGCATTTATATAGTCATCCTGCATATTCATATGTTGCGGAAAAGATGCGAAGTCACAATAATTGCATTTACTTTTGCAAAAAGGTATGTGAATGTATAGTCCGTGCATGCTATCCTCCGTAAAACAAGGCTGTTGTGTGTGCAACAGCCTCAAAAATCATTCACCAAATATCAGTTTATTAGCATTATTATAGAGAATCTTCTCGTTTATATCATCCGACAAACCGAGTTTGAAAAAGTTCTCTATGCAATAATCAAAAGTTTCTATGGGATAATCCGTACCGAACATAACTCTGTCCGTACCGTGCTTCAAAATAAGTTGGCGCATACGGTCAAAGCCTATTGCTCGATCACAACTTGATGTGTCGAGGTATACATCCCGTCCGTAGAGGCACTCCTCAGCCTCCTCCCACATATCACGTCCGCCCAGATGCGCCGCAATTGCAACCAATCCCGGAAAATCATCAAGAACTTTTTTGAGCCTGTGCGGTGCAGAACAGTTGCTCTTTAAATCGCCGGTGTGAAAGAGCACAGGGAGTTTTGCGTGACGGAGAATTTCGTACACAGGATACATCCGTTTGTCGTCAATGTCGAAATGCTGAAAGTCGGGATGGAGTTTGATACCCTTTAAACCAAGATCAACTATGCGGTTTATTTCTTTTTCAAAATCACCCTCATAATCCTGGTGCAAAGTCCCGAACCCTGCAACATTGTCTCTTGTGTGGGCTGCAGTGTTGGTATTTATTACCTCAACCTGATTAGGTTTGAGTGCTGTGGAATGTATTACAAGTTTAGTTACACCCGACTGTTGTGCCCTTTGCATCATATCATCATAGGTGCCGTTGCAGTGCATTTTGAGATGATAATAATTTCCCAGATTCTCAACTGCACGCTGTGCTAATTCATCAGGGAAGAAATGTGCGTGCATATCTATAACTTTCATTGTATCACCTTAAAAACCAAAATAATCCTTTGCGTTGTTATAACAAATACCCTTGACTATCTTTTCAAGTGCATCATAATCTTCGGGATATTCTCCGCTCTCTACCCATCCTCCAAGGAGGTTACAGAGTATTCTGCGGAAATACTCGTGTCTGGGGTACGACACAAAACTTCTTGAATCCGTAAGCATACCTACGAATTTTCCCAGAAGTCCCAGATTGCCCAGAGCCTGCATCTGCGCTACCATACCGTCACGGTTGTCGTTGAACCACCAGCCGGAGCCAAATTGTATCTTGGAGGCTGTGGGACCTTGCTGGAAGTTTCCGAGCATTGTACCGAGCACATAGTTATCCTTGGGGTTTAAAGTATAAAGTATAGTTTTGGGAAGAACATTTTCATAGTCCAGATGTCCCATAAACGCAGAGAGTTTTTCTGCAATGCAAAGGTCGTTTATGGAGTCGAAACCTGTATCGGGTCCGAGTTTTTCATACATTCTTTTGTTGTTGTTTCGAAGCGCTCCGATGTGCAGTTGCATTGTCCATCCAAGTTTTACATAGTTTTCGGCACATCTTCTGAGAACTGCGGTTTTGAAAACGTCCACATCTTCGCTCGTGAGAGTTGCGCCCGAAATCTTTTTGTCAAAAACCGCCTTGGCATCACCAATAGCAAAAGGAACATACTCAAGAGCGTGGTCGGAAAGACGGCATCCGTTGTCGTGGAAGAATTTTATTCTTTCGTCTATCCAGTTCATAAGACGGTCATAGGTATCAAGACTGTTTGCTTCTATGTATGGAATGAAATCCTCTTTGTCTATGTTAGAAAGTTTGTCGGGACGAAACGTTGGCAGAACCTTGGTTTCAAATCCCTCATTTTTAAGTTGAATGTGATATTTCAAATCGTCTGCAGGATCATCGGTTGTACATATAATTTCCACATTGGACTTTCTTATGAGTGATTTTGCCGAGAAACTATCGTCTTTGAGGCAGTCATTTACCTTGTCCCAGATTTCTTTTGCATTTTCTTCATTTAAAGGCTTATCTATATCGAAATATCTTTTGAGTTCAAGTGCTGTCCAGTGATAGAGAGGATTTCCAATAAGATATGGCATTACCTTGCAGAATCCAACCCACTTTTCATATCTGTCTTGAGAACCTGTTATGTATTCTTCGTCTATACCGAAAGAACGCATCTGACGCCACTTGTAGTGGTCACCGCCGAGAAACAGATCATAGGCATCTTTGAAGCGGTAATCATCCGCAATCATCTTTGGTACAAGATGGCAATGATAGTCTATTATGGGCATATCCTTTGCAAAATCATCATAGAGTTTTTGCCCAACTTTATTTGTAATCATAAAATTATCTTTAATTATTCCCATTTCAATATTCTCCTCAATATCCTAATTTTTCATTTACTATTATAACATTTACTCTGCCTTTGGTACGTTGTTTTGACATAACGGTGTAATTACAGCAAATTCTGTCTTCACTTGCACATCCGCTGCAAAATTCTGCATCGGGATTATCGTATGTTACGCATTTGCCGGTTTGCGCACAGTAAGTCTTCTTGTCCAAACGGACACAGTTGGGAGGAGCCGCAAGGCGCTTTACCCTGTCGGATGCTTCTTTTATATTTTCTACAATCTTATTTACTCCCACAACCACTACAACCTTGTCAGGTCCGAAGAGCATGGCAGAAACTCTGTTTGAATTGCCGTCCACATTGTAAAGTTCTCCGTTTTGGGTAACTGCATTTGAACTTGTGAAATACGCATCTGCTGAAAAAGTTTTGCGGTATATATCCATAATTTCAGCGGGAGAAAGACCCGGAGCAGAACGGTCCAGATAGGTGTACTTTCCACTTTTGAAAAGTTCAATAAATCCTGCCTCTTTAAGTGTTACAGAGCCTCCATGGGATATAACAGAGCCGTCTTTTACAATACTTTGCGCAATTTCAAGAGCCTCACTGCAATCCTTGGCATAGTAGGCGCTTATATTATTTCTTTCAAGTGCTTCCATAGTTTTTTTGATATCTATACTCATAGTCTCAACCTCCTTATGTATTCTAACACCTTGCAGTTAAATTTACAAGTGTTTTACACCTTTTTCTTGTCATTCTGGGGAGTATCGCCGTATTCATTGACATATGCCCTGTAGAATGATGAATAATTGTTAAATCCCGACTTTTCGGCGGAATCACCTATTGACATACCTGTTTTTATAAGTTCCCTTGCATATGCCAGACGTTTTTTTGTGATGTACTGGTACACAGTAAGACCCGTGGCACCCGGAAAAATGTGACAAAGGTGATATTTTGATATAAAGAATTTCTTCTCTATTTCATCCAGGGAAATGTCGCTTGTATAGTTTTTGTTTATGTATTCTATTATCTGCCTTAACTGGGCATTGCCTATCGTTGACTCGGAAAAGAGTTTGGCATTGTCCATAAGATGCAGAAGTTCTATTATAATACATTTTACAATCAAAGTATCCTTGCATTGGAAATCCTCTGAATACTTTTTGAGACGCATTATGGCATCGTAGATACCGCTTGTCCGTACTGTTTTTGCATCTATCTTGTTTCCGGGATATCTCTCGGGATTTGTAAACTGTTCTTCATACTTTGCACATTCACCCTCGAAAAATTCCGGCGAAAGGTTGATAACAATTCTGTTATAGCGTTTATTGCTCTTGTGATACACTCTGTGAAGTTGGTTTTTTCTTATGATTACAATATCGCCCGGCTCAAGGTCATAGGTGTTTTCTTCGATGACATACTTGGAATCCCCCTCAAGGAAGAGATATATTTCGTATCCGTCGTGCACATGGAGTTGAAAATTCACACTTGATGGGTGTTCGGTTATGTTCTGCCATATGCCGTATGATTTCATAATATTATCACCCCGATTAAAGATCTACACCCAAAAACTGCTTTGCAAGTATACCCACAACAAAGGACACAAGTGCTACACCCACACTTATGAGGGTCATTTCCCAAAATCTCGGTTTGAACCTCTCGCCCTTTGCAACGGAAATATAGTATGTAAATCCTGCAATAATGAGCACAACAATAGCAATCATGGAAAAAAGAGCATACATGTAACCTGAATTATTGAAAAGCAAATACGGAGTCACAAGGAGCGCAACGGTAATTAAATATGCAATACCCGTGTAACTGCAAGATTTGAAAGCATCGGTCCTGCCCTCGCTCTTTGCCGCAAGGAATTCGCTGGAAGCCATTGAGAAAGTTGCGGAAATTCCCATTATAAGACCGGAAAGCGCTATGAGACGTGTGTTTTGCATAGCAAAGGTAAATCCTGCAAGTGATCCCGTAAGTTCAACGAGAGCATCGTTCATTCCAAGAACCATACTTCCGACATACTGAAGTCTTTTCTCATCCAGCATAGCCAGGAGTGATTCTTCATGTTCGGTTTCCTGTTCTTTTATGGTGATGCTTTCTTCCACTTCATCGGCAAGTATGGCATACTCCCTCTGCGATGCCTCCTCACCGTTTTCCATAAGTTTCACCGCAAAAGTGAAACCAAGCACACGGGCTATAAATTTGAATCTTAGTATTTTTCCCTTTTGAGGTTTCATATCTATTCCTGTGTAGTTTTTCCATATTTCGTAGTGTGCTCTTTCTTCATCTGCAAGACGTATAAGGGTTTTCCTGTTTTCCTCGCCTTTTGCAAATTTTGCAATTTCTCTGTAGATTACACTTTCCGTAAGTTCGTTCTGTTGCATTTTCTTTATCACTTCAAGTGCTTTTTTTGACAGTTCTTTTACCAATTCTATCACCTCGTAAATATGTAATTATAACCAGCCTTACTCAACAACAATAAGAGCGATAAATGCAAGCATTTCATCACCGGTATTTTTGATGGAGTGGCCCTGTCCCGACGGAGTAAAAGTTACCATTCCCGGGGTCACTTCAACTTTGTTTCCGTTGTCATTGTAGATACCTTTTCCCGAAAGAATAAAGAATGTTTCGCTCTCACCCGCGTGCATATGGTATTCCACTTCTTCACCCGGTTTTACCTGTACAAAGGAAAAAAGTCTGACTTTGGGGTCCCAGCCGTCAAAATCTGCAAGATTGGTTTTGAACATTTTTTCCTTGCCGCTCACATTTAATTTTGCATCTGTTTTTAACTGTTCTGCTTTTTTGTACATATAAACATCTCCCTGTAATGAAAATTTTATTTCTGAAATTGTGCTATTTTATACGTCTCAATTCATTTCTGTTTGCCATAACAATCATCTTCATATCCGAACTCATAACTTCATCGGGATTTAAGGCAACATCAATTTTGTCGTCTTTTTTGAAAGCCATTACATTTATATTGTATTTTTTCCTTAATTCCAGTTCCTTAAGAGTTTTTCCTATCCATTCGCGTTTTATGTCCAGTTCCAGAACTGAGATATCGTCTGATATATCGGCAATATCGATAAATCCCGCACTGAGGATGTTTTTTGCAAGACGCACGCCTGCTTCTCTTTCGGGCAAAACAGTTTCATCTGCGCCAATTTTTTGAAGTATATTGCAATGGGAATCATTTGCACATTTCACAATGACTTTCTTTATGCCCGCTTCTTTGCAAAGCATAGTCGCCATTACGCTTGCTTCAAAGTTCTCTGCCATAGATATGATAACCACATCCACATTTGAAATACCCAGTTGTTTAATGACACCCGGTTCGGTTATGTCCGCACACTTGCAAATTGGTATTTCATCTGCCAATTCATCTACAATTCTTCTGTTTTTGTCTACCGCAAGCACAGTAGCACCGTTGTCGAGCAATTCTTTAACAACACTTCTTCCGTATCTGCCAAGCCCGAAAACAGCATAACTTTTGTTAATACTCATTTCAAACACTCCTAACCCACGTATATTTCCTCAACAGGATTTATAATTGAATTTTCTCTGCTCTTATTTAAACTAAATGCCAAAGCCAGTGATATCGGTCCCACTCTGCCAAGATACATTGCAATGATGATAATATATTTTCCTGCAGTTCCCAACGCTGAAGTGAAATTTCGTGTAAGTCCTACTGTTGCCGTGGCACTGACCGTTTCGTACATCACATCAAGAAAACTTCCGTTTTCAAACACCAAAATCAGCAGAGTTGAAATCATCACAATCAAAAATGATGTCATAAATACCGCAATGGATTTTTTGATTATGTCCACAGATATTTGCCTGCCAAACGCATCTGCCGTTCTTTTGTTCTTAATAACCGATGCAGTACTTATGACAAGCACAAACAAAGTTACGGTCTTTATGCCGCCTGCTGTTCCGATTGGAGAACCGCCGACAAACATCAAAAGAATAGTTACAAATGCTGATGCGGGCGTAAGGTTTTCCTGCGGTATCGTTGCAAATCCCGCTGTTCTTGCGGTTACCGACTGGAACAACGAGAGCATAATCTTCTGAGGTAAAGAGTTTGCTTGCATTGTAGCGGGATTGTCATATTCAAATAAATAGAATAGAACTGCTCCCGAAATTATGAGAAAAAGTGTTATGCCAATCACAATTTTGCTATGTAAACCAAGAAACCGCAGATGTCTTCGCTTTTTATTTCTAAGCATCTTCTCCAAATCAAACAGTACCACAAAACCTATACCTCCCAAAATTATAAGGAACATTGTGGTTATGTTTACAATAGGATTTAAGGCATAGTCGCACAAACTGTTCTCCCCGATTATATCTATACCTGCATTGCAAAATGCGGAAACGGAAGTAAAAACAGATATCCAGATTCCTTTTGCTCCGAATTCCGGCACAAACACCGTCATATACAAAAGCGCTCCTGCAAGTTCGATTATTAATGAGAGTATTATGACTTTTTTTATGAACTTAACAATGCCGCCGAGTGAACTTAAGTTAAAAGACTCGCTGATTAAAATCCTATCGGAAAAATCTATCTTTTTATGAAAAAATATCATAAGTCCGGCAATAACAGTTATAACTCCCAACCCACCAATCTGAATCAAGCAAAGGATGACAATCTGTCCAAAGACGCTCCATGTGCTCACTGTCGGCAAGGTCACAAGTCCCGTAACGCAAGTTGCTGTTGTGGAAGTGAAAAGTGCATCCGTGTACGATACCGGTTTTCCGTCTGCAGAACTAACCGGCAGACTCAAAAGCGCACTGCCTACAAGTATTACCAGAAAAAAAGCCAGCATAATCACTTGTATGGATGATAAACGCTTTAGTAATTTTCTCATTTTAAATCCTCCGTTTTGAAACTTTAACCAAATCAGATGTTGAATTTAAAAACATTTGCAAGTTCATCTTTCTCAATTTTTATATCAGCACCGCCAAGAGAATCCTGAATTTGCTCCAAACGGCTTCCTCCAATCACGGGAAATACCTCGGGTATTTCAAAACTGCAAAATGCACCGCAGATTATTGATGCAATGCTTACACCGTATTTTCGCGACAATTCTTTCAAAATTTCAAGCCGATTTATATTTTCGGGGCATAAATAACGTTTTTTTGCTTTCTCGGAAAGTGCACCTTCTCCGAATTCTGCCATTTTTGAAAAGAATCCTTTTGCCTGTGAAGAATATGCAACAACGGGCAAATTATTTTTCTTATAGAATTCAAATTCATCAAAATCCATTCCTACAAGACCTGTTCTTTCACCAAGGCAGTATGCAGGATTGAAACGTATCTGACTTGCCGAAAAACCTGAAAGTCCGTTTTTCAAGGCATATTTATTTGCTTTATCGATTCGCTCCGACGTCCAGTTTGATGCTCCGAATCTGACTATTTTTCCCGATTTGACAAAATTGTTCATCATGTCGATTATTTCTTCTGCAGGTGTATTTTCAGCGTCTTTGTGAAGCCAGTAAAATTCTATCGTATCCCGTTTAAGTGCCCTGAGGCTTTCCTCAATATCACAGCGTATATCGTGCTCATTTATTCTTTGTGTCTCCCCTGAATCTTCATCATAATATCCGCCTTTTGTGGAGACAATCATTTCGTCTGCGCACCTTGACGCAATCCACTGACCGACAATTTCCTCTGACTTGCCGTCTGAATAAAGTCTTGCCGTGTCGATATGTGTTCCGCCCATTTCACGGAATTTGTCCATCATCAGAAAAGCATCTTCTCTTTTTATTCCGTCACCAAAATATGCAGTTCCCAAAATTATCCTTGAACTTTTTCTTCCAAAACAATCGGAATATCTCATATATTATCCTCCGTAAAACTTGCTGTACAAGAACTTTAAAATTATACACTCATTATACAACATAATAACAAGATTTGCAATCCAAACAAAGTAATTATTTACATTTTATCCTATAATTGCGAAACCACTCCTCAAAAAGAGAGTGGTTTTAGTTTTCCTTTCTCCGAATTCGCATTGTCATCCAAACTCCGATTGCAAGCAGAAGAGGAAACACCGATGCGCATATAAGTCCTGCTTTAATAGCGCTTGAGTGTATAGTAAAAAGCGATGCACCTATTGCAACAAC
>JAZNJU010000090.1:0-1502 GCA_045578205.1 Clostridia bacterium | reverse complement strand
CAAGGAGTTGTCTTACCAGTTTGTCTTCCTAAGACCGCTTGGCCTCCGACTTGAAGTGAAAACAGCCGTAACAGAATATTTACCATAGAGGGCGACGATGTTACCATATATCCTTTCGACGCTTCCAAGGTTGAAGACCCCTCACTTATTATCTATTCTCCCGTTCGCAAATTGGGAAGTAGCACAATAGTTACAAACGGTGACCAGACCGACACGGTGTATGATTTCATAAAGAACGGCAAAACTTTCGAAGAGGCTCTGGAAACCAGAGAATTCGAACCCGACGGTCCCAACTGGACACCCAGAATAAGCGGCATACTGAATTTTGAGGAAAATGATTTTTCATACAAAATGAGCATATTGAAAAGTGCCGATATTGAGGGTACGGCGTGCAACAGATATACATTCTCATACAAAGCATTAAAAGGTCTCGGACATTTCATCCACACCTACAACTGTGACGGCAACCCAATCCCCACATTCACAGGTGAACCGGAGAGGGTAGAGATACCAAACGATATTGATGCTTTTACAAATGATATCTGGCAGAACCTGAACGAGGATAACAAGATATCAATTTATGTAAGATATGTAAACTTAAAAGACGGCAAGACCGACTATAGAATGATAAACAAAAATCAGAAATAAGGAGCCGGAACTATGAAAGAATTTGAATTGAAATACGGATGCAATCCAAATCAGAAACCATCTAAAATTTTTATGTCAAACGGTGCAGAACTTCCCATAGAAATACTCAACGGAAGACCCGGATACATAAACTTTCTTGATGCCTTCAACAGTTGGCAACTTGTAAAGGAAATCAAAGAAGCGCTCGGAATGTGCGCTGCAACATCTTTTAAGCACGTCAGCCCCACATCTGCCGCTGTCGGTATAAAGATGGACGACAAACTCAAAAAGGCATGTTTTGTGGATGATATGCCCGGCATTGATGAATCTCCCCTTGCAACTGCCTATGCAAGAGCAAGAGGAACAGACAGAATGTCCTCTTTCGGCGATTGGATTGCTCTTTCCGACAAGTGCGATGTAATGACTGCAAAACTCATAGCCCGTGAAGTATCCGACGGTGTAATAGCACCCGACTATGAACCCGAAGCACTTGAAATACTCAAAAACAAGAAAAAAGGTGCATACAACGTTGTTAAAATAGACCCTGACTATATTCCCGAAGAAGTAGAACATAAAGATGTGTTCGGTATCACCTTTGAACAGGGCAGAAATAACTACAAGATAGATGAATCCATCCTTACAAATCTTGTAACAGACAACAAAGAATTCCCCGACGATGCCAAGAGAGACCTTATAATAGCGCTCATAACATTAAAATACACCCAGTCCAACTCTGTGTGCTATGCCAAGGACGGACAGGCAATAGGTGTGGGCGCAGGTCAGCAGTCCAGAATTCACTGCACAAGACTTGCAGGAGGCAAAGCCGACAACTGGCATCTCCGCCAGAGCGACAAGGTTCTTAACCTGCCGTTCCT
>JAZNJU010000089.1:0-2576 GCA_045578205.1 Clostridia bacterium | reverse complement strand
TTCTACATCAACAGCATTCTGCTCAAAAGCAATTTCTCTTCTGTCGCCGGCAGGAGTATCCTGAGATATGTAGCCTGCACTCATACTCTTTAACGAGAACATTTCAAGTGCTTTAAGACGGATTTCGCTTTCCTGATTAACAAGTGATATTATATGGTTGTACTGAGCATCTCCCACTGTAATGCCTGCTCCCATATATCCCCACGGAGAAGGAAGCATTATATCAAGTTCATAGTTTCCCTTACCATCTGTCTGCGTGATATTTCCGCCTATATTAACTTTTGCGGCTACCACCGGTTCGGTTGCGACATTTGAGACGTTTTCACCCTTTGTCTTTATGTCAAAAAGTGTTCTTTTCTCCCTTACTACGCGTCCCTTCCTTGTAACGGTTGCACTGACGGATTTGGGTGCAAAATAATACTGATAACGTGTGTTGTTCTGATCCAGAGTAATCGGAAGAATATTTCCTATTACCTCATCGGGGTTTGCGGTTTTTAAATCTCTGTCGGAATATTCATCGCCCTCATCACCGATTGTACCGTTGTTATTGGTATCTCCGGTCATATTTTTCCAGGATACATAATAATTTTCGGGTACCAGAGCCTTAATGGTATAACTCCTACCGAGGAAAGGTTCACTGAGCCACATACTGCCGTTACTGTCAGAATAGTCTCCCTCATAGGTTCCTGTTTCTTCATTCAGTGAAATGTTGGAGTCGTACACTAAACCTTTAAGGTCTTCTACAGGTCTTGAAGCATACGCAAGTGGGGAATAACCCACATAAAAAATCTGACTGTCTGTAAGCGGTTTAACCCACATATCTGCATATGCTGTAAATTCACCCTTTGATGTGTCTGTTTCCGTAAGAACAGTTTTTCCCGTTTCATTTCCGCCGGTATGGATTGTTTCACCTTCTTTATAATAGGTGATTTGACCGCCGCCGGGATTTCCGTTTGGCCAGTAGAGAAAACCGTTTGGAGTGCGGTCTGAAAGAGGAAACATCTGCATTCTTATCACAGAATATTTGGGAACTGTTATTGTGTAATATTGAGTAGCCAGATTGTTTCTTGACGGATCAAGGGAAATCCTGTTATAGAGATCAAATACGTTATTTATGTATGAACCCTTGTTTTCCTTGTTGAAAGCACCATCAGTATCTGCGTTTTCAAAGTTTACGGTTACCATTTCCTGTGCATATACAGGGTAGAAAACAAGACCTGAATCATCGGAACTGTTTCCGTCAAGTACACCTGCATTCATAAGTGCTTTTACAAAATCATAATCCGGTGTGAATGTGACCTTATGGGTGGTTGGGTCAGTTTTCATAACATATACGTTTTTGTTTCTGTATTGACTTCTGTCAAAATCATAAACATCATATTTGTCACTTTTTGAATTTACAACACGTACTTCTTTGAGATATATTCCGTTTCCTTCATTTTCTTTGGTATACATTGACTCTATTGTTACAGTGTTGGTATTATTGCTGTAAAAAGCATCAACGGTACTTCCGTTCGATGTTATGGTAATAGACCCGGGGTCGTATGACAGTGTTCGGGGAATATTTTCGTAACTATCATAATAAATGTCATAACAATTGGGAGTTCCCTCTATAAAATCGTATACTTTTCTGTTAAAGGTTTCAACAGGTTCTGCTGCAGATATTCCGTATTTTGCCCAGTGGAAGGTTACAGGATTTCCGAGATATGCTTTTGGGTTATGCTGACCTGCTGTACGAACCTTTGTTGAAAACTGGAAGTAATAGTTGTCATTGTACGGACCAACATCCAGGGAGTGCTGCTCCCATCCGTCGGTTTTTGCCAATTCAGTATATCCTGCAACAGAGCCGCTCCATTTTCGTTCACTGTCTATTTCAAAATAAGAGGTAAAACTTGTTCCTATGCCTCCGACGTTTATGTAGAAATCTATTTTTTTACATCCGGTTAAATTTTTTGTTCCGTTGGTTGTCCAGGCTCTGCCGCCGCCGCTCTTCTTTTCGTGAAGCATAAGGTCGTCATTTTCAGCCCACTGCGAACTTCCGTTGGTCTTTCCGTTGGTGATATCATTTGACCATCCGCCCGGAAAATCCTTGAGTTTCAATTCCGTAACAGCCTGACCCAAAGTTACATTGGATGATAAAAGAGATAAGGTATTTTCTGCGGATTTGTCATCTTCGGTTCCGGACTCTCCGAGGATTTCTATATCCACATAATAATTACCTATTTCCGCTTTTTCGTCTGATTCCAGACGGACACCGAATTTTCCGTCACGTGAAAAATCATACGCCTCGATTTTAACCTTCTTTTCCCTTTCTCCCGGAACAAATGCAATCGCCTGCATATCCATATTGAGATATGCTTCATAGGGGGCACTGTCTTTAACAGTTGAAAGATATACAACGTTAAAATATTCTGTGCCGGATTCACGGCGCAAGGTCACATATGTTTCGTTTTTATCTTTTGTCAGCAAATTATCATCACACAAAAGTGTAATGAAGGGTGTTTCATATTGTTCATCATCAGTGATGGTCACATATGTAGTAGCACTTGCAGAAACTTTTGTGTTTTCAGCACTTG
>JAZNJU010000088.1:0-5714 GCA_045578205.1 Clostridia bacterium | reverse complement strand
TTTACACTTGGCGGTACAGGCGGCGGTATTGCACACGACGAGGAAGAACTTCGTGAAATATCCGCAAACGGTTTGTATCAATCCCCCATTACACAGATTCTTGTGGAAAAATGTATTTCCGGATGGAAAGAAATAGAATTCGAAGTTATCCGCGACAGTCTGGGCAATACCATTGCTGTATGTTCAATGGAAAGCCTTGACCCTGTGGGTGTTCACACCGGTGACTCTATTGTTATTGCCCCTGCAGTAACTTTGGCATCTCACGAATATGCTATGCTCAAAAACGCTGCATTAGACATCGTGGATACACTCGGAGTTGAAGGCGGTTGCAACTGTCAGTTTGCACTCAATCCCGAAAGTTTCGAATATGCCGTAATCGAAGTTAACCCCAGAGTTTCCCGTTCTTCGGCATTAGCATCCAAGGCTACAGGCTACCCCATTGCCAAAGTTGCCACAAAGATTGCCATTGGATACACATTGGATGAGATTTTAAATGACGTCACAGGTGCTACATATGCAGCATTTGAACCCACAGTCGACTACTGTGTTGTTAAATTCCCCAAATGGCCTTTTGATAAATTTGTATATGCTACCAAAAAACTCGGTACACAGATGAAAGCAACCGGCGAAGTTATGAGTATCGGTACAAGTTTTGAAGAAGCAATTATGAAAGCAGTCCGCGGTGCAGAGATTAAACTGGATACTTTGACAAATCCAAAACTTGCAGAATTCACAGACAGACAAATCGAATCCAAACTCTACGACTGTGATGACCAGAGACTTTTCGTTGTTTACGAGGCTTTGAAGAGAGGAATAACCATTGAAAAAATCCATGAAATAACCATGATTGACGAGTGGTTCCTCTCCAAACTTCTGAATCTTGCAAACTTTGAAAAGGAACTTGCAACCTCAAATGAACTTACCGACGAACTCTACATCAGAGCAAAAAAACTCGGTTATCCTGACACCGCTATTGAAAGAATAAGCGGACAGAAAGTTAAGAATCACCTTTTTGCTTCTTTCAAAATGGTAGATACCTGTGCAGGTGAATACAAGGCTGCTACTCCCTATTTCTATTCTGCATATGAAAATGAAAATGAGGCCCAGGAATTTTTAAATTCCAGAAAAGAAAAGAAAGATACCGTTATCGTATTTGGTTCAGGTCCCATAAGAATCGGACAAGGTGTAGAATTTGACTATGCTTCAGTACATTGCGTATGGTCTCTCAAAAAAGCAGGATACGATGTTGTAATTGTAAACAACAATCCCGAAACCGTATCTACAGACTTTGATACTGCAGACAGACTCTACTTTGAGCCTCTCACCAATGAAGATGTTATGAACATCATCCGTGTAGAAAAGCCCGTTGGTGTTGTTGTGGCTTTTGGAGGACAAACTGCAATTAAACTTACAAACTTCCTTTCATCACAAGGTATTAAAATACTCGGTACCCCCGCCGAAAGCATTGATGCTGCTGAAGACAGAGAACTTTTTGATGCCCTTCTCGAAAAACACAACATTGCAAGACCAAAAGGAACTACTGTAATGACTACCGAAGAGGCTCTCAAGGCGGCTGAAGAGATCGGTTATCCTGTGCTTATGAGACCTTCCTATGTACTCGGCGGTCAGAATATGATAATTGCCTTTACAGAAAATGATATCAAGGAGTATATGGCAATTATCCTTGAAACCAACATCGAAAACCCCGTTCTCATAGACCAGTACCTTATGGGAACAGAACTTGAAGTCGATGCTATTTGTGACGGCGAAGATATCCTCATTCCGGGTATTATGGAACACATTGAGCGTACAGGAGTTCACTCCGGTGACTCAATAGCAGTGTATCCCGCATGGAATATCTCCGATGAACTTACGCAAAAAATAATTGACAGCACAAGAAACCTCTCGTTCTCACTCAACGTAATCGGTCTTGTGAACATTCAGTATCTCATATATCAGAACGAACTGTATGTAATTGAAGTTAACCCCAGAAGTTCCAGAACTATCCCCTATATAAGCAAAGTTACGGGAATTCCCATGGTAGATCTTGCTACAAGAACCATGCTTGGTGAAAAACTCAAAGACATGGGTTACGGTACAGGACTCTATCCCTCATCACCCTATGTAGCGGTTAAGGTTCCTGTGTTCTCCTTTGAAAAACTTGCAAATGTTGATAATCACTTGGGACCTGAAATGAAGTCCACAGGCGAAGTTCTCGGTCTTGCAAACACAAGAGAAGAAGCCATATTCAAAGGTCTTATTTCCAGCGGTTGCAACATGAAACAGCGAGGCGGAATTTTCATTACAGTTCGTAATTCCGATAAAGGCGAAATCGCTTCTGTTGCAAAGAAATATGCGGACCTCGGTTTCAAACTCTATGCGACAGAAGGTACCGCAGAAGTGCTGCGAATTAACGATTTGGATGTTGAAACAGTTTCAAAAATCCACGAGAATGCAAAATCAAACACTCTTACCCTCATAGAAAGCGGAAATGTAAACTACGTACTTTCCACTTCATCCAAAGGCAGAATCCCAACAAGAGACAGCGTTAAAATCCGTCGTAAAGCCATTGAGCGCAATGTACCCTGTCTTACTTCGCTTGATACTGCTACTGCCCTTGCAGACAGCATTAAGAGCCGTTACAGTGAATACAGCACGGAACTTGTTGATATCAATAATCTCAGGAAAGAAAAAACTGTACTCAATTTCACCAAAATGCACGGCACGGGAAATGACTATATTTTCTTCAACTGCTTCAATCAGCGTATAGACAATCCCGAGGGACTTGCGGTAAGTCTTTCAAACCGCAGATACGGCATTGGCGGTGACGGTGTTGTTCTGATAACTCCCTCCGACGTTGCAGATGCCAAAATGAGGGTGTTCAACTTAGACGGCAGCGAAGGTGAAATGGGTGGAAACAGCATTCGCTGTGTCGGTAAATATCTGTATGAAAACGGAATTGCCCAGAAACTCAATCTGACAATCGAAACAAAGAGCGGTATTAAAGAACTCAAACTTACACGTCAGAACGGAAAAATCGGTGCTGTGGAAGTAAATATGGGTAAGGCTGACCTTACACCAAAGTCCATCCCCGTAAATCTTGACGGTGACAAAATAATTAACCGTGAAGTTGAAGTTGCAGGAGGAAAATACAGTATCAGTGCAGTTTCGGTTGGTAATCCCCATTGTATCGTTTTTGTTGACAATGTTGACAAATTGAACATTGAAGAACTCGGACCCAAATTTGAAAATGATCCTATTTTCCCCGAAAGAATAAACACAGAGTTTGTAAAAATTGTTGGCGAAAACACCATCAAGATGCGTGTTTGGGAAAGAGGAAACGGTGAAACTTGGGGATGCGGTACCGGTGCATGTGCAGCCGCAGTTGCTGCATGTGAAATGAGTCTTTGTTCCAAAGATGCAGACATAACAATAAAACTTATAGGCGGAGATCTTGTTATCCGATATACTTCCGACGGAACTGTTTACCTTAAGGGTGATGCAGTTAAATCTTTCGAAGGTACTGTAACCATAGAATAACAAAACAACATTTGCAATACTGATAGCAATTTTCGTATAGTTTTTTATGTTTTCTTGTGTTAAAATAACATAAACACCATAAGCACACGGGGTTTACTCCGTGTGCTTTAAAAAAAGAGAGGTAAAAATTATGAAGATGACATTCAGATGGTATGGTGAATCCGATCCGGTTACTCTGGAAAAAATAAGGCAGATTCCCGGTGTTACAGGTATTGTATCTGCAATATACGATATTCCTGTTGGTGAAGTTTGGCCATACGAAAGAATTATGCAACTTAAAAAGACTGTTGAGGATGCAGGTCTTGAACTTTCTGTAATCGAAAGCGTACCTGTACACGAAGATATCAAAACAGGTGACGGAGACAGAGACAGATATATCGAAAACTATTGCGAAACTCTGCGCAACCTTTCCAAAGCAGGTATAGACTGCGTATGCTATAACTTTATGCCTGTATTTGACTGGACACGTTCCGACCTTGCATATCCCCTTCCCGACGGCTCCAATGCCCTTATTTATGACGAAGAAACCGTTCTTAAGATGGATCCCTTAACAGGTGAACTCGCTCTTCCCGGTTGGGATCTTTGCTACACAAAAGATGAGATGAAGTCTCTTCTTGAGAAGTACAAAGCAATTACAGAAGAACAACTCTGGAACAACCTCAAGTACTTCCTTGACAAAGTAATTAAGGTTGCTGAAGAGGTTAAAGTCAAGATGGCAATACACCCCGACGATCCTCCCTGGAGCATTTTCGGTCTTCCCAGAATTATTACAAACAAGGAAAACTTAAAGAAGTTTTTAAAACTCTATGACAGCAAATACAACGGTCTTACCCTCTGTTCCGGTTCCCTTGGTGCAGACCCCAACAATGACATGGTAGACCTTGTAAATGAATTCTCCGACAGAATACATTTTGCCCATATCCGCAACATCAAACTCACAGGGCCCAAATCCTTTGAAGAAGCGGCTCACAAGACCGAATGCGGTTCTCTTGACATATTCGGCATTGTTAAAGCATATCACGATGCAGGCTGGGACGGCTATGTAAGACCTGACCACGGCAGAATGATATGGGGCGAAAGCGGAAAACCCGGTTACGGTTTGTACGACAGAGCACTTGGTGCTGTGTATATCAACGGTCTCTGGGAAGCATGTGAAAAGTTGTCTAAATAATAAGGAGATTATACATATGAAATTACCTATAAACATAGATTTAAGCGGTAAGGTTTGCGTCGTAACAGGCGGCGGCGGTGTACTTTGCTCAGTATTTGCCGAGGCTCTTGCTACTGCAGGCGCAAAAGTTGCAATTCTGGATCTTAACCTTGATGCAGCAAATACCGTTGCACAAAAAATCAATGCAAATGGCGGCAACGCTATAGGTGTGAGTGCAAATGTGCTCAGTAAGGAAAGCCTTGAGGACGCAAAGAAAGTAGTTAATGAAAAACTTGGAAGCGTTGACATTCTTATAAACGGTGCCGGCGGTAACAATCCCAAAGGGTCCACTTCCAAGGAATATTATGAAATCGGCGATGAAAACCTTGATGATGTTAAATCTTTCTTTGACCTTGACCCCCAGGGTGTTGAATTTGTATTTAACTTAAACTTCCTTGGTACACTTCTTCCCACACAGGTTTTTGCAAAGGATTTAATCGGCAAAAAAGATGCTACAATTATCAATATGTCTTCTATGAATGCCTATACTCCCCTCACAAAAATCCCTGCTTACAGCGGTGCTAAAGCGGCAATCTCCAACTTTACGCAGTGGCTTGCGGTTCACTTCTCGAAAGTTGGTATAAGAGTTAATGCGATTGCTCCGGGTTTCTTCTCCACTCTTCAGAACAAAGCACTTCTCTTCAATGAAGACGGAACTCCCAGTGAACGTTCCAAGAAGATACTTTCCCAGACACCAATGGGAAGATTCGGTCAGCCTGAAGAATTAATCGGTACTCTCCTTTTCCTTGTGAGCAACGAAGCATCCGGTTTTGTAAACGGTGTTGTAGTTCCCGTTGATGGTGGTTTTTCCGCTTACAGCGGTGTTTGATGTCAGATTTTCGTTGCATTAAAAAGCGTGCCTTTATGGCACGCTTTTGGTTGGATTACCTTTCAAACTGTTGACAAACCATACATTTTATGGTATAGTTTAATAGTTGCCACGGGATATAGCGCAGTTTGGTAG
>JAZNJU010000087.1:0-11821 GCA_045578205.1 Clostridia bacterium | reverse complement strand
GAACTCTGGGATATTGCAAAAAGATACAATACAACCAGCGAAGAAATAGCATCAGTAAACAATATTACAGAGGATTGTCTCCCCAAAAATCAGCAACTTTTGATACCAAAGCGCGTTATAACAGAAAACATGTAATATGAGACAACTATCACCTCATACATTGTGTATGAGGTGAATTATATATGTTGAAGAAGTTTTTGGCGTTTCTTATGGCATTTACTCTTGCGGCAGTATCGGCAGGTGCACAAGAAAGCAATCTGTCATGCCAGAGTGCATTGCTTATGGATTTTGACAGCGGAGAGATTCTCTACGAATTGAACCCTCACGAAAAACTTCCCATGGCCAGTGTTACCAAAATTATGACCATGCTGATAACAATGGAAGAGATACAAAGCGGAAGGCTTAAATACACAGATGTTGTAACCGCCAGTGCATATGCAAAAAGTATGGGAGGATCGACAATTTTTCTGGACGAAGGGGAGCAGATGACTGTTGATAATCTTTTAAAGGGCATTGCCGTGGCTTCGGGAAATGACGCCTGTGTTGCCATAGCAGAACACATATCCGGCACTTGCGATATCTTTGTTTCAAGAATGAATGAACGGGCAGCAAATATGGGAATGAAGAACACGCACTTTGTAAACTGCAACGGTCTGGACGCACCGGACCATTACAGCACAGCATATGATATTGCTCTTATGTCCAGAGAACTTATGAAGCACGAAGATATCTACAAATATACCACAATCTGGATGGATTCCCTGCGTGACGGAAAATTTACTTTGTCTAATACCAACAAGTTGGTAAGATTCTATAACGGTTGCACAGGGCTGAAGACCGGTTCTACTTCAAAGGCCGGTTTCTGCATAAGTGCAACTGCCAAAAGAGATAATCTGCATCTTATTGCTGTCGTAATGAACGCTCCCACCTCAAAACAGAGGCAGGCAGATGCTTCATCAATGCTCAATTACGGTTTCAGCAAATACAAAAATATCACTCAGATAAAAGAAGGGCAGAGCGTGTCCGATATTAAGGTTGAGAAAGGAACAAAAGAAAGTGTCGGACTGCAATGCACAGATGATGTCAAAGTCCTTACGGATAAAAATTCCGAGCAGGAAACTAAATTGGAATACCAACTTCCTAAAAGCGTCAAAGCACCTGTTAAGAAAGGGGATACAGCGGGAAAAGTGCTGTGTAAAATTAACGGAAAAGTAGTCGGTACTTCTGATATTATATATAGTGAAAATGTAGAAAAAATCAGTTTTGTAAATGCCTACGGAAAAATTATCGATGTTTGGCTCGGAAACAAATGTAACATCTGAATATGTTTTTAAAAGACATATTTAATATGTTTAAAAATTACCACGTAATTTAATTAAAACTCTTGATTATACACGCAGAATTTGGTATAATTATCGTGAATTATTTTGAGTGTTATAGTCTTTTTTTAGGAGGATAACATGAAACACGAAAGAATTATACCCGATTCCAACTACAAGAATCTGTTTTTTGATACCTATATTGCAGATGAAATCACCGGTCTTTCCAGGGATGCTGTCATTGTAATCCCCGGAGGTGGTTATGGTGAAATCTGCTCTGAAAGAGAAGGAGAACCAATAGCCATGGCATTTTTACCCCATGGCTATAATGCTTTTGTACTTAATTATTCCGTGCAAAAAGACGGAGTAACTTTTCCCGGACAACTTATAGAAGTGTCTGTTGCAATTAAATACATTAAGGACCATGCTGCAGAATTTTGCATAAATCCCGAAAGAATCTTTGTGTGCGGCTTTTCTGCCGGCGGTCATCTTTGCGCCTCAATAGGAACAATGTGGCACAAAGACGAAATATACGAAAAAATAGATATGCCTTTCGGGTACAACAAACCTACGGGTGTTATGCTTATGTATCCTGTTATTTCCACAAAACACCACGAATTTTCATTCAAGAATATGCTAAACAAAGAAACATTGACAGAAGACGATTGCCGAATGTGTTCAATCGATAAAAATGTCGATTCGAACTCTTCGCCTGCCTTTATTTTGCATACTTCAAATGATCAGACGGTGGATGTAAGAAATTCATTGGATATTGCAAAAGCCTATGCTGACAATAATTTGAAATTTGAATTACATATATATCCCGATGCACCACACGGTGTTGCTCTCGGAAATAAAATCACAGAATGCTGCAATCCGAAATACAACAATCCTTCTATAGCAAAATGGATTGAAAATGCTGTGTTCTGGGCATCGGAAATCAAAAAGGAGGGAAACTAAATTATGCCTATAAAAATACCTGCAGATTTACCTGCAAATTCTATTTTGAGTGATGAAAATATTTTTTGCATAACCGAAAAAAGGGCATTGACCCAGGATATACGTCCTTTGAAAATTGCTCTTCTCAATATTATGCCAACAAAAATTGTAACCGAAACTCAGTTAATAAGGTTGCTCGGAAACACTCCGCTCCAGATAGAAATCGACTTCATATACACAAGCACTTACACAAGCAAAAATACAAGCCAGGAGCACATCAACACTTTCTATAAAACCTTTGATCAGATTAAAAATCAAAAATACGACGGAATGATAATCACAGGTGCCCCCGTTGAACTTATGAAGTTCGAAGATGTGGATTATTGGGAGGAACTCAAAGAAATAATGGAGTGGACCAAAACAAATGTCACCAGCACATTCCACATATGCTGGGCAGCGCTTGCCGGTATGTATTACCATTACGGAATCCCAAAACGCGAACTTGACAAAAAACTCTTTGGCGTTTTTGAACACAAGGTAGTCAAGAAAAACTCAATGCTTTTAAGAGGCTTTGATGAGGTGTTCTATGCTCCGCATTCAAGGTATTCCACAGCAAATACAGAAGACATAAAAGCGTGTCCTCAACTTCGCATTTTTTCAGAATCTAAAGATGCGGGCGCATACATCATAGTCAGCAAGGACAAGAAACAAATCTTTGTTACAGGTCACAGCGAATACGACAGAGACACGCTCAAACTTGAGTACGAGAGAGATATTAACCTCGGCAAAGAAATCGAGATACCTAAAAATTACTTCCGCGATGATGACCCGCAGAAGAAACCTGTTGTAAAATGGCGTTCACACGCAAATTTACTTTTTTCCAACTGGCTTAATTATCATGTTTACCAGACAACACCATATGATATAAATGAAATCAAATAATATATAATACAATTAGACAAAATGTGCAATTTACTTGCTATGAAAGGGAGTTTAATCAGTGAATACTCAATCAGACAGACGTTATACTATCCAAAAGTGGACAAATGTGGCTTTGTGCGCATTGGTGATTTTTATCGGTCTTGGTTTTTGCAGTTCAAACAAAAGCCTGTATTTAAAGGCTATTACCGAAGCGTTAGGATTCAAAAGAAGTGATTATGCGCTTGCCACCAGTTGCCGTTTTATTTCAACTGCAGTAATAAACATATTCTTTGGTTATCTGGTTAAGCGATTCGGCACAAAAAAACTCATAATTGCTGGTCTTGTTTGCCTGATGGCATCTATATACCTCAATATAATTGCGAAGAATATACCTATGTTCTGTATAAGCGAGTGCATCCTGGGAATCGGTTTTTCCTGGACAAGTACAGGTATGATCGGTAATGTCATTACTAACTGGTGCAGAGAGAACACAGGAACCATTACAGGTGCAACTCTTGCGGCAAACGGTGTCGGCGGAGCGGTTGCCGCTCAGATTGTAACACCCATAATATACGATTCCGTCTTTGGATACCGTACTGCGTACAAAGTTGTCCTTGTTTTACTTGCATTTGCCATAGTGGCTGTTGCTTTGTTTTTCAAATCAAATCCGCCTGCCGTTTCAAGCGATGAAACTGCAAAGAAAAGCAAAAAAGATCACCACTGGGTAGGTATTTCATACGACAACGTCAAGAGAAAAAGATACTTCTACGGCTCTATACTCTGTATTTTTCTTACAGGCATGTGTTTAAACAGCGTTAGCGGAACTTCATCCACATTTTTCCTGGATTTGGGTATGGACAGTTCGTTGGTTGCCCTTGTAGCCAGCGTAAGTTCACTTGCTCTTACAGGTTCGAAACTCTTCACAGGATTTATGTACGACAGATTCGGCCTCCGAAAAACCATGACTATTTGTATGGGGTGTTCCATACTCACCATGATTCTTATGGCAATAACCAAAAACTCCGCTGTAGGTGTTGGTCTGGCATTTGCAAACGCAATACTTACTGCTGTTGCATTACCTCTCGAAACAGTAATGCTACCTCTTTATGCGGATGATTTATTTGGCGATAAATCCTACAGCAAAATCATGGGAATTGTGATTGCCGCCAACACTTTCGGATACGCTGTTGGCTCGCCGCTTATTAATTTCTGCTATGACATATTCGGCTCATATGCTCCTGCGTATTTTATAGCAGCAGGACTTATGATTATTGTACTTGTTTTAACACAGATTGTTATAACTTCTGCGCATAGAACAAGAAATATGATTATTGCCAATATTAAAATACATAATTAACGAGGTATATTATGGAAAGCGTAAAGGTGCTCCACATTGCCGATATACACATAGGAAGAAAATTTGCAAATCTTGACGGCAGGAAATCGCGTGCCCGTGCCTCCGAAGTGCTCCTTACTTTGGAAAAAACTCTTGCAGATTTTTCACAGGCACAGATTGTTCTTTTGTCGGGTGATATTTTTGAAGATGACGCACCGCTCGAAGTTGTTGGTTTTTTAAACAATCTCTTTATAAGACATAAAGATAAAAATTTTTTCATGTCATGCGGAAATCATGATTGCTATGAATCTTCCATAATAAAGTCACTATGTTTGAACTTGCCGGAAAATGTAACTGTATTTTCCGACAAAATGGAAAGAGTAGTGATTGAACCTCTTAAAACTATTGTGTACGGTGTGAGTTTTGCAGCGCCGTTCTCATATGCATCTCTGCTGTCGGGTTTTAGTGTAGATGATGAATATATAAGCATAATGGTTATGCATGCTGATACGGAAAGCAATTCACGTTATAATCCCATAACTTCTGATGAAATTTCCAAAAGCGGTCTTGATTATCTTGCTTTGGGACACATACATTCGTTTTCCGGCATTTTAAAAGCCGGAAATGTCACCTACGCATATCCCGGCGTGCTTGAGCCCGGCGGTTTCGACGAAACAGGAGAATGCGGCGTCATTTTTGGAGAAGTATTCAAAAGCGGCACTTCCCTTGAGTTTTATCCTGTTTCAAGCAGAAAATATCATTGTCTGACACTTGATATAACCGGTTTCACTTCAAACGAAGAAGTCATATCTTCTTTGAAAGACATCATAAAACCCGAGGATTTTTATAAAATTGAACTTGTGGGAACTCCGGCTTTTTCAAGACCCGATATTTCTCTTTATGAAGATACCGTTTATGCACATTATATTAAATTTACCGACAATTGCAGGAGTACCGACAGCATTCTGAACTATTGCAATGAAAATTCTCTTCGGGGTAAAACCGCTTTGGCACTTTTGGAATTAAAGAACAGTTATAGCGAAGAAATATTTTCAGAATCCTGTGATATTTTGACAAATCTTTTGTGCAAGGATTGATGTTATGTACATAAAAAGAATACACATAAATTCTTTTGGCTGTATTTCCGACAAAGAATATAACTTCGATAAAGGATTCAACCTTATTTATGGCCCCAATGAAAGCGGTAAATCTACGCTTTTTGCTTTTATCATATTTATGTTTTACGGTACGAAGATTAAGAAGCGACCCGGACATATGACCTTTAAGGAAAAGTATATGCCGTGGAACGGGAAACCAATGCAAGGACAGATTGTTTTTTTACATTCGGATGAAGAGTTTGTTTTGCAGAGATTGTATACACCTTCCCGAAGTGAGGTGACACTCAAATCCCTCACACACGGCGAAGAAATCAAGGAACGCAGGATACTCGACGATATAGGAACACACTTTTTTGGAGTGGGAGCACAATCGCTGTATAACAGTGCGTATATCTCAGGAAACGATTTTTGGACCGATGTTGATTCTTCCGGAGAACTCATAACCAAACTTACAAATACTGCAGAGGAACATTGCACGGAGGTATCATATAACGAAATTCTGGATAAAATAAACGAAGAAATTCTTGAACTTACTTCCGTTAAAAGGAAAAACGCCAAAATACCGAATCTTCAAAATGATATTGACTATAGAAAACGCAAACTTGCCGATGTTTCTAAAAAAATTGAAAATATAAAAGAAGTTTGTGGCAACAAAAGTAAACTGTGTGATACAATTGATGATAAGAAAAAACAAATCCTTGTTTTGAAGAACAAAAATGCAGAATTGACCCAAGAGCAAAGTTGCTATTCTCCAAAATCTGCTCTGACAGTATGCTTTTGGACAGTAACCGTATTTTTTGCTGTTCTTTCCGCAATACTTAAATCAAAAACTGTGTTGTTGGTTTCGATTCTTTCTGTAATTTTTTCGGTTTTCTTAACACACAGGTTAATTAGTGTAAGAAAAGCAGTGCGAAAAAGCAATAAAACAAAAGTCTTTACATTGCAAGAAAACAATGATAAAATAATAGTATTAACGCAAGAAATATTTGAGTGCGAAAATCTTATGCGGGATGCAGATAGACTTAGAATGGAACTTGATAATCTCGAGGCAGAAAAAGAAAATATTTCTGCAGAATTATCGCTCTTGGAGGAAGAACTGAGCGGATGCAAAAAGCATGTAGAAGCACTGGAAGTTTCAGCGCTTTGTCTCAAGAACGCTTTTAAAGAATTTAAGTCCGTTTTTTCACCAAGGCTTTCTGAACTTGCAGGGGAAATATTTTCAGGTTTAACAAACAATAAATACAACACCATTTTGGTAAGTGATAAACTTGAAATAAACATAAACTCCGATTACGGATACAAAAATGCTGACTTTTTAAGCCAGGGTTCTTACTGTCAGGCTTATCTTGCCTTGCGTCTGGCGCTTTGCAGATTTGCTTTGGGAAATTCTTGTGCTCCGCTGTTTTTGGACGACATACTTGCATACTATGACAAAGGCAGACTTTCGTCAACTATGGAGTATCTTTCAACATATGACGCAAACACACAGATTTTCTTTTCTACTTGCAGAGAAACAGAAGCGGAATTTTTTAAAGAAAAAAACGTTAATACTATTGAGTTTTAAAAATATGAAATTAACCAGAAAGGAATGATATATATGGCAACAGATACAGGATTCGATTTATCCAAAGGAAACATTATTATCGAAACTGATGTAATCGCAAAAATAGCAGGTTACATTGCCACAGGATGTTACGGAGTGGTGGGTATGGCTTACCGTTCCAAAACCGATGAATTTGCAAATTTGCTGAAAAAAAGTAATCTTACAAAAGGTATAAAAGTCAGTGTTAGTGATAAAAAGGTTATTCTTGATATTCACATCATTGTTGAATACGGTACTAACATCACTGTTGTGTGCAACAGTATAATCAGCAATGTCAAGTATCAGGTAAATGCACTTACCGGTTTGGAAGTGGAGACAGTTAACGTTTTTGTTGAAGGTTTCCGGGTTCAGGAATAAGGGGTGATTTGCTTGATACATGAGATTAATGCTACTTTATACCGAAGCATGATATTGTCTGCTGCAGCAAACCTGGCAAACCACAAAGAAGAAGTAGACAACATGAATGTTTTTCCTGTTCCGGATGGTGACACAGGAACTAATATGTCCATGACTATGGATGCTTGTGAAGCGGCGTTGGCATCATCTGATGCAGACACTATCCCTGCTCTTACAAAACTGGTGGCAAATGCTGCTTTGCGTGGCGCAAGGGGTAATTCCGGTGTTATTCTTTCACAACTTATGCGTGGCGTGCAAAAGGCTCTTTCTGATGCGTATGTTATAGATTGTGCACTGCTTTCTGCTGCAGTTCAAAGTGCTGCAAAAAGTGCTTACAAGGCCGTTATGAAACCTACAGAGGGTACTATTCTCACGGTTGCACGCAAAATGGCTGAATATGCTCAGAAGAACGAAGAAAAATTTGAAGATGTTATTGAATTTGCCAGAGCCATAGTGGATGCAGGTGACGATGCCCTTGCAAAGACACCCAATATGCTTCCTCAGTTAAAGCAAGCCGGTGTAGTTGATTCCGGCGGACAGGGACTTATGTACATTTGCAAAGGTGCGTTGCATGTTCTGGAAAACACTTCCGGAATTTCCAGAGAAAATACCGTCCCGCAAAAAATCCAGGCTCCGGCTGCGGAAGTGGACATTTCAAATCTTAAATATAAATATTGCACAGAGTGTATTGTTGAAAAGAAATCAGAAAAAGCCGACGCTTTCAAACTCAAACTTGCTCTGGAACCAAAAGGGGACAGTATGGTGGTAGTTGATGACGAAGAAGTAATCAAAATTCACATACACACAAACTCACCCGATTTTGTTTTGGCGGAAGCACTCAAGTTGGGTGAACTCAGTACAATAAAGATTGAAAATATGAAATTACAGCACAATTCGCTTTCTGGCGAGAATAAAAACAATTCTGTACAAACCGAACAGAACATTGAATGTGAACCTCTCAAAAAATATGGTTTTATATGCGTTGCTGCCGGAAGCGGTCTTGTGGACACGTTCAAAACTCTGGGTGCAGATTGTGTTATAGAAGGCGGACAAACCATAAATCCCAGCACAGATGACATTCTCTCCGCCATAGAAAGCATTAATGCAGAGAATATTTTTGTATATCCCAACAACAAGAATATCATTATGGCATCTGAACAAGCAAAAGAACTCAGTGATAAAAACGTTCTTGTGATACCCACAAAAAGTATTGTTCAGGCAATGAGCAGTATGCTTGTTTTCGATGAGGATGCTTCTGTCGAAGATAACTATGAAGAGATGAAAACTGTCATTTCGGAAGTGAAAAGTGCACAGGTTACCTATGCAGTTCGTGAAACAACTGTTGATGATATGACTATTGCTCCCGGGGATATCCTTGGAATTCTCGAAGGCAAAATTTCAACTGTTGATGCCGATGTTAATACTTCTGTTTTCAATCTTCTGGATTCCATGGTGGATGATGACAGTTCTGTAATAACTCTATTCTACGGCGAAGATATTGAAAAAGATACTGCTGTACAGTTGAAGAAAGAAATCGAAGATAAGTTTTCTGACTGCGACGTATATATGCATTTCGGCGGACAGCCTGTATATTATTATTTCATATCTGTTGAGTAGGTTGTTTTGGGGCACAGTGTTTTTGCTGTGCCCGTTTCTTTTAGAGGTGATTGTATGGTTTCACAGGAATACATATCCGCAATAAACACAAATATAATTTCTGCAAAGGGTATCGGCAACAAAAAGGCTTCGCTTTTTTCGAAGTTGGGAATACACACCGTTGAAGATGTTTTGTATGCTTTTCCCGCAAGATACGAAGACCGCAGCAGATACTACACAATATCCGAAGCGCCTTCGGAAACTCTTTGTTGCATAAACGGTGTTGTGTGCAGCGCGGTCATGGAAAAAAAGATTAAGAAGAACATTTCTCTGTACATAGTCAGAGTTCAGGACTTTTCCGGTTTTATGAATGTAAAATGGTTTTCTTCGCCTTTTAACAGACACAATCTCAAACGCGGTGCACAATACACTTTTTGCGGTGTTATATCGGATAGCAAAAGTTTGAGGGAAATGTCGCTTAGAGACATGGAACCTTTGGGCGAAAATAAACTTACAGGAAGAATTCTTCCTATCTATCCGCTCACTTCAGGGCTTACACAGAAGGATTTCAGAAATGTTATAAACTTTGCTTTTGAAAAAGTGAGTGAATTCTGCGAAAATCTGCCCGAACACATAGTTAATAAATATGAACTAGCATCTATCGGTGAAGCATTTAAACAAATGCATTTCCCTGATAATTCTGCAATGCTGAAAAGTGCGCGATACCGCTTTGCATTTGAGGAACTTCTTGTACTTAATCTGGCACTGAGAAAACTTCGAAAAACCAATGATATCCAAACAGAAGTAAAGATAAGAAACACAAAATTTGCTGTGGAATTTTCCGATAAATTGCCATTTGAATTAACAGATGAGCAAAAGAAAGTCATCAACGAAATATGCAGAGATTTTTTGTCGGAAAGACCTATGAACAGACTGGTGCAAGGAGATGTAGGCAGCGGAAAAACTGCTGTTGCAGTGTGTGCCGCATATGTAGTTGCTAAAAACGGTTATCAGACTGTTTTTATGGCACCCACCGAAATACTTGCAAATCAGCATTATGATTCTGTGTGCGGATTTTTGAAAGACTCCGGCCTAAGAGTAGGATTGCTCACCGGCTCCGTTGCCGGCAAAAAAGAAATTCTTCGAAAAATAGAAAACGGCGAATACGACATCGTTATAGGAACTCACGCTCTCATTGAAGAAAGAGTGAATTTTTCAAATCTGGGTCTGTGTATAACTGACGAACAACACAGATTCGGCGTAAAGCAAAGAGCCGCGCTTTCAAAGGGCGATAAAGTTCCGCACGTTCTGGTCATGAGCGCAACGCCCATACCGCGAACCTTATCACTTGTTCTCTACGGTGATCTGGATATATCTGTTATAGCACAAATGCCCTCGCACCGTCAGAAAATTGATACCTTTGCCATAGGAGAGGACAAAAGAGAAAGATTGAATGGATTTATTGAAAAGAATGTACTGTCCGGTCAGCAATGTTTTGTTGTATGTCCGTTGGTGGAAGAATCCGAGAAAGTGAACGCAATTTCCGGAGCAGAAACTTACAAGAAAATTACGCAACGGTTCCCCGATATCAAATCGGCTTTTTTGCACGGCAAAATGACTGCACAAGAAAAAGAAAGCATTATGGAAAAATTCCGTAATAACGAAATATCCATCCTGGTCACTACAACCGTTATCGAAGTCGGCGTCCATGTTCCCAATGCAACTTTGATGATTATCGAAAATGCTGAAAGATTCGGTCTTTCACAGTTGCATCAGTTGCGCGGAAGAGTTGGCAGGGGTGACAAAAAATCTTTCTGCATTCTTGTTTCAGACAGCAAAAACGAAACATCGCAGGAAAGAATTAAAATCATGTGCAAAACTTCGAGCGGTTTTGAAATAGCGGAAGAAGACCTCAAACTAAGAGGTTGCGGTGAGTTTTTCGGAACAAGACAACACGGCGTTCCGGAACTTAAGGTAGCAAACCTTTTTACCGATTTGCCCATAGTTCAATCCGCCTCGAAAGCGTGCGAGGATATCATAAGCGCAGACCCCTTGCTTGAATCAGAAGAATTAGGTAGCCTGAATGCCAAAATTCATAGTTTTTTTGCTGAATTCGGCGACTTGAAAATATTAAATTAATTTATATTACATAAATATAACATTTTAAAAAAAGTCTTTATTTTTACGCCTTTTTGTGGTAAAATTTTTGTTGATGAATTATGCGTTTTTTTATGAGGTGCACGAATGTTTGACAAACTTTCTTTTATAGATGACAGATTCAAAGAATTAGAAACAAAAATCAGCGATCCTGAAGTTATTGCCGATCAGGAACAATGGCGCAAACTTTGCAAAGAGCACAGTGATATTACACCTATTGTAACCAAATATCGCGAGTACAAAATGCTTGTTGAAAACATTGACGAAGCCAAGGAAATGCTTTCTTTGGGTGAACTTGACAAGGACGAAAAAGAATTTCTGGAAGCAACTATTTCAGAAAGCACCGAAGGTATTGAGCGGGTCAACGAAGAACTCAAAATTCTGCTTCTTCCCAAAGACCCCAACGACGACAAAAACGTGATTGTTGAAATAAGAG
>JAZNJU010000086.1:0-3335 GCA_045578205.1 Clostridia bacterium | reverse complement strand
AACTCAAAGCAAGGGATACCGAGAGGGAACTGGGCGCTCTTACCTTTGAGACCTCGGGTCTCAACGAAGAGGACTGGGCAAACAACTGGAAGCAGTATTTCAAACCCATAGAAGTCGGCGAAAAAATTCTCATTCAGCCTGAGTGGGCGCCTCTTGGGGAGGAAACAGACAAAATCGTGTTCACCGTAAATCCCGGCATGACCTTTGGAACGGGAACACATGCCAGCACCAAAATGTGCATATGTGAACTCGAAAAATACGTGGATGAAAACACCGACCTCTTTGACGCAGGCTGCGGAAGCGGAATTCTCTCCGTAATTTCTCTTATGCTTGGAGCAAGAAGCGCAAAAGCGGTGGATATAGACGAAAACTGCATAAAAGTAGCCTATGAAAACGCTGACAGAAACGGAGTGGACAAGTCAAAATATGAAGTTCTGGCAGGCGATGTCACGAGCGACATGGCGCTTTTTGAGAAACTTGCGGGCATTAAATACAATGTTATAGTAGCAAACATCGTTGCCGATGTGATAATTGCTCTTTTGCCCACAGTTAAAAAACTCATAGCGGAAAACGGAGTTTTCATATGCTCGGGAATCATAGAAGAGCGCCTTAAAGATGTTACAGATGCCATGGAAAAAGAAAACACTCCCGTGCTTTCCGTACGCCGTGAGGACGGATGGGCGTGTATAACGTGCAAATTCTAAAAAATCACTTGCATAGGATATATCTTCTGTGGTATAATCAGTGTGTATATGAATAAAGGAGATGTGCAGATGCACAGATTTTTTGCTTCAAAATCGCAGTTTACCGACACTTTTGTAACAATACAGGGCGACGATGTAAATCATATTTCAAAAGTGCTCAGGCTTCGTGCAGGCGACAAAATCAGCGTTTGCGACAAGGAAAAGACGGACTACATCTGCGAAATAAAAGAAATAAACAAAGACACAGTAATTGCTGAAATAGAAGAAAAATCCGAAAACCCCAACGAAAGCAGTCTCGAGGTAACTTTGTATCAGGGACTTCCCAAAGGGGAAAAGATGGACTTCATAATTCAGAAATGCGTAGAACTGGGCGTGTGCAATATCGTACCTGTTATTATGAAACGCACCGTAGTTAAGCCCCAGGCGGCATCTTCCAAAATCCGGCGCTGGCAAAGAATAGCCGAGGAAGCGGCAAAACAGTGCATGAGAGGCATTATCCCTCATGTTGAGGAGCCTGTAAGTTTCGGTACTATGCTTGAGCGTCTGGGGGCAGAGGAATTTGTTATCCTCCCGTACGAAAACGAAAAATGCCGCAGATTGAAAGATGTTCTTAAACAGGGCGCCGGCAAGAGGAAAATCGGTGTTATTATCGGACCTGAGGGCGGGTTTGAAGAGGAAGAAGCGGAAAGCGCTTCCCGAAACGGAGCCCGGAGCGTGACACTCGGCCCCAGGATTTTAAGATGCGAAACAGCACCCGTTGCAACAATTTCAGCACTTATGTACGAACTTGGCGACTGGTGATAATAAGGAGAAACAAACATATGAAAACCGCTAATACTAAAAGACAAATCAGAAACGAAAAATGTGAGCATCACTCAAACCTTGCTCTTGTGACTATGGTTGTGGCAATGGTTGCTTTTGTGGTGCTTATGTTTGTGTATATGGGTGACCACAACCCGGCAAGAGCGGAAATGGTTGTGAACGCATCCAAATATCTTGCGGCAGGATGCTGGATTGCTGCTGCTTTGTTTGCAACTACTGCGGTCCGCAAGAAGAGAAAGTACCTTTTGGAATATCTTTTGGTTTTCCTTGTGCTCGGTTTCGGTCTTTTCCATATGTACGATATGCCCAACTGGGTATATGAAATCATAAAGAGCACACCCATCGTTTACAACTGGGCAAAGTTTGTGTTCAGAGCACTTGCAATGGGTCTCGGACTTTACGCCGTTGTCGGCATTGTCTGGCACGGAATTCTTGCAACTCCCAGAAAAGCAGGAAAGAAATAATGCGAATACTTATCCAACGTGTGAAAAATGCCTCCGTTACCATAGACGGTAAGGTGAAAGGCAGTATAGGCAAGGGACTTTTGGCTTTCGTTGGTTTCTGCGAGGGCGACAGGGAGGAGTACATTCTCCCCATGGCGCAGAAGATGGCAGGACTTCGGATATTCGAAGACGAAAACGAGAAAATGAATCTTTCCGTTACAGATGTTGGCGGAGGAATTCTTGCCATAAGCCAGTTTACTCTGTATGCAGACTGTTCCCACGGAAGACGCCCGTCTTTCACGGGTGCACTGAATCCAACCGAGGCAGAAAAGTATTATGACAAATTCGTGGAAGTTTTGAGCGAGGCTGCTTCAATGGAAATTCAGACAGGACAGTTCGGAGCAGATATGAAAGTGGAACTTTTAAACGATGGACCTGTTACCGTAATGTTGGATTCCAAAGATATAATTAAGCAATTGCTTAAGAATACAAAATCCTGAAAATGGTTAGAATAAATACACCGCGGTTTTGCGGTGTATTTTCTTTTTTGGGAGATGAATTATTTGAGACAGTTTATTGAGATTGTTGATGTTTGCGGGGCGGAAATTTTGGATTCCAGAGGAAACCCCACAGTAGAAGCCACGGTCATAACCGAAGACGGCTACGTGGGAAGAGCCGCAGTTCCGTCGGGAGCATCCACGGGAGTTCACGAAGCCGTGGAATTGAGAGACGGAGAGAAAAGATTTTTCGGTCTGGGCGTATCGAAAGCCGTGGAGAACATAAACACGGTTATATCTGACAAAATTGTGGGAATGAATGTCCTTGACCAGATGACAATAGACAGAGTTCTCATAGAATTGGACGGAACGGAGAACAAGTCCCGTCTGGGGGCAAATGCAATCCTTGCGGTATCTCTTGCCTGTGCAAAAGCGGCGGCGAATGCTCTGGGATTGGGACTGTATCAGTATGTTGGAGGAAGTTATGCACACACACTTCCCGTGCCTATGATGAACATATTAAACGGCGGTGCCCACGCCGGTAACAACGTGGATATACAAGAATTTATGATAATGCCTACAGGTTTTGTAGACTTTAAGGAAGCCATATGTGCCTGCGCTGAAGTTTTCCACACATTAAAGGGAATACTGAAAGAAAAAGGTCTTTCCACAGGCGTGGGAGATGAGGGGGGATTTGCTCCGTCGCTGACAAAAGATGAGGATGCCCTCGTGCTTGTGTGCGAAGCAATCGAAAAAGCAGGCTACAAACCCGGGGAAGATTTCCACCTTGCCATAGATGCAGCAACTTCCGAATGGATAACCGAGAGCGGTGACCCCAAGTTTTGGAACAAGGGCTACGAGGGCTCATT
>JAZNJU010000085.1:0-6024 GCA_045578205.1 Clostridia bacterium | reverse complement strand
CCGCAGATAAATTCAAAACCGTTTTTGGTCAGATATTCACCCATTTTGTAAATTTTTTCTGCGTAGTCCGGTTGGTATGCAAAATAATCGGAGTAGAAATATTGCTCGTGGTCGCAAATGCCTATATAGTCGTTGTTTATTTGTTCTGAAAACATCTCTTCCAACTTGTCATAGGGTGTAAGGTTAAGGCAGGATGTGCAGAATTTCTTTATGGAAAGATTCATTTCCTCGTTGCAGAGACACTTGGTAGTTCCGTATGTTTTGGCGTGGTCTTCCTGACTTATATGGTTGTAACCGCATATGGAACGTTCTATTGATTTGTTGTTGTATGCTTCATTTACGGCTCGTCTTATAAAGAGTTTAGTTTCTTTCTGACGATTGTTGAGAAGTCTGAAAGAATGGCCGTAGGGGAGAGAGTCGGGGTTTCCGTCGTACTCGGTTGTGTCACCTGAGGTAACATCAAGAAGTTTAACTCCGCAGTCTCTAAGCGCTCTTACACCTTCTTTGCTTGTGGGTACCCAGTGGGGGCATACGCTGTATGCAAATGAGTTTTTGCCTGCAAAACGGATTACCTCTTTTTCTATGGATGTGAATATGTCACGGATGTCTTCATATGTAGCGTTTACATGGGGATAGTCGGGAAATTCCTGCTTTGCGTGGAATGCCATCTTGAGCCAGTCGGAATTAGCCTCAAATTCTGATTTGTAAGCATCTGTTACATCTGCAAGTGTGAACTCATCATTGCCGTAGAAGTAGTCTGTCCTGTAGAAAAGATTGAGTTGTGTCTTAACACCGTATTTGTCGTGGGCAGTTTTGAGCATATTCATAAATGGATTGTCAAAAAGTTTTTCGGGTTTCTGTCTGGTTATATCCCTGAGTACCCAGATTGTGTCATCAATATAAAAGTAAGCCTTTTTCATTTTAATTCTCCTTTTTGTTGAATTTCAATATGTCTTCACCGCAAATGAATTCATAGCCGTTGTCGAAGAGCGTTTTTGCGGTTTTGAAAATCTTGTCGGCATAATCGCTCTGGTATGCAAAATAGTCGGGGTAAAAATACTGCTCGTGGTCTATTACGCCAACATATTCATCTCCCACAAGTTGTGAAAGTCGATTGTCGAGGTCTTTGTAATCAACTACATTAAGGCATATGCACGAGAATTTCTTGAATTCTATGTTAAATTCATCGTTGTGGAATGTCTCAAGAGTTTTGTGGATTCTGTTGTCTACCTCTGTGGACAAAACATTGTACCCGCATATATTATCCTTGGAAGCACCGGGATAGGTGAATACTTTTGCTTCGGGCTGTTTGTTGTTAAGAAGTCTGAATGAGTGACCGTAGGGCAGATTGTCATTTTGTGGGTCATACTCTCTGCTGTCGCCCGCAGAGCAGTCCAGAAGTTTAACACCGCAGTCCGCAAGTGCGCGGACACCTTCTTTGCTCACAGGAATCCAGTGGGGGCACACTGAGTATGCAAAACTGTCTTTTCCTGCAAAACGGAAAACTTCTCTTTCTATCATTTCAAAAAGCGACTTCGTATCGCCGTATGTAGCGTTGATATGAGGATAATCGGGAAATTCCTGCATGGCGTGAAAAGCAAATTTTAGCCAATGTGAATTTGCTTTGAATTCGTCTTTGTATGCGTCTGTTACATCCGCAAGCGAAAATTCGTCATACCCGTAGAAACAGTCTGTTCTGTAAAAAAGATTAAGTTGGAATTTGACACCGTATTTGTCGTTGGCTTCCTTTAACATTTTCATAAAGGCATTGTCAAAAATCGAATCGGGTTTTTGTCTTGTAATATCTCTTAGTACCCATATGGTGTCGTCGATATAGAAATATGCTTTTTTCATATTCATCATCCTTTCGCTAGTAATATAGCACCCCCAAAAAATTAATTCAATGTAAAATTCAATTTAAACTGTACAAATCAATGATTTTGTGTTAAGATGTATGCGGGTGGTAAAAATGTATTATGCAAAGATAAAATTTGACAAAATTCCCGAACTTGGATTTGCTATGACGCACTACAACAAAAGTTACAGTGCTACCTATGGCAGAAGCAAAAAGAAGCGCATTGAAGTGGCATACATAAATTCAGGCACGGTAAAACTAAAATTGTATGAAAAGGAAATGATTGCAACTGAGGGGAGTGTAGTTGTAATTTTCAGACATTTGCCTGTTTCCATTGCCACGGTGGGGGACAAAATATATTCGCATTATACTGTTCTGGGCGAATTTGAAGACTATGATTTTCAACTTGTCACCGATGAAATTTGTGCAGATGACGGCAGGTTTGTTATACCTTTTGTTACCCCTCCTTGTGCAGAGTGCGAAGAAATAGGGAGAAAAGTCTGCTCCATAGCACGGGACATGGAAGAAGACAGGGAAAAGTCCGCTTTTTCATCAGCAGTGGAGTTTCTTTCTATTATCAAGGAACTTTCGGCTATTTACCAAAAATCATCACCGCCGATAAGCAAGGCCAACAAAATGATAAGTTCTGCGGTCTATTCCTATGTGGAGGACAATATCTATAAACCAATCACCCTTGAACAACTGTCACGCCATATCGGAAAGAGTCCGAACCACATAGGCGTTTCTTTCAAAAAGGAAAATAACATGACGGTAAAAGAATATGTTAACATAAAAAAGGTGAAGACAGTTGCAGATGTTATGCAAAACAGAAAATTGTCTTTCAGGCAGGCTTGCGAATGTGTTGCAATAAGCGATGAAGCCTATGGATACCGTCTTTTCAAAAGATATATGGGAATAACTCCGGGTGAATACACCAAAATAAGAAAGATATAAAAAAGTGTTTGCAGAACACATGCTCTGCAAACACTTTTTTACATCTTACTTTTTAGATACAGTATATGTACCTTTAACCAACACAATTGCATTTGTAGTAAATACCATACCCCTTGAATCGCTTCTTGGAACCAACAGGTGATGGTTCATGGGAATCTCTGTTCCGTTTGGTAAATCACTTCCCGCTGTAAGGTCCGCAACTCCGCCTTGATTTGTGGCAACAATCTTTCCGCTTCCGGAACGCAAAACAAATTCTGTACCCTCGTTACCGATAATTTTTTGGTTGGCATTCACGTTTACAAGTACAAATGATGTACTCTCTGCATCTGCCAGTGCTTCGGCTACATTGGTTTCTACTTTCTTTTCTATCCTGCTGTCGATGTCGGGCAGAAGCACATCTGTAATGTAGGAGAGAGAAACTAATGGGTCATTGTTGTCTCCGGGTGATGCAAATGAAATGATGGTTGAAATAATCAGACAGATTACAACAAAAATAAGGGTAGTCTTGATTTTCTTGGGTACATTCATTGGAATTTTCCTTTCTTTTGTGAGCATTATGAAGTTTACATGTCTATGCCAAAACTTATTTCAAGGGCACGGTCGATAGATTCCATAAGCAGGTCGTCTATGTGCCCGATTTTTTCTTTTAAGCGTTTTTTATCTATGGTTCTTATTTGTTCAGCAAGTATAACCGAATCTTTGGCAAGGCCATGCTTAGCACCTTCAAGTTCAATGTGTGTGGGCATTTTTGCCTTGTTGATTCTGGATGTAATGGCTGCAACAATTACGGTGGGACTGTACTTATTCCCCACGTCATTCTGAACGACAAGCACAGGTCGTATGCCGCCTTGTTCGGAACCTACAACGGGGCTTAAATCGGCGTAAAAAATGTCTCCGCGTTTTACCATAAATTTCATTCACACTCCGCTAATTTTTCCTCGTAGCATTGCTGTTGAATGTTGTCTTGTTTAAGACAGAACTCGGCAATTTCCAGATTGATATCTGCCATCTGTTCGTAGCCTTTTTTCAGACTTTCTGCAAGAGATGCCTTCCTTTTTTGTGAAACATAGTTTTTTGCAGCCTCTCTTATGAGTTCGCTTCTGTTTATTTTTTGTGCAGTAGCCATGGTGTCAATTTCGTTTAGAAGTGTATCGGGTAAACTGATGAGAATTTTTTTATGATGCGACAAAATAACCATGCCCCCAATCCGTGTATCTTGATATATAATAATTATATAATCTTGAAGTGGCAATGTCAAATGTATATTCTTCCATTGACCAAGCGGGATGGATTTTCAGTTATTCAAGGTAACTCAGGGTTTCCGCAACTTTATTGTCTTGTATGTAAGAGCGCGGAACTCGTCTTGCGACAGAGCATACAATCTCATAGTTTATTGTGCCGATAAGAAGCGCAACAGACTCTACGGTAATTGTATTATTACCACAAGAACCAAAAATTATAACTTCGTCGCCAATTTTTATATCGTCCATTCCCGTTATATCAATCATACATTGGTCCATACATATGTTGCCTACCACATTTGCTCTTTTTCCGCCCACAAGGACAGATACTTTTCCCGACAAGGTTCTTGAAAAACCATCGGCATAGCCAATGGGTATTGTGGCGATTTTCTGACCTTTTTTTGCGATGTATCTTCCTCCGTAACTTACGGGCGTGTCGTGTTCAATTGTCTTTATGTGACATACTCTTGTTTTAAATGACATTGCAGGCATAAGGTTAATTCCCTTTGCCACATATTCCGACGGAGCAAATCCGTACAGAAGCATTCCCACTCTCACCATATCAAGATGTGTGTGTGGGAGAGTAACCGTGGCGGCACTGTTTGCAATGTGCCTTATACCGGTATCAACGCCCATTTCACTAAGAATGGTACACATGTTTGTAAATTTTTCAAATTGCATGTCGGAGTACGATAAGTCCTCTTCATCCGCTTTCGACATATGGGAAAAAATACCTTCTATCTTAATGTTGGGAAGTAGTGAGATTTGTTTTATTTGCTCTGCAGTGGCACGGTCATCTTTTCCGCACATAAAGCCTATGCGACCCATTCCGGTGTCCAGTTTAATGTGCACACGAGCGGTTTTGCTTAGCCTTTGTGCTTCTTTGGAAAGTTCCATTGCAGAATCGAGTGTATCTATTGCGCAGGAGATATCGTGTTCTACTATTCTATGATAATCTTCCTTAAATATGATTCCAAGAATAAGAATGGGCTCTTTGAAACCGAAGTTCCGAAGTTCCATTGCTTCATCCGCGTTGGACACCCCAAAAGCATATACACCCTCTTTTTGCAATACTTTGGCAACTTGTTTTACACCATGTCCGTAGGCATCGGCTTTGACTATTGCAAGAATTTTTGCATTCGTTTTGGATTTTATTTCCCTGTAGTTTTTTACTATTGCATCTAAGTTTATTTCCGTCCAGGTACGCACAACCTACATCTCCTAAATTATTTTGTGGTATATTTTATTGCATATGGTAAGTATTCAATTATATCCGATGGTGTGAGAGAATATTCACCTTTTTCCATTGCCGCCATATCCGCGGAGAGGGAATGAATATATACACCGGCTTTTGCCGAATCTTCCTGGGATATTCCCTGAGCGAGAAAAGATGCAACGCATCCTGCAAGGACATCTCCCGTTCCGCCCGTTGCCATACCGGGATTGCCGAGAATGTTCCGGAAGCATTTTCCATCCTTTGTACATACTATTGTTTCGTGGGATTTGAGTACCAGTGTTACACCGTATTTTTTTGAAAACTCGCATCCGTGCTTTTCGGGGCAGGATAGGATTTCATCTTTTTTAAGACCTGTCAGATTTGAAAATTCACCTATATGGGGTGTGAGTATAACGGGGCATTTTGCATCACCGAGAATACTCGGATTTTCAGAAATTGCAAAAATAGCATCGGCATCCAGCACCAGCGGTTTTGCGGATGTTTTGATTACATCTTTGATAATTTGTTTTATATCCGATGTTCTTCCGAGCCCGGGCCCCGACAGGCACACATCGGAATTTTGTACGCATCTCATGATTTCGTTAATATCTTTTGCGGTGATGACGCCGTTACGGCTATGGAGAGGTTTTGTCATAACCTCTGTAAGGGAGGTTTCAAATATGGGGTTTAATTCTTTTGCACAGCCAAGAGTTATGAGCCCTGCTCCGCATCTTAGTGCAGAAGTACAGGACATAACA
>JAZNJU010000084.1:0-31042 GCA_045578205.1 Clostridia bacterium | reverse complement strand
AGCCAAGGAGTTGTCTTACCAGTTTGTCTTCCTAAGACCGCTTGGCCTCCGACTTATATCTCACAAGCGACTACCGTCTTATGATTGAAGCACCGGGACGCATTTTCAAAGGCGCACAGATGATAAAAGATATACTTGGTGTTTCCAAATGTGTCATCGGCATAGAAAACAACAAACCCGAGGCAATTTCTGCAATGAAAAACCTCATTGCCAGTTACCCCGGCACAGAAATTGCGGTGCTCAAAACCAAATATCCCCAGGGAAGCGAAAAGCACCTTATAAAGGCTGTAACAGGACGCGAAGTCCCAAGCGGAAAACTTCCTGCAGACGTAGGTGTGGTTGTAAACAACATTGATTCCTGCATTGCCGTGTACAATGCAATGCTAAGAAGGAAACCCGTCATTTCCAGAATTGTAACAGTATCGGGAAGTGCTGTCGGAAAGCCATCCAACTTCCGTGTAAGAACAGGAACTCCCCTTAGGTATGTTCTTGAAGCGGCAGAATGCAATTTTGATGCCGCTAAGAAAATCATAATGGGCGGTCCTATGATGGGTACTGCGATATACGACCCCGATGTTCCTGCCATAAAAGGTACTTCTGCCCTTCTTGCATTCACCGAGAAAGAACTGGATGAAAGAAAAACGGTAAACTGTGTAAAATGCGGAAAGTGCGTTGCGGCATGCCCTATGAAACTTATGCCTGCACTGCTTAACTGCTACATAAAAGCGGGAGAATTTGACAAACTTCAGAAACTCGACATAATGGACTGTATCGAATGCGGTATCTGTTCCTACACCTGTCCCAGCAGACAGCCCATAACCCAAAACATTAAAACAACCAAGATAAAACTGCGTCAGAAACAGTGAGGTGAATAACATGAGTGATAACTTTGTAATATCCTATGCTCCTCATATCCGAAAAGAAAGATACATTTCAACCACAATGCGTGATGTAATCATTTCTCTGATTCCCGCCGCTTTAGGTTCTGTGTACTTTTTCGGATGGAGATGTCTTCTTGTAATCGCTCTTGCAATTGCAAGTTGCGTTGCGAGTGAATACATATGGAATAAGTGTTCCAAAAAAGAAAATTCAATAGTTGATTTGAGTGCGGTTGTAACAGGTCTTCTTCTTGCAATGTGTCTGCCTGTAAGTGTCCCCTTGTACATCCCGATTGCAGGAGGCGTGTTTGCCATAATCATAGTAAAATGTTTCTTCGGCGGTCTCGGTCAGAATATTGTAAACCCTGCCCTTGCCGCAAGAGCGTTTTTACTTGCATCCTGGCCCGTAGCAATGACTGATTGGACTGTAGACGCACTCACAGGTGCTACACCGCTTGCAATGCTCAAGGAAGGAAGAACAAATCTTCCCAATCTTTTTGATCTGTTCTTCGGAACTAATCTTCAGGGATGTATCGGTGAAGTTTCTGCATTTCTTCTCCTTATTGGCGGTATCTACCTTATAGCAAGAAAGGTTATAACTGCAGTTATTCCCGTTACATATCTTGTTACACTTGGAATATTCGGATTTATTTTTAATCCACACGGATTTTTCCAAGGTGACTTCCTCTTTACAATACTCTCGGGCGGAGCAATGCTCGGTGCATTCTTTATGGCAACCGACTACACCACCAGCCCCTTAACCGCCAAAGGTCAGGTTATCTACGCTGCCGGTGCAGGTCTTATAACAGGTGTCATACGAATATACGGGGGATACCCCGAGGGTGTTACCTACGGAATACTCATTATGAATATTGTAACTCCTCTCATAGACAAGGCATTTGTTCCAAAAACATTCGGTAAGGCGGTGAAATCAAAATGAAAAATTCAAAATTCATTTTAAAACTTGCCGCTATCCTCTTTGCAATATCTTTTATATGCACACTTCTTCTGGTACTTTGCAATGCCCTTACAAAAGACCGTATTGCGCAACTTAAGACAGATGCCGAAAATTCGGCAAGAATAGAAGTTCTCCCCGATGCTTCAAACTTTGAAACCACCAAAGCAGATGGTGTCCAAGAAGCGTATATCGGCAAGAATTCTTCCGACGAAGTTGTGGGATACTGCTTCAAAGTTCAGCCATCCGGTTTTGGCGGAAGCATAACCATGATTGTAGGAATCAACACAGACGGAACTGTGAGCGGTGTTAAGATAACCGATATGGCTGAAACACCCGGTCTTGGTGCAAAAGCAAGCGAAGAAGACTGGATTTCCCAATTTGGCGGCAAAGGCGGAGAAATCTCTGTTGTGAAAGGCGGCAAAGCCAAAGATAACGAAGTAAACGCAATAAGCGGTGCAACCATTACATCAAAAGCAGTGGCAAGCGGTGTAAACACCGCGCTCAAAGCCGCGGAGACACTAAACGAAAAGGAGGGCAAATAAATGGCGGATAACACTTCTTTAAAGGCCTTTAAAAACGGTCTTATAAACGAAAACCCCACCTTTGTGCAACTTCTCGGAATGTGCCCCACCCTTGCGGTTACCACTTCTCTTATAAACGCTCTCGGTATGGGACTTTCGGCAACATTTGTTCTCGTGTGCTCCAATATGGCAATATCACTTGTGAGAAAGGTTATACCCTCCAAAATCCGTATAGCCTCCTACATAGTAATAATAGCAGCATTCGTAAGTATTATAGAAATGCTTCTCAAGGCATATCTGCCTTCCATATCCAATGCGTTGGGACTTTTTATTCCGCTTATTGTTGTTAACTGCATAATCCTTGCAAGAGCGGAAAGTTTCGCCGCAAAGAACGCTCCCATCCCCTCTGCATTTGACGGACTTGGAATGGGACTTGGTTTCACGCTGGGACTCAGTGTACTGGGAAGTGTAAGAGAAATTCTCGGTGCAGGCACAATACTTGGCATAGACATATTCGGCGGTTTGTATGAACCTGCCATAATGTTCATTCTCCCCCCTGGTGCTTTCATTGTACTTGGTACGATACTCGCTATTATGAATGCGCTTAAAACAAAAAAGAATAAAGGAGGAGACAACAAATGAATATTGCACACTTTATAGAATTGTCTGTTGCGGCAATACTTGTTGAAAACTTTGTTCTTGTTAAATTCTACGGAATTTGCCCATTCCTCGGTGTATCCAAAAAAACCGATACCGCTCTGGGCATGGGTATGGCAGTTACCTTTGTAATGGTGCTCGCTTCACTACTTACAAATATGGTGTACAGTTTCATTCTGGTACCGCTTAAGGTTGAATATCTCCAGACGCTTTCGTTCATTCTGCTTATTGCCGCTCTTGTGCAGTTCGTGGAAATGTTTGTAGCCAAAACCCTGCCGGCGCTCTACAACGCTCTGGGAATTTATTTGCCGCTGATTACAACCAACTGTGCGGTCCTGGGTGTTACACTTTTGAACGTGGAACGCGGTTATTCTCTGACTGAATCTGTTTGGTATGCTTTCAGTGCGGCTCTTGGCTTTACTCTTGCCATTGTCCTTTTTGCAGGAGTAAGAGAAAGACTTGAAACTGCAGATATACCCAAGTCACTTAAAGGATTCCCCATTGCACTTGTTACCGCCGGGCTCATTGCCATGGCATTCCTTGGTTTCCAGGGACTTTCATTCTAAAGGAGGTTTTCAAAAATGACAGATATTTTAATACCCGCACTTTCCGTGGGTGCAATCGGTCTTTTCTTTGGTGCTCTCCTTGCATTTGCCTCCATAGTATTTAAAGTGGATAAGGATGAAAGAATTGACAAGATTTGCGAATGTTTACCCGGTGCCAACTGCGGCGGCTGCGGTTATGCAGGTTGTGCCGCTCTTGCGGAAGCAATCGTTGCAAACGGTGAAAATCCCACAAAATGTAACCTTATGACCGATGAAACAAATTCATACATATGCAAAATAATGGGCATTGAAGCAAAAGCGGTTGAAAAGAAAACTGCACGTCTCAAATGCTCGGGCACAAGTGAAAAATGCAAAAACAGATACGACTTTACAGGCATTGAAGATTGCTTTACCGCTATGCAGTTAAACGGCGGTCCAAAATCGTGCCAGTACGGATGTATGGGACTTGGAAGTTGTATGGCTGTTTGTGAGTTTGGTGCAATAAGCATTGAAGACGGAATTGCACATATTGACGATGAAAAATGTACAGGTTGTGCAAGATGTACCGCCGCCTGCCCCAAGAATATAATAGAGATGGTGCCAAAGAAAAACAGAGTGTATGTATCCTGCTTTTCAACCGATAAGGGTGCTCTTGTTAAGAACTACTGTGATACAGGCTGTATCGGATGCAAGATTTGTGAAAAGAAATGTGAATATCAAGCCATCAAAGTGGAAGATAATCTTGCAAAGATAGATTACTCCAAGTGTACAAACTGCGGTGCATGTGCTGAGGCTTGTCCCAAAAAGATAATAAAAATGATGTGATTATTGTAACAAAAAGAACTCATTGCTGTCTCCTACCGGAACATGCAATGAGTTCTTTTTTTAAATTCACTGTTATTCTGTAACTACACCTTTTTTAAGAATGATGTTTGCATACAGTGCACTTTCGCCCGACATAACAACGGCATACGCTTCCTTTGCTCTGTCATAGAATGCGAAACGCTCAATCTGTGTAAGTTCCTCGTTGGTATGAGGTTTAATAATTTCGGCATACACATCCCAGATGGGAGTTTCCACGGTATCACCGGGGACTTTTTCCATGATATAGGCAGGCTTTGCGTAGGTATCCAAGGGGAAAATCTGAAGTATTGCTTCAAGAAGTTCGGGCACATTGTGACCGTCACATCTTACGCATCTCTGACCAATTCTTTCGCCGGGAAAATTGCCGTCACCGATAACAATTTCGTCGCCGTGTCCCATTTCGGCAAGGATTTTCAAAAGTTCGGGCGGGATTATTTTGGGTATTCCTTTTAACATAATATCATCCTTTCTACTCAATTTGAACTGTATAAAAATTATAAAGTACGTTCTGTACTTCCTGGGGCGTTCTGCCTGTAACGGTTACTGCAGCAGCACAGTCTCCCAAATCGATAAGAAATCCTGTCTGGCAGATATCCCTTCCCTGATAGGTGCTTATAATGTCATAGCCATAGAATGTTGTATTTCCTACTTTGATGTTCCTTTCTTTGACAGTGCATGTGTCATAGAAAGAAGCCATACTTTTTTCAAGTGAATTTAGTGTAGCCTTATACAAGGAATAAAAATCCATGTTTTTTGCTTCTGCAGTTTTGCTTTCAACGGCAATGTTAAAGTTTGCACCGAGTTCTTCATTTGCACCGTACACATCGAAGAAGCATCCTGTCTGCTCCATAACCTCCTGCAGGTCATCCGAAAGAGCATAGCCTGTAAGTTCTTCAATTTCCGCATCGGAAAGATATCTCCAACCGTCAGGTGCGTTAAATCCTATTCCCAAAAATGTGTTTGTATAGTTATTACCAACCAGTATGCCGCGCTTGAGACCCGATGCAGAGTACTGCACTTCGGGAGCGGGATTTTCGCCAAGAAGAACGGTGTTTGTTGTGCCATCCCAGTTGACATCAATTCCCAACATATTGCTTACCGCACGAACAGGAACATAGGTTGTACCCTCATAGGTTATGGGGTAAACTCTCTTGCCGTTTACATCGTGCATAATCTGTTCTTCGCCGTCTAATTTGACTGTTATTCCGTAGTTGAGAAATGCCTTTATTTCCTGAAGATTTCCCGTTGCTGCAGCACCCAGACAAAAAGAAAGCATTATGGCACATGCCATCAATAAAACGCGTGTTTTTTTCATAATAAATTCCTCCTGTACTTTGTTAATTTGTGTCAATCTTCCAAATTGTGACTTTGTCTTTCGCACCAACCACTTCGGAAGACGTACATACCATTGTTCCCTCCTTGGAGGAGGTGATACTTCCTGCGCAAACGCAAAGTTTTGCCAGAGTTTCAAGGTCATATCCCCTGCACAGAGAATACGCCATAAGAGCGACCATTGAATCCCCTGCTCCCACAGTGCTTTTGCACTCTATATCAAAGGGTTTTGCCCAAAAGGCATCGACACCGTCGGTAAATACGGCACCGTCTGCACCCATTGAAACAACAACGAGTCCCAAACCCGAATCGATGAGTTTTTTTGCCTGAACAGCGATTTGAGCGGGATTTGACATTTTCTTTCCGATAAGTTCTTCAAATTCGAAAAGATTCGGCTTTATGGCATAGGGTTTCTCACCTATTCCGTATTTCAACTTATTGGCATCGGCATCCAGAATAACCCTTGTGTTGTGCGCATTTGCAAATTTTATGAGTTTTGCATACACATCTTCATCCACACCGTTAGGAATACTACCTGCAAGTACGACCACGTCGCAGGAGCATATGAGGTTTTCTATTTTTTCCACGGCACTTTCAAAATCTTTGCAGGACACGGTAAAACCTTTTTCGTTTATTTCCGTAGTGATACCGTCTTTTATGTTTACTATCTTTTGATTTGTACGGACTTCACCCTCCGCATTGGTGTAGATAGCATCTATATTCTCATTTTCAAGGCACTGTGCAAGTCTTTTGCCGTTTTGTCCGCCAATCATTGCATAGGCAACACAGGGTTCGTCAAAAGTTTTCAGAACTTTGGCAACATTTATGCCCTTTCCTCCTGCATCCTCTCTTGTGTCCAGAACACGGTTAAGACCGCCATAGTTAAATCCGTCCACGGTTATTGTTTTGTCTATACATGGATTTAAAGTTACTGTAAGAATACTCATACTATCTCAACTTCCTTTGGAGCATTTACTGTGGTTACTGTCTTGCCGTCTGTAACTTTGTGCTCTATCTCCACTACGCCATAGGGTGTAGGATATGTACCCTTTGCCCATGTGAGATTTCCAAGATGAGGCTCAATGGAAATTCTTTTGCAACCGGGTTTAAGTATTTTCACCCCAAGAATGTGTTTCAATGCAAAAGGCGCAGGACCGCACGACCATCCGTGGCAGAGGCTTAATCTTAACTTCTCATAGCAAAATTTGCCGTATGTTGCGTGGATATCGTTTTTGTCCGCAGTAGGAATTTCGCATATACCCGAAGCGTTCTTGAGCCACTTCATATCGAAATCTTCCCAGAATGTAGTGGCACCCATATCCAGCATTGCACCCCAGTAGGAACGCATTGCATCTATTGCTTCCGGAGTCTTTCCGCCTTTTGCAAGCGCCAGAAGAACATAGTACCCGTAGAATGTGGACATACCGTATGGCAGGTCGTAAGAAAGAGTATCTGTGACATCTTTGCCATAGAGTTCGGAAAGTCCTACCATTGCGCAAACCTGCTTGTTTCCCTCATATGGAACCGAAACTTTCCCCAGGTACGATGCGCTTTCAATACACTTTTGGCTCATTTTCTTATCGCCATATACTTTGAATATATCCGCTGAGGCTTCAAGTCCTAATTTTATACAACCGCGAAAGCCTGCTTCCATCCATTCTGTGTCGCAAGAACTCCAATCCACAAAATAGTGAGCGTCGCCGAATTTCAACGTGCCGTCGGGAAGAATGGAATTTATAAAGTTCTCTGCCAGTTTGTACAGGTAATCTCTCTGCTCCAGAAGATATTCATATCTTCCGTTTTGCATATACCAATCTCTATGAGCCACAATCCACCAAGCGGAGTAACTTGCAAAAATCATCCACTTGTTTGTTTCGTCTATGGGGTAGTTGTCCCTTGCAAAATCAAGAGTGTTTTCCACACATTCATCGTAGCCGAACACTGTTGAAATTGCAGACATTTCGGGGTGGAAATCACCTATCCATACAAGGCGGTCTCTTTTTATACCGTCCCACACATAGTCACCCATATTGAGGTGAACAGTGTAAACCGCGGTATCAAATATTTTGTTTATCTTTTCATCACTGCACATAAATGTGCCTTTGTATTCAATGTCTTTGTACTCCAGTACGCCCTTTACTCCGGCCATGCTGATACCTGCATCCAAAGCCTCTATGCGCACAAAACGAAATCCCGTGTTTCCGTAGCGCATATTCGAAAGGGATGTTGTATGCACAATCATATCCCTTGTGGAGTGGTCATTTACCGCACCCTTTCCATCGCCAATGTCGGACAGGGCTTCGCTTACACTCTCACCGAACACAATGTGTATCCTCGTACTTATACAGGTCTCCCCTGTGGAGTTTACATCTTCCACGGAATTTACGTTGATTTCTATTCCTCCGTGAAGTTCGCTTCCGAAATCCAGAAGCACATAGCCTCCTTTTCGAATCGTGCAGGTCTCAATACCGTTGCGGTGAATAGGCTGACGCAATGTGTCTTTAAGGAGATAATGGGTATTTTCTGCACCGTCCTGACATACAACAGATTTCGGAACGATGAATTTTTTTGCCAGATTATTCTTCTTTTCGCTATAACAAAAATCCTTTAAACTCATTTGCTTTCCACCTCTAAAACAGGGTGTTTAATTATTTGCCTTTTTATCCAGACTGAGATTTCTGAAATAAAGGATTATATCTATTCCAACCATTGTTATGTTGAGGAAATAGAAGAACAGAACATACCATTTTTCTGCAAATGCCGCCATGTATGCTTCATTGGTAAACTTGGACGCTATTCCTGCTATATAACCAAAGAATATGAGAAGCAGAAAAGAAAGACTCTTACCTTTTGTGGTGCGGGCCTTATAACTTTTTACAACGTTCATAGGCCATGAAAAGCCAAAACTAACTATCATTATAATTTCAAGTAATTCACTCATTTTAATTTTCTCCTATCGTATAGTTTTTTCAAGTATTGGATAAATGCTGTTTGCCATCATACGGAAACCGTAATCCGTGGGGTGAACACCGTCCACGGTGCCGTTGCCGTTTTGGTCTGCTCCAAGAAGCGAAGTACCGTCTACAAAATATAGGTTTTTGTCACCCGATTTCATACCCTTTATGTAGGATTGCATTACAACCATTCTGCGCTCTATGAGGGCATCGGAAACGGGATAACGCTTGGGAACCAGTATGGGTGCGGACATCATAACTATGGGTATGAAAGGATGTGCCTTTCGGATTGTTTCATATAGCGGATAGTGTGTTTCTTTCAGATGCCCGGGACCTGAGCAGTTGTAGTCATAATCCATTACAAAAGCACTCATCTCAAGGCCAGCGATATAATCTCCGATACACTTTTCGCCCTTGGCACTTCCTGAAAATCCAAGGTTTACTATGTCGCAGTCAAGACGTCTTGCCAAAATGTTTGTGTAGCAGTTTCCGGGTCTTGAAGCGCAGGCACCCTGGGTTATGGAGGAACCGTAGAACACAACGGGTTTTTCCACGGTGTAGGGTCTTGGTGCACAGATTGCGGCATCCTCCTTAATTCCGATGTACACTTTGTCAACATCGTGATACAATGGGAAATTTATTGTGATTTCCCTCATTCTCGCATCAGGAAATTCATAGGAATCGCTGAAACTTTTGTCCTCTCTGAGCCAGGGGATAAATGTCTTTACAAACTCTTCCTCCCCTGTAAATCCCTCATCTCTTGCGTACATATCAAAACCAAAAGCGCCCGTATCTGCCATATGTGCAAGTTTGTATCTGCTTTCACCAAGCAGAGCATAAAGCGCAATGTATGGGGAATCGGTTTTAAATCTCATTCTCACCCCTGCAGTGTTTTGCATAAGATGCTTGAGAGGTTCGGTAACCTCATCACTTTGTTTGAAACTTAAAGGAAGCCTTGTAAAAACCCCTTTTTCTTCCGATTTGCAAAGACCGTACAGACAGATAGGGTCATCCCATACGTCCATAAGAACCATATCGGGAAACTTCTTGTCGTTTGCCATAAAGTTTTTGTCGAGTTTTGAAATATCACCGCTCACAGTACATCCCCCCTTCTTTTAATAAGACGTGCAAGAATCGGATACAGTCTTTCTGCCATCTGGCAGAAACCGTAGTCATTGGGATGGTTGCCGTCTACCGTGCTGTTGTAAGGTTTGTCAGTTCCCAGAAGTGATGTACCGTCCACAAAGTAGAGGTTTTCATCTCCTGACCTTACACCCTTTATGTAGGACTCCATAATCACCATTCTGCGTTTTTTCATACCCGGGATTATGGGATTGTATTCATCCAGCATACTCACAGGTGCAGACATCATTATAATAGGCATATCCGGATGTTTTTTTCGAATGGTTTCATAAAACGGATAATGAGTTCTCTCCAGATGTTCAACCGACAGCGCATTGTGGTCGTAGTCCATAACAAAAACCGACATATCCATATCCGCTATGAAGTTTGCAACAAGTTGTTCTCCCTGACCTGCTCCCGAAAATCCGAGATTCATGGTGTCGCAGTCAAGCCGTCTTCCGAGTATTGCAGGGTATGCCATACCAGGTCTGGAAGCACATCCTCCCTGAGTTATCGAAGAACCGTAGAACACGATTTTTTTGTCAAAACCGTATGGAGCGGCTGTTTCCAGTTTTGAGCCGTCTTTTAGTCCTATGAATACTTCACTGACATTGTGATACAACGGGAAATTGATGGTTATATCTCTTAATTTCACTGTTGTGAACTCATAGGAATCGGTGTAACTTCTTGTTTCTTCGTCAACATTTGGAATAAACACTTTGGCAAAGTTGAGTTCATCGCGTGAAGCGTAATCTCTGCAGTACATATCAAAACCCTTGACATTGGTCTGCGCCATATGGTGAATCACATATGACTCATCGCCCAAAACAACGTGAAGCACTATGTAGGGAGAATCCGTCACAAAGCGCACCCTGCCTCCTGCCGTGTTTGTCATGACAATTTTTGCAGTATCATTTAAATCGTCCATGTCTTTAAATTCCATGGGAAGTCTGGTGAAAACGCCTGTTTCCTTTGGTTTATACAGTCCCTCCAAAACAAAAGGTTCATCCATAACATTATGCAGTTTCATATCTTTAAAATCTTTCTTAAGACCCAAAAAATTCTTGTCTACCTCAGCAAAATCTTTTTTCATAACATCACCTCGCACATATGCGCTTATCATAACATATTTATCCAAAAAAGTAAATACTTTTACCACAAAAAAGCCGACCTCCCAATCGTCAGATTTGGTCTGACTTTTGGAGGTCGGTTTATTTTTGCCGTTTACTTTTTAGTCAATTATAACTGAGGACCTGCTTCAACAAGGGCCTTACCTGCATCGTTGCCGGTGTACTTAACAAAGTTCTTAACAAAACGATTGGAGAGGTCTTTTGCCTTTTCATCCCACTGGGAAGCGTCTTCATAGGTGTTTCTGGGGTCAAGGATGTTTGTGTCAACTCCGGGGAGTTCTGTGGGAACTGCGAGGTTAAAGTAAGGAATTGTTTTTGTTTCTGCCTTGAGGATTGAGCCGTCAAGGATTGCATCTATGATACCGCGGGTATCTTTGATGGAAATACGCTTTCCTGTACCGTTCCAACCGGTGTTAACGAGATATGCCTTAGCACCGCTCTTTTCCATCTTCTTAACAAGTTCTTCTGCATACTTTGTGGGGTGGAGTTCAAGGAACGCCTGACCGAAGCAAGCAGAGAATGTGGGAGTGGGTTCTGTAATACCGCGCTCTGTTCCTGCAAGTTTTGAGGTAAAGCCGGAGAGGAAGTAGTACTGAGCCTGTTCAGGTGTAAGTATGGAAACAGGGGGAAGTACGCCGAAAGCATCTGCAGAAAGGAAGATAACATTCTTTGCATCGGGAGCAGCAGATACAGGGCGGACAATCTTTTCGATGTGGTCTATGGGGTAAGACACACGTGTGTTCTCTGTAACAGAATCATCTGCGAAATCGCAAACACCGTTTTCGTCTACAGTAACGTTTTCCAAGAGTGCATTGCGCTTAATAGCATTGTATATGTCGGGTTCGGACTCTTTGTCGAGGTTAATAACCTTTGCATAGCATCCGCCCTCGAAGTTAAATACACCGTTGTCGTCCCAACCGTGTTCATCATCACCGATGAGAAGTCTCTTGGGGTCAGTGGAAAGTGTTGTTTTTCCTGTTCCGGAAAGACCGAAGAAGAGGGCTGTGTTCTTTCCTTCCATATCGGTATTTGCAGAGCAGTGCATGGAAGCCATGCCGTTTAAGGGGAGGAAGTAGTTCATCATGGAGAACATACCCTTTTTCATTTCACCGCCGTACCAGGTGTTTAAGATTACCTGCTCACGGGATGTTATATTGAATACAGCAGCAGTCTCGGAGTTGAGGCCGAGTTCTTTGTAATTTTCAACCTTTGCTTTGGAAGCGTTGTAGCAAACAAAATCGGGTTCAAAGTTTTCGAGTTCTTCTGCTGTGGGATTGATAAACATATTCTTTACAAAGTGTGCCTGCCAAGCAACTTCCATAATAAAACGGATTGCCATGCGTGAATCGGCATTTGTACCGCAGAATACGTCCTGAACATAGAGTTTTTTGCCGGAAAGTTCGTTTACAGCGATTTTCTTGAGTTCTGCCCATGTTTCTTCGCTGCAGGGATGGTTGTCGTTTTTGAATTCTTCGGAAGTCCACCATACTGTGTCCTTGGAGTTTTCATCCATAACGATGAACTTGTCTTTGGGTGAACGTCCTGTGTAGATACCTGTCATTACATTAACAGCGCCAAGTTCTGTAACCTGACCCTTTTCATAACCTTCCAATGTTGCGTCTGTTTCTGCTGCAAACAGTTCTTCGTAGGAAGGATTGTGGATGATTTCCTTGACATCGGAAATGCCGTACTTAGCCAAATCGAGTTGTTTCATAATGCAAACCCCTTTTCTGAAAATTTAATTTATATAAATTATTATATACAATTTTGGCGTTTGTAAAAAAAGAGCCGTACCGATTAACGGCGGCTCTCGTTTGCTATTCAAATTTCCGCCTTATATAGTATAACACGTGTTTTTGCAAATGTCAATAAAAGTAAAGGATAATTCCGGAAATTTTATTTGATAATTTTATATATTGTGCCAATATAATTAATTATATATTCATTCCATTAATGTCTCATTCTCTGAAACCCATGCCAATAAGTTGCCCGGTGTACTTGTCCACATAAAAAACCATGGGACCCAAGAGGCCGTCCTGAGTTGTATTGAAAGTTATTTTATACGCATCGTTTTTTCCTCTGTTTTTTAATGTATCATCAAAAAGGTATATTGAGGTTTCCTTGTTCAAAACAATTTCTTCCACCTTGGGACTACTGTAATTTGTAATGGTACTTCTGCTCGTGTCATCAATTATCTTTTTGACGTTTTCCACCGCCATCTCTTTCGTTATCGCAGATTTCGGAGTATACTTTTTGCCCCATGTTGAAAAAACAACAGGCTCGTTCTTTTTCATCTTTATATTGTCGACAGCAAATAATGTGCTTAGGATTACTATTAATATGAATAATACGGCAAGTGTTTTTTTCATAGCGTTCACCTGTAAAAAGACATATCGTGAAGTGTTATGCAGTGGGGTCTGTTGGTATGTACCCAGGAGCCGGGTGCATATGCGGTATCCACAAAGTACAGAGAATCTTCCACTATATTTACACCGAAAAGCACACATTTTGATGCAATCATGGTGTCTTTTGACACAGTGAGTGTTTCAAACTTCTCCGTGTGGGCAGGCGGAAACTGGGGACTGTATCTGGTATCGAAAATAACATCTTTCACAGTTGCAGGAAACTCGGGTGATTTTACCCTGTTCATAACTGTTCCCGCAACACCGAGTTTTACTTGGAAGTGCTGATATCCGCTTTCTATTTGAGTGATTTTGGCAAGGTACATAATGTCTTCATAGGTGTACGAAGTATCTATACATTCCCACGGAACCTCCACACCGGGAGCAACGATTTTTACCGCAAGGTAGAAATCATCCCATGAAACTTCATAGCCAAGAACCTCCGATACAGCCCTTACAGGAACAAAGGTCAGACCGTTATATACAACCGAACCGTAATTTTTTTGATCGCCGTCTATGAGGCAATAATCATTCTCAAGATAAAAAACAAATGTATGTCCGTCCTTGAGCATTGTTGCAGACATTTCTTCCCCGTTCCATTCTATTGTGCCTCCAACAGCATCGGAAAAATCACGCAGGGGAATATAGGTGGTTCCGTCCATAAGAATCGGTTTTTCTGCACATTTTATGAAACTTCCGTTTACATCTATATCTATGGGATAGTTGTAACCGCTGTATGTATCCACAGCAAAGACATTGAACGTTGAAAGAAGTATTACAAGAACAATTATAGCAGATATCTTTTTTATCATACGTTTCCTCCGAAAAAGTCATTTTATATAATTCCAAACAGAATAAACCCCACTGTGTTTATAGCAAAATTTGCAAACATATGCACAAACCAGGACGGATATAGCGTTGAACTTTTTTCGTTGAGCCAGTCAAAGATTAGTCCTCCTGCAAACAGTCCTGCCAGAACTATTACAAACACTGCGGGGTCAAACCACCCTATCATCATTGCAATGTGATAGATGGCAAATACCGCAGAACTGAAGACATAGGCAAATCCTCTTCCTGTTATTCTCTTTAATGTTATAAATGCAAAACCTCGGAAGAAAAATTCTTCAAGGAATGAATTTACAAAGGATATGTATAGAGAAACGAATATGAAATTTTTGCCTGTAACGCCTATGTTTGAAGTGAGTGCCCCTGTAATGGCGGAAAAATCAAAAACATCTTTTAAAAGCAGATATCCGCCAAGAATGACACCATAGAGCGACACTCCGAGAAAAAGTGCTAGTTTAATTCCTTTTTTGCGCACGGTAAAAATTTCTTTGATTTTTGTTTCTTTGTCGTAATGTGCATATACGGCAGGAAGCACCAGAAACAAAAACAGTTTAATGGCGGATTTCAAAAAGTAATTAACTTTCAAAAACGCATCCGTTACCGCCATAAAAGTGCAAAACACTGCTATCAGTGCAACCATAAGTATCGCTTTTTTAGTATTGTTTTTCATATATTCACCTTTTAAATTTTAAACATCATACTGCTTATCTTCTTCGGACATATCTTCTGAAAAAAACTCCCGAAGCAACTCTGTTGCCTGTTGATGTTTTTCAGCAGGCACAAAAACTCTCAAAACTTCTTTTTGCCATGATTTCATAGTAATAGCGGCACCGTAGACAGGAAACGACGCGCAGGGTATTGAGTTATCTTCAAGAACTTCCATTAGCATACGCGCCCACATTTCTTCTTTTTCAACCAAAAACTCAAAATCTCCCACTATACATTGCCCCCTTTAGCAGTACGATATTACTTATCCATATGTACGCGTAGATATTATAACACATCACATCAACACAGTCAAATTTACGCAAAAACAGTCTCTTCCTGATTGGAAGAGACTGTCAGGAATTTGAAACAAAAAGCACTGTTGCATCTCCTATGATGGAATAAGCCCCGATTCCGGCAGGAACAAACACAGTCTCTCCTGCATTCACAGTCAACACATAGTCTGCACCGGAAATCTCGAAATTGCCGTCCACAGTCACAAGTGCATGATAACTCTCCGAGGAGGAATTCATGTTTTTTGTCCCATTGAGTTTAATTTCATTTACCACAAAATACTTACACTGTGCCAGTTGTCTCATGTCGCCCGAAAAATTACTCCTGCATCTTGGCGGCATTTTTTTGCAATTTGAAACCTCAATCCCCTTTTCAACATGAAGTTCGCGCATTTTTCCGTCTTTACCTACTCTGCCATAGTCATACAGTCTGTATGTAACATTGGAGTTCTGCTGTATTTCAACAATAAGATTTCCTTTGCCTATGGCATGAATTGTACCCGCCTCCACAAAGAACACTTCACCCTTCGCTGACGGCACTAAATTCAGCAGACTTTCGAGCCGTTGCCCTTTGATTGCCAAAGCAAGTTCATTTTTGGTGATATCATCGTTAAGTCCGAATACTATGTAAGCACCTGGGTCAGCATCCGCAACATACCACATTTCGGTTTTTCCGTTTTGTCCTTCACGCTTCATGGCATATTCATCATCGGGATGCACCTGTACGCTTAAACTTTCCTTTGCATCAATGAATTTTATGAGTATGGGAAGTTCACTGCCCATAACACTTGTGCCCAGGATTCCCGGATTTTCCTTAATGTAGTCATCCAGGCTTTTTCCGTCGTGTTCACCGCCACAGATAACACTCGGTCCGTCCTTGTGGCAACTTAGTTCCCAACTTTCCGCGACAGGCGAAAGGCGAGTCTTTTTTCCGTATATTGTGCGAAGTCTGTCACCACCCCATATGTAGTCTTTAAAAGCAGGTGTGAGTTTTAACGGTTTCATATATAATCATTCTTTCTCTCTTGTTTTTTCAAATGCAAATGCCATTACCTCGTCTTTCATATCTTGCAGTTTCTTTTGAGATTCTTCGCACGAATCCGAGCAACCCCAAAAATAGAATTTGATTTTGGGTTCTGTACCTGAAGGACGAACAGTAAAACCAAAACCGTCTTCCGTGTAGAATTTCAGTACATTCGATTTTGGGAGTTGGTTTATACCAAGGCTGTAGTCCTCCATTTTGACAACCTCAAGAGACAAATTGCCAAGTCTGAATTTTTCCATTATGGCGTTTATTTCTTTGAGACCTGATATACCGGTCAATGTGGCAGTTTCCATACTTTCGGTATAATAACCATACTTTTCATACAACGAATTGAGTTTTTGCAGTACGGTAATGCCCTCGATTTTGCAGGAAGAAGCCATAAGTGCAATGAGCATGGACGCCACAACGGCATCTTTGTCGCGCGTGTAGGTACCTGCGAGGTATCCGTAACTTTCTTCAAGTCCGAAAACAAAGTCTTCCTCCCTCCCCATATCTTCCATATATTTAATGTACTCACCTATATATTTAAATCCTGTCAACACCTCAACAAGTGTTATGCCGTAATCTTTGCACATAGACGAAATCATATCGGTGGTAACAATGGTCTTAACTACTGTTGAACTTGGCTTCAATTTGGCGTTATTAAGAATATAGTCGCAAAGTAAAACACCCGTCTGGTTACCTGTCAATGCTTTGTAACTGCCTTTGCCGTCGGGCACGGCAATACCCACTCTGTCACAGTCGGGATCTGTGCCCAGTATGAGGTCTGCATCTATCTTTTTTGCATAATTTATCGCAAGTCTCAAAGCCTCGCTGTCCTCGGGATTGGGAGAACGCACTGTTGAAAAATTGCCGTCGGGAAACTCCTGTTCGGGAACGACAAACACATTTTTAACACCCATTTCTTTCAGTATTCTGCGCACAAGCAAATTTCCCGAACCATGAAGAGGGGTATAAACCACCTTAAGTTCACGGTGCACAGGAGTATCGGGGGCACAACTTTTGACACATCTGATGTACTCTTTGTCAATCCCTTTGCCGATTACAAACGGTTTCGCAGTTTCATTCACAAGCACATCGAGAAAAATATCGGTGGTATTTATAAAATGCTGGATTACCTTTGCACTTTCGGGGGTAATCTGACCACCGTCTTCACCATAGACTTTGTAGCCGTTGTACTGTTTTGGGTTATGGCTCGCTGTGATGACAATGCCTCTCACACAGCCAAGATGTCTCACGGCAAATGAAAGTTCGGGCGTGGGACGCAGGCTGTCGAAAAGATAGGTCTTTATGCCGTTTGCAATCAAAACCTTTGCACATTCCGTTGCAAATTTTGAAGAGTTGTTCCGCGAGTCGTATGCAATAACAACACCCTTTTTCGGTGCTTGAGCACCCAGACTTATAATTTCGTTTGCAAGTCCCTGGGTTGCCTGACGCACCGTATAAACATTCATACGGTTTGTGCCAACTCCCATAATCCCCCGTAAACCGCCTGTACCAAACTCCAGCGAACGGTAAAAACTGTCCTCCGCCTCATCGGGGGTAAGATTCTCTATTTCCTCTTTGGAAGAATAATCAACTTCAGGACTTTCAAGCCATCTTTCCAGTTGTGATTTATAGTCCATAACACTTACCTCAAAGCATCATATTCATAATTTCATCTACTGTGGTTTCCGCATAGGCAATGCAGGTATCGGCAGCACCATAATATATCTTTACCACGCCATCCTCTTCAAGAACACCGCAGTTGAAGATAACATTACCATAGAACCCGAACACCTCGTAGTCTTCTTCGGGTTCAATGATGGGACCCTTTGAGCGTGCAATAATTTTTGTCGGGTCTTCAAGGTCAAGCAAAAGCGCACCAAGACAATATCTGTCGTTTTCATCTGCCGCGTGATAAATTTCTATCCATCCTTTTTCTGTTTTGAAAGGAACTGCACTGCAACCGATACGTCCGCCGTCCCAGGATTCCTTTGTACCGCCCATAAACTGTTTGTGGTTGCCCCAGTAAACGAGGTTGTCGGACTCGGAAATCCACATATCGCGCATCTTATATTCTGCGGATGCGGGACGGTTGAATGCCAGATACTTTCCGTTGATCTTTTCGGGGAAGATGGCAACATCCTTGTTGTCGGGGGTAAAAATAACACCGTGGCGTGTAAATTCCTTAAAATCTTTTGTTGACGCAAGGTTTGTTGTGACGCCTGTAATGTTTGAGCAAGCACTGTAGTTTATGTAGTATGTATCTTCAATCTTTGTGATACGAGGGTCTTCGATACCGAATCTTTCATATTTATTGCAAGGGAACATTGCCGGTTTTTCATCAATTTCAAAATTGATTCCGTCTTTGCTTCGTGCTATTCTGAAGTGGGAAATAGATGTAAGAACTCTGTCCGTGGGGGTAATTACAAATCTTGAATCGGCAAAATCAATTGACTTGTCATTTTTGTCGTAACTTTTAATGATTAGTTCATTTGTTTTGTCGTCCAACATAGGGGCGAGGAAAACATCGGCATTGTCATTTTTCGGAACTTCCGCCACACGCATAAGCAAAAGTGTTTCTCCCTGAAACCTTGTTACACCGCAGTTGAAAACGCAAACAACTTCAAAATCTTCTCTTGACGGTTTTACATCTGCAGGGGTTATAATGGGGTTGTTTTCATATCTTTTCATTCCACATTCCTCCAATGATATTTGTTTGATTACATTGTAGCACTATGTACTTGCGGAGAACTTTGCACTACAGTGAAAAAACATTGCATTTTTTGCACTGTGGTGATATACTGTTTGAAAGAGGTGAAAGTTGTGAAGAAATTCCAAAGGCTTGACGAACCGTATCTGGGCAAGAGCGCAGTTATAGAAAAAAAGACTATCGACCGCCATGTTGAAACCCATTGGCACAGTTTTTACGAGTTTGAATTTATTGTCAGGGGTGAATGTGAGTTTTCGGTCAACGGAAAAAATTACGAGGGAAAAGCGGGAGATATGTTCATCTTTAACCTTTCGGACTTCCACAATATCACCTTGAAATCGGACACACTGGAACTTTATACCCTTCAATTTGTCACAGGTTATACAGACGACACCCTGCTTTCCTACCTTTTGCATAATGAGACAAAAAAACTCACTTTCAAAGGAAAAGCACTTGAAACTATGACATACCTTCTGGACCTTTTTGAAAAAGAAATTGAAACCCCTCTCCTTTTCAACGAGGAATATGCCAAAATTCTTTTGAACGCAATCACAGTAAACACCTGCCGTCAACTCGGAAGCGTAACCGAAACACCCAAAGAAGTGCAAAACAACCCCATTAAACTTTCTTTAAACTATATGCAACTTAATTTTCAGGAAAACATAACAATGGCAGATGTTGCAAATTATGCAAAAGTTACCCCATCATATCTGTCGCGCCTTTTTACAAAACACATGTCAATCGGGCCGAAACAGTACCTTGCAAAACTTCGGCTTGAATATGCAGTGAAAATGCTTGAATTCTCCAATCAATCAATTACGGACATTTGCTACCTCAGCGGATTTGGTGAATTTTCCACATTTTGGCGTGCTTTCAACGATAAATACGGCTGTTCGCCAAAGGAGTACCGACACAGACACACAAAAAAATGAGATGTGAAAATATCACATCTCATTTCGGTTTTAGCAGTCATTAAAATCAGAAAGTGTATCCTTCTACACTGTAGTATGCCATATTTGTCTGGCGGACATCCAATCTGCCGAAGCAAGCGCAAATCGGAACATCGCTTTTTGCCCACACAGTGTACTGAACGGATTCTTCCAACTTGAATCCCTTATCACCCATAGGCTTATCAAGTCTCACACAAGTTGTTCTCATTGCCTCAAGTTCTAACATTATTCCTGTTTCGGGGGCTCTGTCCTCGAAAATGAACGTCAGTTCTATTGTTGCTTTTTTATCGTTTAAGTTTGTGAGCATGAGTGCTTCGTGACCTTCAAAATCAGGGTTATCACCGTGAGGAGGAAGATATCCGTCACAGAACACCCAATTCTTCTTACCTTTTTCCATTGTATTTTTCTCCTATCATTTAAAAAGTTCGGGGATTGCTTTGTCGTTGTAGGTTGTCATTCTCTTTGCACCGTCTTTTGTAATGAGGTAGCAGTCTTCAATGCGGAATGAACCCCACTCCATACCCTTGAAGTAAGCATCTATACAAATAGCCATGTTTTCTTCAATAACACGCTTGTTTCCTACTGTGAATGTGGGTGCTTCGCACTCAAGCATACCTGTGCTGTGAAGACTTCCGTAAGGACAGTAGTCTATGTATCCGCGCTTTGTGAGATACTCTGTGTATGCGTTGAGTACAACATCGCAAGGTGTGCCTGCAGTCATCTTTGCGGAAGCATAGTTCAGGGCATCATATGCACACATTACGGCATCTTTAATCTTTTGGGGGATTTCGCCAAGAACGAGGGGACTGCAGATAATACCGTTGTAACCTTCGTAACTCACACCTGCAGCGAGATTTATGATTTCGCTTTCGCCAATCTGACGGAGTGTATTTCTGCACATACTGATGTAGGAGTTCTTGGGGCCTGTTGCTACCATGGGAGCAAAGGACTGAACATAACTTTCTGCACCAAGGCTCATCATTTCTGCCTCAAACATGCCTTCGATATGACGCTCTGTCATACCAACTTCAATCTTGGGAACAACTGTTTCGAACATGGACGAAACCATTTCCCAGTTTGTCTTCAGAATTTCAATTTCTGCAGGGCTCTTTCTTATTCTCTGCTCATAGTGAACATCATCGTAGTCTACGATTTGTGCATCGGAGAATACTTTCTTCATTTTGTTCATTATGATTGAGGGGAATATAAGTCTGCCGATGAAACCGATTTTCTTAACACCGGGATGTTCTGCTTTAACCTGCTGGAAGAGTTCTTCGAAATCCAACTGTCCCTCGGTGTCATATTCAAATCCGCTTACTTCACCGATTTCGGGCAGAATAGCCATACGGCTTCCGGGAAGCGCATTCTGAACCTCGCAGTAGTCAAACGATGCCTGACCGCTGCACACAATAACCTGTCCGTCTGCAGGGATTACTATAGCGGAACTCTCATTTACGGGAGCAAAGCCGCAGTAGTATCTCACAATACCGATTTCCAGAAGATTGGAGAAACCAACCACAAGGTCTACTCCGTCTCTCGCCATTACTGCTCGGAGTGCTTCAATTCTCTGAAGATACTCCTTGCCTTCAATTTTTGGATAATTCATTTTCTTTTCCTCCTTGAAATTTTATGCTATAAAGTTCTTTACATTGTCTATAAGAAGTGACATGTACTGTTTTTCCGTTATTCCATTTTGAAGAGCCATATCTTTTACCGTGCGAAGAATATGCGCATAGCCAAGACCGCCGAATTTTTTCCACATGGTCTTTAGGCAAATGTCGTTGCACACAAGGATTTTTTCACCGTAGCCTTCGTCCAGAAGAGTTTTGAGAAGTCTTATTCTCTCAAGATCATAAGCGAACCTGCGCTTTTCTGATACATAGAACTCTTTTCCGAAATTGTCAAACTCCACATACACTCCCTTTTCCAGAAGTGCTCTTATGTAATCGGGGCGAAGAAGAACGTCCACGTGATCTATACAGATTTTATCGGGTTTTGCACCCTCGGAAGTGAGAATGTCCACCACTTCAAACCCGTTTTCTGTGTACAAATCGGTATGTACGTGGATTGCCTTACCTGTCTCCCCTCCGACTATTCCTGCAGCGTGCAGTACCTTTTTTTCATCGGGGCTCATAACAGCACTTGTGCCGATTTCACCGATTACTCCTGCTTTTATATCTGTATCCCCTATTCCGACGAGAATATCTTTTCTCATTTCATCGGCAAGTACCGCAACACTTGCATCTTTGACATAGGGAAAATGTGCCTTGTGATAATAGTGACCGCAACCCAAAACAATATTCACTCCGCTGCGTTTAGAAACCTCTTTCAAAGCAAGAGGGTCTCTGCCTATTTCATCGGGAGTGCAGTCGATGATTGTTTTTCCGCCCCAGAGTTTGAAATGTTCCATTTCGGAAACGGCATCATCCACACCCTCCAAAAGCGCATTGTCCAAAATGGCATAGGGGTCGGCAAAAACCTCGGCTCTGTTTTCCATACACACTTTATCACCAAAACACGCAGGTTCATTTCCTGTTATATCCACACAGCAACGCATATCGATGAATATGTGCTCGTGCGATGAAGTGACACCGAGTTCGTTCTTGTTTATTTCGCCTAAAACAGTTGTAACCACCGAGCATACCTCCTATTTTTTATTCCTTTTTCTGTATTGAACAGGAGAAACTCCCTCCGCTTTTTTGAACATGGAACCAAAATACTTTGCCTCCGAAAATCCCAACTCTCTTGAAATTGCCACAACGGACATTTCCGTTTCCAGAAGCATTCTTTTTGATTCTTCTATCTTCATGCGATTAAAGTAAGAAAACAGTGTTTCTCCTGTTTGTTCTTTGAATGTCTTGCATATAAACGAACTGGAATAGTTCACTCTTTTGCAAACTTCTTTCAGGGTGATTTTTCTCCCGAGATTCTCCCTGAAAAAGTCTATTATCCCATCCACAAGACCTGCATAGAACCTGTCATCCTGCAGAAAAACAATTTCGGGGTTTTTCTCAAGTGAAAGCATTCTCAAAAGGCATATGAGAAGATACTCCAGCAAAATTATGATTGCCTGTTGTCCGCCAAAGGCGGGAGACGGCAAAACTTCCATAACACCCTCGTCATTCACATTGAATGTCTGCTTGTACTCACAGATGATTTTTTCCAGACATTCAAGTTGATTTGCGTCGGGAGAAAAGACCATACCGCCCAATGTTTTGAGCGACTGTGACGAACAGGCAAAACAGATTACAAAAGCACTGCTTTCATTGCCGTTTTGTGAATAATACGAATGGGTTTTGTAGGGAGGAATAAACGTGATTGTGTTTTCTGCAAGATTTTTCTTCTTACCGTCCACAGACACTGAAATACTGCCTTTTTTTACATAGCAGATTTCCCAAAAATCATGTTTCTCCACATAATCTTTGTATTTTCCCTCAAAATCCAGGTATTCCAATGCGATAAGTTCTTTGATGTCAATTACATTGAGACTTTTGTGACGCAGATAGGTTTTCATGGGCTTCACCACCACAGTTTTCTAACTTCATTATAGGTAAATACCAAGTTGTTGTAAACCTAAAATTTTATTCTTATATACCAAAATATTACACCAAATTACTTATTGTGTCATCTTTTGGGGTTTTCGCTTTTCGGTTTTGGCAAATCTACAAAAAACATAGGCTCTTCAAGAAGTTTGGCGTGTCCCTTTTTCCATACAGCATCGGCATCCATAAGGTAACTTTCTGCCTCAAGAATATATCCGTGCTTTATCTCCCCGCTGTCAAGAAGTTCTTCTATTCTGTCGTATCTTTGTATATAATGCTGTTCCCCATCCAAAGTGAAGTCATGGCGATAGGCTTCCTGCTCCACTACTTTGTCACCATCTCTCAGAATATATTTCACAGTGCATGTACGGTCCATACAATAAGGCGGCTCCGCGGTTTCTTCTACGCCGTGCATTGAGGTATTGCAACGCAGACCGCATCCGAGCATAAGAATTTTACCTTTGTATTTCGGTATCAGAGAAAACGGTGAATTCTCACCCACGGGAGTAATATCTTTAATGTGATTTTGCGTTATCTCCCGTGAATACTTCCCCCATGCACAGCAAGAATGTGTTGCATGTACACTGCGCACAACATCGGGGAACTGCGTTCTGAAATATTCGGCAAGATATCCAACGCATCCGAAGGTTGTATTCTTGTCAAAACAAGGATTTTCACGGTTTACTTTATCAAACGAAAGTGCGGGAAAAACCAGTGTTCCTTGGCTTCCAAGAATATCTGTAAGTACCTTCAAAAATGTTTCTGCCCCGCCTTGGAGTTTGCCAAGAGATTTGTAGGAGGAATGCACAAGAAGTACATCACCCTCCGACACACCCATACTCACAAGGTCTCTTCTCAATCTTTGAGCACTGTAAAATTCACAGTCTTCTTCCCTTACAGCACGGACAACATACCCACCAAGTGTTGGTAAGTTTTTATTGGCGTTGTAAAGTCCTGCAATTTCATCATCACTTTTGCCGGGGTTTTGCAAAATCAATTCCTTTATCTTTGCCATTGGTTCTATGCAACTGTCAAGAAAAGTTTTAACCTCATCTGCCCCCCGCGCCCTGTGACCGCAAGGATAGTAATCGTGTGCAGACAGTATATTCTCCACATTGAGTTCTCTTAATTTTTCTATTGCCTCCATGTATAATGCAGGAAATCGGATACTTGCACCCCACAGTCCCGAACCGAAAATACCGTATGCCTGCAATGAATCACCTGACACAAGAGTGTTAGTCCTTGTATCCAACACGGCACAACAGTCAAGTGTATGTCCGGGTATGGAAACAGTCTTCAGGAAATCAAGAAAAACATCACTGTCTTTTGGCATAACTACCTTGTCTTCTCCCAGATTTTGCATTATGGCAGGGGAATTTGAAATAACAATGGCCTTGGGATACTTTTTCATAATATATCGCATAGAGCCCGCGTGATCCATATGATTGTGGGAAATAAAAATATATTTAAGGTTGTCCTCATTTATGTTCAGTTCTTTAAGAAAAGGAATAATATACTCCTCTGCATCTTCAACTGTTGTGGCAGTATCAAAAAGCAGTGCTCCCAAAGGGGTCTTTATGACATACACCGTGGTGAAAATGTCTTTGTATGGTATTACAAGTCTGTGTAGGTTTTTCATATGTACCTCCAAAAAGTGTAGTAACTATATGATATTTTAAATTGTCCTCGTTGTCAATCGTTTTAGACAATAGCATATCAATTGACAAACAGAACTTGTTATGATATACTCAACCCCGTAAGCACACAGGAGGTGCCACAGAAAATGAATATATTAAATACCATTGTATCAAGCATCGGAAACTCATATGAAATTGCAAATACCATTTACCTTACCGTACTGTCTGTGCTTTCTGTCATGGTGCTTTATCACAGTGTTTACACAGTAATAGGTCTTATCACCACACGAAAATTCCGCAAAACGGAAAACAAGCATAAATACGCCGTGTGCATCGCCGCCAGAAATGAGGAAGCCGTAATCGGTAACCTTTTGGACAGCATAGCAAAACAGGATTATCCGAAAGAGTTGGTTACTGTTTTTGTTGTTGCGGATAACTGCACTGATTCCACCGCAGATGTATGCATAAAAAAAGGTGCGGTATGCTACGAAAGGTTTGACAACATTCACAAGACGAAAGGTTTTGCCCTGCAGTTCCTTTTCAAAAACATAGAAAAGGATTACGGTATAGACAACTTTGAAGGTTACTTTGTTTTTGATGCCGATAATCTTTTAAACAGCGACTATATAACAAGAATGAACGAAGCCTTTGACGAGGGCGAAAAAATCATTACTTCCTACAGAAACACAAAGAATTTTGATGAAAACTGGATTGCTTCCACCTATGCAATCCACTGGCTGCGTTCTATACGCTTCAACCACAGAGCGCGTTCCGTACTGCGTCTTGCAACAAACATTCAGGGAACAGGCTTCCTCTTTGCAAACGAACTGGTAAAAGACGGCTGGAACTACACTTCCCTTACAGAAGACCGCGCCTTTACTGCAGATGCAGTTGCAAACGGATACCCCATATCCTACTGTGATGCTGCAATGTTCTATGACGAACAGCCCACAAACTTAAAAATTGCATTGCGTCAGAGAATCCGTTGGTCTAAAGGACATCTTATGGCGTTTACCGAATCGGGTCCAAAGATTTTCAAACACATCTTCACCGGAGTACGGCGTAAGAACAACGAAAACAAAAACGTAACTTTTGGAAAAAGATTTATTGAAGCAATACGTTGCAGATGGGCTTCCTATGACATTTTTACACTTCTTCTCCCCTCTGCGGTTATAAAGGCAGGTCTCTGGCTTTTAGTTTCTGTCATTATGTGTGCCTGCTTCAGATATTGCGAGGGGATAGGTGCAGATGAAAGTCTGCTTGTTTTCAGAACAAACAATTTTCTTTCACAAATACTCAATTTCATCTTCGGAGATATTTATGTGACTGCCGCACCGGGATTGCAGGCTGCTCTGAAATCCGTACTTCTGACGGTTGTGTGGAATCTTCTTGGAAAACTTAACTACCACATTTCTGTAATGCTCCTTGCCGCTTGTGTGTTTGTTACCGAGCGAAAACGAATTATAAAGATGCCTCTTTACAAAAAGATTTTCTATTGCATAACCTGGCCCATATTTGACATTATCGGCAGATGGACAACATACTTTGCACTGTTTATGAAAGTGGAATGGAAACCAATCCCCCACACAAGTACAGTAACCATCGGTGAAATTGAAAAGGCATCCAAGGAACTGGTAAAAAAGTAATCAATTAAACTCAGTCCGGAATACGAACTGAGTTTGTGTTGTTTTCAGGCAATTTGCCGTCTTCGACATCTGTTGACAAAGCACAAAGGATATGATATAATTTAGCAGTTGTACAATTAGAAAAAATTCCATTTCCATCATTGACAAAGCGTGTGCTTTGTACTTTCGGAGGGTTATGAATGTTTGAGAATATCATTAACTGGATAGCACAAATCTACGATGAAGCCAATGTGATTCGCGGTTTGATTTTCACTGCCTTAGGCATATGGACTTTTCACACATTTGCATACAAAGTTATTGGCCTGTTTTTCACCAGAAAATTTAAAAAGACGGAAAACAATCACAAATACGCAATATGTATTGCTGCCAGAAATGAAGAATCGGTTATCGGAAATCTTCTGGACAGTATTGCTCACCAGGATTATCCAAAGGAACTTTTGACCGTATTTGTGGTTGCAGACAACTGCACTGATTCTACCGCTCAAATTGCCCGAGAAAAAGGTGCCGTTTGCTACGAAAGATTTGACGAAGTTCACAGAACAAAAGGGTTTGCTCTTCAATTTCTGTTCAAGAATATCAAAAAAGACTACGGCATTGATTCTTTTGAAGGATACTTTGTATTTGATTCTGACAACCTCTTAAACAGTGACTACATCACAAGAATGAATGAAGCCTTTGATGAGGGCGAAAAAATTGTTACATCATACAGAAACACCAAAAACTTCGACGAAAACTGGATTGCTTCCACATATGCACTCCATTGGCTTCGCTCCATACGTTTCCGCCACAGAGCGCGATCTGTACTGCGCCTTGCAACAAACATTCAGGGAACAGGATTTCTCTTTGCAAATGAACTCATCAAAGATGGATGGAACTATACCTCCCTTACAGAAGACCGTGCCTTTACCGCTGATGCTGTGGCTCACGGCTACCCCATCTCCTATTGTGACGCTGCTATGTTTTACGACGAACAGCCCATAAGCCTGAAAATAGCATTAAGACAGAGAATTCGCTGGTCAAAGGGTCATCTTCTTGCATTTGTAGAAACAGGTCCCTGCCTCTTCAAAAACATATTCGTAGGTAACTGCTTTAAAGATAAAACCAAAAAAGAGCCTTTATCATGGAAGCGTTTTGTTGAGGGAGTGCGTTGCCGATGGGCATCTTTTGACACACTCGCTCAACTTTTTCCCACAGCAATAGTCAAAGTTTTTCTCTGGCTTCTGGTGTCGGTGCTTATGTGTGCCTGCTTTAGATATGCAGAAGGTATAGATATAACCGAAAATATACTACTGTTCAGAACAAACAACGGTCTTGCAAAAATTCTGAACTTCATTTTCGGCGATATATATGTAACTGCATCGCCCGGTATTCAGGCAGCACTTAAATCTATCCTCCTGTCGGTTATATGGAATGCAATCGGCAGATTCAATTATCATTTCAGAGCAATGCTGACGGCGGTATATGTATTTATTACCGAACATAAGAGAATAATTAAGATACCTCTTATAAAAAAAATATTATATTGTTTTACGTGGCCTGTTTTTGATGCAATAGGTAGGTGGACAATGTATTTTGCATTGTTCATGAAAGTGGAATGGAAACCAATACCTCACACCAGTACAGTGACCATAGAGGAAATTGAAAAAGCGTCCGAGGAATTAACTCATGGAAAAATGTAAATTCAGATTGCCCAAAATAAAGAATGTTTTAATAGGCGCTAAAAACTTAATACCGATTATTCTTCCCCTTTTGCTCATGGACATCTTTATCCGAATTCTGGCAACTGGCGTAAAGTACAATCATTTTGCGATGTTCGTACCATCAATTCTTTTTTCAGTGATTTGGATAGGCGGTATATCTGCAATATCTCACTATATGGGTAAGATATACGGCAGAATTTTATACGGAATTATATTTCTGGTTTTCTATGCACTTTTTCTCACACATTCCGTATATTACCCATACACCGGGTTCTTCTTCAGTTTCAATCTGCTCCAATCTGCAGACGAGGGCAGTGAATATATTATTGACGTTCTGAAAGAAGCAAGCACTTTTACCTACATCAGTTGCACACTTGTACTCATTGCAGGTATTTTTGGAATTATCAAATTCTCCAAATCCGATAAGAAATGCAAATGGAAACAAATCGGAATCACAATACTTGTATTTACTGCACTTCATATTGCAACGCCCTCACTGCTTGGCAGAGCAAACAAGTCTCTTGAATGGGATACATGGCGCAATCCAAGAAATGTTTATCAGACATTCAGCGACAGCAACAAAAACATCAAAATTTGCGGTATGTATGAGTACTCCGTTAAAGATTTATATACGACATTCCTTCAACCCGGCGGAAAAGAAGACCCGGAAGAAATTGCCTTTTTGGAAGACACTTTCGAAAACCTCACCCCGCACAAGGCTAATGAATTCACAGGTATTTTTGAGGGCAAAAATGTCATATTTCTCCAATTGGAAGGAATAGATTCCTGGCTTCTTACCGAAGAGGATATGCCAAACCTGTACAAACTAAAAAACAGTTCCATTATGTTCAGCGACCACTATTCCTACTACACAGGAGGCGGTTCCACCTTTAACTCTGAACTTGCTGTTACAACAGGGTTTGTTACCCCCATTTCGTATGCAAAGAATGCGTATTCTTTCAATACCAATTCTTTCCCCGCATCGCTTCCTAACCAGTTCAAAAAACTGGGATATACGGTAAATGCCTTCCATATGAATTCGGGAGAATACTACACCAGAGATTTGAACTACCTCAACTGGGGTTACGACAACTACTACAGCCTTATGGACGACGGCGGTTATACAGACGCGTCCTATCAGTTGGACAGAGAACTCATTATGAACGAACTTTTCTACAAGAAATTGTTCAAGCAGGATAAACCATTTGTACACTATATAATTTCCTACACCAACCACACTCCTTTTTCTCTGGATGGCAAGACCGGAAAACTCCTCTCTCAAAAACTATTTGACGAGGATGAAGAAATTCCGAAATTGGGCGAAGAGGAAGTTGCACGTTTGTTTGCAAAAGAAACCGACCTTATGATAGAATTGCTTCTGCAAGGGCTGGAATCCAACGAACTGCTGGAAAACACTGTTATTGTTGCTTTTGCAGACCACTACCTCTATACTCTGAACGACAAAACAATTCTGGACCAATATAAAAACACAGAAAACAACCTCATAAATCAGACACCGTTTTTCATTTGGAGCCACGATATGACAAACATGAACATCACCAAGGTTAACTCCCAGATTGACATACTCCCCACCGTGCTTAATATGATGGGTATTGACTACTGTGATGAGTATTATGTAGGCAGAGACATATTTGACGAAAAATATCCCGGTTACGTATTTTTCAGTGACTACTCGTGGTATGACGGTGTAAATTATGTAGAGTTCGGCGAAGTTACCAATAACACCGAAGCAGACCCGGTGTACATTCATAACACCAATGTAAAAATCAACAATCTCATAAGGAAAAATGACCTTGTTTTAAAATACGATTACTTCAAAAAAATCAAGAATAAAAAATAAAAAAGAACGCTCTGCGTTCTTTTTTATTTGGAAAAGATATTATTAATCCTCCATACCTTTTGTTGCAGGATTATCTATGATTTCTCCATCCTTATCAAATCTTGAACCGTGGCAGGAACAGTCCCAGGAATGTTCCTGTTTGTTGTATTTCAATACGCAACCAAGATGGGGGCATCTGGGTTTTCCGGGTGTGATAAGACCTTTTGCGGATTCAAATACATTTACGGCAAGTTGAGGATGAATAATTGTCCTGGAAGGAGAGTACACCTTTTCGTATTTGCTTTCCCCTCTGCACACAAAATCTGAAAGAATCATGGCAGAAACCATGGATGAGGTCATTCCCCACTTGTTATATCCCGTTGCCACATACAGATTGTCGGTTAATTTTGAATACCGTCCGATATAGGGAAGCGAGTCGAGAGTCATACAATCCTGTGTTGCCCAATGACCTGTTTCACGGGAATTTGGATAATACCTTTGAGCAAACCTACGCAGTTCCTCCCAGTTTCCGCCATCTTTTCCTGTACGGTGACTGCCCCCACCCAAAAGAAGCACATCTCCGTAATTTCTAAAAGACAATCCGCTTTGATTTTCATCCACGTACATATCCCTGAAAGTCTGCGCGTTTTCCAGTGCGATTACATAGGAACGGTGCTGATACATTTTTAGAAAATACCATCCGTGTTTGTTTATAAAGGGAAAATGCGTTGCAACAATTACTGTTTTTGCATTCACACTTCCTCTTTCCGTTATTGCTGT